>CALFAC010000049.1 GCA_937927935.1 uncultured Bacillaceae bacterium
AAGCCTTCTCTCATTCAGGGAGAAGGCTTTTTTGTACATTGTTTACCGAGAGTCGCTTATGATATATACAGCACCAGTAATTACTCTTTTTCTTTCATCCGATTGGTGTGGCGAGCAATTTGCTGCCATACGGTTCCTTCCGCTTTCGTCCCTTTCTCAATACGTTCCAAGGCCAGTTTGGCCTGCAGACTGATTTCAAACTCGGGATCGTTTAAGGCGCGCCGCAAGGCGGGGATGGCCCTTTCATCACCCACTTCATACATAAATCGGGCTGCTCGCCAGCGAACAATTTTATGTTCGTCACTTAAGGCATCGATCATCGCCTCTTGAGCTCTAATATCCCCCAAATCAGATAGGGCGTCCCCGGCTGTTCGCCGTACAATAGGCGATTCGTCCTCTAAGGCTTTGATTAACAGAGGAAGCACTTTGTCACTTCCCAAGGAACTGCCCAGTTCACCCAGGTAAGCGGTGGCCAGGCGGCGGATTGCAACCTGGGGGTCATTAAGCGCTTTTTGAAGAACAGGCAAATCATCCTCTGTCAATTTTAACTGTTCTAATGCGGCAAAACGTTTTTTCCAGTCAGGATCAGAAAGCAAGGTGTTGACTTGCTCAGAGGAGATTGTTTCTTCGGAAGCATCTTGGCCAGCCAATGCTTGTTGAACCAGTTGATTTAAGCGTTGTTGATCATAGACGGCATCAATCTCTTCAGCCACCTGTCGACCGATCTCATCAAAAGATCCGTACCGAACGCCATATTCCTCCCATTGCCGGGCGGTCAGCAGGTTATCAACCGATTTTTGCACTTTTTGGGCCGCATCCATAAAACGTTCAGGTAATGGATACCGTTTTTCCTGACTTAAAGTCATCAGTTTGATTTGCATGGGTATCCCTTTTACAGTCTGAACGTAAACATGGACGCCGGTCAGTTCAGAATCGGTATCGGCTGAGAAGGATTGTACCATTCCTTCGATGTCGACATCTGAATCGCCAAACAGGTGAGCCACCTGGGGCAAAATGGTTCGCCAATCATATTGTGGATGACGGCTAATAGAAATGAAATCGCTCACTTGATAAACTGAGCGTATCCCTTCTATAGAAAGCAACTTCTTAATGTGTTGGGGAGCATTTTCCAACTGATCTTCTGAAAAATGATGGGATACCCCCTCTGGCAAAGTGGCATCCAAATTTAGTTTCATGGTATGGGGACTGGGTGTTGGCTCGATGGAGACAATGCGCAATCAAATCCCCCCTTGGCGGGATGCATTGGTCTGGCCGGTGTTATCTTACCTGTCTCCATTCTTTAACAAACAGGGCAGCAAAATAGATGGTGACGATAATAATCATAATGATGATGCTGATATCGGTAAAAGTGAAGCCGGCTTCTTCCGTTTGGGCTCCGCTTTCTGCTCCGGCTGCCATCGGAAGCATAAAAAGGCAAAAAATTAAAGCCAAAAGACCAATTTTTAGTTTCATAGCCAAATCCTCCTTCTTGACAACTAAAGCTTGGCTTAAACTACCGTTATTTTATGTTATATACACGCTAAAATCAAATGTTTCATGGGGAATGGATTTTTTGCCAATTGAATAAACGGGCTGAGTTGAGGGACACTCAACAAATAAAGAGTAAAGGAGCTATGGTTATGGAGAAAAAAAGGTATTATGTTCATCCGGTCACCAGGGAGATTTTAGATTACCCTGACCCTGGCACCTTCTCTTTTGAAATTGAAGCCACTGATGTGGAGCTGGCCGAACTGCGCAATCTGATGGCTAAATTGTCCGCTCAAGACCATAACATCTTTTTTGATGCGTTCCTTCCCTATCAGGATGAGGAAGCCAATGCCCACAATCAGGCTTATGAGGATCAGCTAAATACCCTTTATCAACATGTGTATCAGTTGGGTACAGCCGAAACAAAGCAAGAACTGGCCAAATTGCTCTCCATCAACCAGTCCTGAGACATTTGAGCAAGCGGATTATGCTGATGTGGACGGTTGGGACAGTATGGTATAGCTTTCCGTCACTTGAATGTTTTTGTTAACCGATTGGACCATGGAACAATACTTACGGGTTAAAGCTAACGCTTTTTCAATTTTTTCAGGTTTCAAGTCAGGCCCGATTAACTCAAAGTGCATATGAATTTTTTCAATTTCTTGTGCTCCCTCATCATTTTTAACCACTTCCGTCACAATGCGCATATCTTCAAGGGGGATGCGCTGTTTATTTAAGATTTTGCGCAAAGTGCTGCCGCTGCAGGCCGCTACTGATGAGACCAACAGCTGATAGGGCCGGTAACCATACTGTTCGTCAGAAGAAATATGTAATGTTCCATAGGGCAATTGGATGGTAAAGCCAAAGCCTTCTTGTTTGGCTTCAAAGGTGAGTGTTGTTTTCATGATGTGGCCTCCTTGCCGCTAAGCTGTTTTTACCTAATGATACCATGAAATCGTAACAGGAAAAAATAAAAACCGCTGCTATCTCGGAGAGAATCGCAACGGTTAAAACAGTTAAGATATATAAGTTAATAATGCAGGGGATATGGGCTGGAATATGGGCTAAAAGACTGGCGCTGAGAATCAGGAGTTAAAGGTGAGATGGGAATATATTCGATTGGACCATCAAACTCCACATAATCCAGGTTAACCATGAGAAGCAGGTAACTTTTATTGGTTTCAGGATTATATATGATCAGATGATCCCGCCCCGCCTCTTCAATTCGTCCGCGGTAAACCACCGCTGGCCATTCGGGATTGTTTTCATAGGTAAAATAGAACGTGCCCATTCTTCCCCTGTTTAATCTGAGTATATTTTCTATAAAAGACATTTCGACTGGAATCAGCCCTTGAGGTGATGCCATGGGAAACTGAGCCGGATCATAATACGGTGGCTGTGCTATTCCAGGTGCGGGCTGATAAGGCTGACCGGCTACGGGTGGCTGTTGCTGCCTATTCTCATGCCATTGATCAAACATATACCATTCCTCCCCATTACATACGATGTGTACCAACTAATAAGTCTCATAGACACTAGGGCATTCGGACGGTGTTGGCGCATAAAAACAATGTGATTTGTAACGGCCCGTGTTCCAACCAAACCATTGTGCAGGGCACGACCCATTCGGTCTGAAAAACCAGAGGCAAAATTCCGCCGGATGAAAGCGTTCCCCGTTGATGACGCGGCGGGCTAAGCGAATATCTCTTTCCCTGGCGCGCTGATAAAAGTAGGGATAATGTACGGCTTCAAAACCGCCGGGGGATTGAAACACCATTTGCTCGATGGTGCTTATGTTAATGAAATCAAGGCAGCGAGCCCGAACCCGGTTGATACAAACGTTTCCCACCAAGAGCATGCCCAGTTCCCCGTCGCCTTCAGCCTCTGCACGCATCAGGCGGGCCAGTAATCTAACATCATTTTCGTTTGCTTGAACAACAGCCATCCTTTCACCTCACTCCGTCGGCTTTAAAGCTCCCCTATACAATATATGACGATGGCCTAAAAGGGTTCTAATCTTCTTATTTAAGCCCAAAATGAGCTTTAAAGCTGCCGGCCTAATTCTTTGGATCGCTCAGCCGCTTGGTGAATGGCTGCGCGGATAGCCTCCTCAAACCGATAGGATTGGAGTACGGATAGTCCTTTGGCCGTGGTGCCATTGGGACTGGTCACCTGTTCCCTCAGCTGAGAAGGGTTTTCACCTGTCAACTTTAACATCATGGCGGCCCCAACCAGGGTTTGAAGGCTTAGTCGATAGGCTTGTTCGGCACTTAAGCCCACATCCATCCCTCCCTTGATCATGGCTTCCACGAAATAATAAATGTAGGCGGGTCCGCTTCCAGATAAGCCGGTTATACCATCTAAAAGTTCTTCCTCAACAAGAAAAACTTCTCCAATCGACTCCAAAATGGTGTTAGCAATCTGAAGATGCTCCTCTTGGGCATAGGCACCAGGTGCAACGGCTGTTGCCGATAAGCCTATTCTTGCGGATGTATTTGGCATGGTGCGAATAACGGGGGCAGAATGGCCTAACAATTCTGTAATCAATTGAGTGGCCATGCCAGCCACAACGGAAATAATAATTTGACGGTGATGAGTAAACGGTTTAATCTCAGTTAAGGAGGCACGCACATCTTTCGGTTTCATGGCTAAAATGAGAATGTCTGCTTGATGGATTAGTTCGTTTTTACGCTCAGGATCGGCCACGACACCATATTTTGCCCCTAAAGCTTCCAGACGATGGCGATTACTTTTATTAACAACAGCAATCTGCTGGGGTGAAAGTGTCTTCTTTTTTATCAACCCTTCAATAATGGCTTCCGCCATGGCCCCTGCGCCGATAAAACAGACGGAATGGTTTAGCATAATAACTCCTCCCTAGTCACCATAGTTAATCTTTTACGACTGTATCCATCGGAGCTTGTTCTGTCAAGAAATAAAGATGTTGCTTGTCAAGTGAGACATTCAGGGTCATAATTATACTATAAGGAGAGAAGCAAGGGTTTTGTCTAACACTAAGGAGGTTTCCTTATGAGAACTTTTACGATTGTGGGTACATACTCTAGCCCCTTTGTGGAATGGTTTATGAATGGGGTTAAAGCTTTGTTTGAAAAACACGGCTATCGTTACGTACAAGAGGCTCAGCCAGATGTTAATCTTGTATTTAATCTGGCTGATTTGGAAAAACCCCGTCCCTTCAGACGGCAAGCACAAGGGACATTTGTGGTATCAATTATAGAATTGGATGAATCTCCTGAACAAGGAGAACCTTTATTTAGAGCGGCTTATCCCTACCTGGTGAGGACTCTGTCCAACCACCTGGTTTGCATCACTCACGAAGATCAGTTAACCAAAGTTAATTTTATTACCCCTGAACAGGGCTGCTATTGCTTAACCCATCGGCCAGGGGGTGACGAGGAAGAGTTCTTCCATTTGATCTATAAACGTTTGGAACCGTTGGCCTCCTCCAATTTAATCATTGACAACTTTTTTGATAAAGACTTACCTGAATCGCTGTGGGACGGCGACTATCGGACAGAGCAGATGTACTGGGCTGGTAAAAAGCTGGATGAAATGAATTTGCTGCCTGCCCCTTTTCCCATTGAGGAGTATCTGTCTGAGCGGGATATGCGCCATATTCAAAAACTGTACGGTATCGGAGGGCTCAGCTACGGCAATTTAAGCACGCGCAGAGACGAAAAAACTTTTTGGATGAGTGCCAGTGGGGTTAACAAAGCGCAGCTTAAAACCATTGGTCAGGACATTTTGTTGATCAAAGATTATGATGAAGAGGCTAAGGGCATGCGCATCAGCGTCCCGCCCCATATTCAACCGAGGCGAGCTTCTGTCGATGCCATCGAACACTGGATGATTTATAGAGAACATCCTGAAGTGGGAGCCATTGTCCATGTTCATGCTTGGATGGATGGAGTGAAAGCGACCGAGATCAACTATCCATGCGGTACGCTAGAATTGGCCAAAACGGTGGCCCAGATTGTCCGGGAGTCGGACAATCCCTCTCAAACCGTAGTCGGTTTGAAAAATCATGGCTTAACCATAACAGGAAGAGACCTGGAGGATATTTTCGAACGGATTGACGGCCGTATTATCCCCCAGGTGCCTATGGAATAACTTTTATCCCTTCTGATCAAAAAGTTGATTCACCCACCATTTTAGCTCGGCCCAGGGGCCGGGCTCTTTTTTCTCAGCGCGAAATTGAGGGGCAGAAGGAGCCCGAAGGGATTGGATGGGCTTGCCTTGGCTCACATGGTTAAGAGCATTGTACACATTAATAACGCCGTAACCATAATACGGATCATAGCCCGGTTGGCCAATATCGTCAGCTGTTTGCCGAATCAAATTCATCACCTCTTCATTGGTTAGCTCTGGAAAACGGGCCCGGATTAACGCAACCAGCCCGGTCACATGGGGAGCAGCCATGGAGGTGCCTGACATGAAAACATATTGACCATCGATAAATGTGCCGGCAATATGTTCACCAGGTGCGGTCACATCAAGATAATCCCCATAATTGGAGAAGGAAGCTTTTTCATTGCGCTGATTCACTGCCCCCACCGCTAACACCTCAGGATAGGCGGCCGGATACATGGGCTCACTCACGTTGTCGTTTCCAGAGGCAGCGACCAGAACCACATCATGCTCATAGGCATAGCGGATGGCTTCATAGAGAAGATCGGAGTGTTGATCATCGCCTAAGCTTAGATTGATCACCTTAGCTCCATGATCGGTGGCCCAATAGATGCCATTGATCACTTCATACAGTCCGCCTTCCCCTTCGTGGTTTAACACTTTAACCGGCATAATTTTGTTTTTCCAGGAAAGGCCGGCAATGCCAGTTAAATTGTTGGTGACGGCAGCCGCAATGCCAGCTACATGCGTGCCATGACCATGCTTATCTTCTGTGTCGTTGTTATCATCAATGGCGTTATAACCTTGGATCACTTTTTGTTTTAGATCATGGTGATGGGGATCAATCCCCGTGTCCAAGATGGCGATGATCAGGTCTTCTCGCCCCTCGCTAATTTTCCACCCTTCCAAAGCCCCAATCTGAGCTAAATTCCATTGATATTCCCTAAAAAATTCATCATTAGGCAACTTCTTGTGTTCCATCTCCTGTTTGGTAAAAATGGTGTTGGGTTCTACATGGCTCACCTGGGGATCCTTTTGCAAGCTTTTTATCAATTGTTCTGTAGACTGATGGGGATGGCGCAACACATAAAACGTTCCATTTTTTTTAACCAGGATAAATTCCGGATGGTTCTTCAACCATTGATCAAACTGAATTCCATCCTTAAAGCGCACCAATACCTCACCTTGACGATAATGATTCTTAACCTGGTCCGGCTTTCCTTCAGATTGGACCACCACGGTCCACCCCAACTCAGGCACTTTCTCTTCATTTCTTGCTGTTTTCTGCTTTTTATCTTTCACTTGTACCTCAGGTTCTTTTCCACCCACAAAAAAATGTCCATTGGCGTCGGCCACCGAGGCTAAATCACCTACAAAACGCTTGATAAAGTCCAAATCCGCCTCCCCCACTAGCCATTTTCCCTTCCCTCTCGGCCAGGCAATCAGCATATACAGACGGTCCTGTCTGCTGTATGGATTGGAATAGACGGCCTGCTCATCCCGGCTAGATTGAAAATCCAACTGGTTCAATGCTTCGCTATGGAACCCCTCTGTTTGATATTCAATTTTTCCTTCCGTCACTAAAGCTGCCCCGTAGATGTGGGGATGTTGCTCCACTTCCTTGACAAGTTTTTGAAAAATGATTGCATCAGACTCAGGGGAATTGGCCCATCGTTTCAATGGATCGCTTAATTGACGAATAAAGAGGGATGAGGTTAAGGCAAGATCTTTGGCCAAAATAGCATCCAGTTGAGCTTGACTCACTTGAGCATCCCCCTTGTTTTGCTGAGGATCATCTTGAAAAAGGTGTGGTCCATCACCGCTTCCGTCTGAAAAAAAAGCATAGGCAAATAAAAGGATGATCAATAACGATCCCGCCCATAAAAGGTAGCGCGTCATCTCAAAAGCCTCCCTTATTGTTTCACAACCCTTGCTTATAGCTTGCGCCTTAATCAGGTTGTTTTAGTCACAAAAATGACCGTATCTACAGAACGGCGCAAAATAAAAAAGTGGCGCATCAAATTAAAACAATTTGATACGCCACTTTGTATATTTTTAGCAATTGTACTAAAAACTTCATAACAAGTGGTAAAACGAGGAGTTACATCCTGACGTTAAGTTTCGTTTTAGTTAAATTTAAATCGTTCCTATTACGACAGCTAAGCTGATGCCAGTCAGATAGACCAATGAGCACATGAAGTTGGTGGTCGCCCATTTGGTGTCATCCATTTTTCTAAAGCCTTTTAACGCTACAGCTAACCACACTCCCCCCAGGAGGAAAGCCAGGACCAAATAAATGAGGTTTAAAGGGGCCACCAGGTACAAATAAAAGCTGGCGGGCAATAATGCAGCAACCCACAGGACGATCTGCTGCTTAGCAATGGGCACGCCTTTTACCACAGGAAGCATTGGAATGCCGGCGGCCTCATAATCGTCACGACGTCTGACGGCCAGGGCCAGAAAATGGGGAGGCTGCCAGATGAACATTAGCACAAAAAAGACGATGACGCCAGGGTCAATGGCGCCGGTGACAGCTGTCCAGCCAATCACTGGTGGCATTGCTCCCGAAATACCGCCCACTACAGTATTGATGTGGTGAGACCGCTTAAGCCACAAGGTATAGACCACGACGTAAATAAACAGACCCAGCAGGGCGGAGATGGTGGCCACTAGATTAACATTAAGAAGCATCAGCGTGCCCAACACGGCTAAAATATATCCCATTAAGAGTACGTTGCGCGGTTCCAGGCGACCTTCGGCCAGGGGACGCTTCTTGGTTCGAATCATGATTTGGTCAATATCTCGGTCAATGTAATTATTTAAACAAGTTCCTGAGGCGATGATACATGCCGTTCCCAGTAAGGTGAGGATAATCTTAACAGTCGAAAATTGGATTAAACCTTCAAGGCCCCCTGCTGCCAGCCACATACCGGCGATAACGGTCATCATATTGCCTAAAATAATGCCCACTTTGGTTACCGTAATATAATCACGCCAAGTGCCAGTTAGTTTGCGATCAGAGAGCGGACCTGGTTCCATCACGTGATGGGCAACGTACTCTTTATTAACACTTTCACTTTTAATCACTTTATCCATCTTATTTCCCCCATCAAAAATATTTCCAGCAACGCACACGGTGGGATGACAAACATTTTACCTATCTGCCTCTATTATAAGATAGGGTTTGAATCAGCATCATAAGCAATTGTGACAAACAATTGAAAAACCCTTTCAACCAAAGCAAACCGGCCGTAATTGGATTATAATTGGTTTAGTGTCTAATCATAGTTTAGCCTATCATTATCTTTTCGTAAAACAGGTACTAAAATGCCCGAAACAGGTGAGAAAATGAAGAACAGGTACTTAAAGGTATTAGGCATCCTTGCGACAATAGGGATCTTTGTAGTCATTCTGGCTGGAGTGGTCGTAACCAGGACAGGCTCGGGGGACGGGTGTGGTCCAAACTGGCCTTTATGCCATGGTAAATTGTTCCCAGACAATCCCACTTTTGAAACGGTGGTTGAATATACGCACCGTTTGGTGACTGGGATCGTTGGTTTACTTGTGATCTCATTTACCATCATCGCCGCTTATGTATTTAGAAAAAATAAAGAGGTGATTTTTGCCGCCGTTGGTTCGCTCTTTTTTCTCATTCTACAATCGGCTTTAGGCGCGCTAGCCGTTGTCTTTGGTCAATCTGCCGCTGTCATGGCTTTACACTTTGGTTTCTCTCTCTTATCCTATGCATTTGTATTTATATTAACCGTCTTTGTGTTTCACCTGTCCAGGCGAAACCAACTGCCGACGGCACCATTTTCTTATGGATTAAAATGGGCGGTCCTAGGCCTGTTTATTTTAAGTTATGTGGTGGTCTATTTGGGTGCACTTGTCACTCACACCTCAGCTCAGGGAGGATGTGTGGGCTGGCCGTTATGTAACGGTAGGATTATCCCTGCTGAGTGGACAACCATTACCATCATCCATTTTGTCCACCGTCTATCTGCCTTGCTGTTATTATTAGCTACGGCTCTCTTAATGTGGAGGGCTAAACAGTTAAATTGGGAGCAAACTTTGTTTTACCGGATC
>CALFAC010000050.1 GCA_937927935.1 uncultured Bacillaceae bacterium
CTCTTGTTCAGCCCGAAAGGAACCTTCATAATAGCGCTCTCTCACTTCTAACCAGACCCGTGGTTTTTTAGGCCAGTCATTATTGATCCCTTTTAAAAAGTAGTCAAAAAACTGGCGCAGCTTTTCCACATTTTCAGGCTGGTAGTAATATTCCCATTTTTTACGTCCGTGAACTTCCAACCATTTCTCCTTGGAAGCGATTCGTTTAAATCCTTCCAGCGTGCCTCGGCTGTGCAAACCGTGATCACTCCAACTGGCCACTACAAAAGCGGGAACCTCAATCTTTTCCAGCGGAGGCATCTTCCTTTCCCAATAGGCATCATAGAAGGGATGGGCGATGGCCGACTGTTCAATATCTTCCGTTAAACCGAGGGATAAGTTGGTTTTTTTGGCCGCTGTGGAAATAAAATGGGTTTCCCGAATACCACCGTGGTAAGCCATCACCCGGTACATATCGACAAAGCCTTCCCACGGATTGATGGCCGCCAGATGAGGGGGCTTTAAGGCGGCAACCAGCCATTGGCAGCGGGCGAGATAAGAAACGCCCGACATGCCCACTTTCCCATTAGACCAGGGCTGCCTGGCCACCCATTCAATGAGATCATAAAGGTCTGGGGCTTCATGGACAAAGTCCCCGTGAAAATAATTTCCTTGGGAATACCACATGCCTCGGGGATCCGCCACCACAATGGCGTAACCGTGACGACACCAATACAATGGGTCAGGCCCTTCAAAAGGCGTGTAGGAAGAGATCCACTCTTCCCTCACCCCCGAGTTGGGATAGATGCGCTTGGTAACATGCTTCCCATACGGCCCCCAGGAGATGATGGCTGGCAGAGACGTATCTTGACGATCGGCAGGGCGGTAAATATCGATGTAGATATGAGCGCCGTCCCTCATCTGAACCGCCACATCCCGTTCAATATACAGGCCGTTTTCAGTAGAGGTTCGATATCCAAACCCGGGATAACCCTCTTCCTCTGGCGGTCGTCCCGGCGTAAAAATAATTCCATAATCGGCTCGCTGCATCTATCATCCCTCCTCTTTGGCAGGCTGCCACCATTTCCCTGTCACAGGATGAGGATAGTGGAAGGGAAAGACAGCGGTATCGGGCCACAAAACGGGCCG
>CALFAC010000051.1 GCA_937927935.1 uncultured Bacillaceae bacterium
CGACCACCGAGATCTACACTCTTTCCCTACACGACGCTCTTCCGATCTAATCTACACGGGTTACCCAGCAAGGGGAGGATCAAGCCGGCCAAACAGCGGAAGAAAGCGCGCCCTCTAAAAAAGAGACCAAACAAACAGCCAAAGAACCATCCCCAGAGCAAGGGGAAAACAAGGGATCCGGACGCAAGAAAAAGGATAGCAGAGAAGAGCCAAAAGATGAGAACAGTTAAGGGAGGGGAGATGATGGCCTTCAGACGACCCAAAGTCGCTGTCATTGGTGCGGGCCATACCGGAACCATCACAGCCTTGATGCTGGCCCAAAAGGAACTGGGCGATCTGGTCCTGATCGACATTCCCCGGGCTGAAAATCCGACTAAGGGGAAGGCTTTGGACATGCTTGAAGCGGGACCGGTTCAAAAATTTAATGTTTCCATCACCGGTGGATCCGATTATGGGCTGATCCGGGACGCTCAACTGGTCATTGTCACGGCGGGTGTGGCCCGCAAACCGGGCATGAGCCGCGATGACTTGGTTCACACCAATGCCGCGATCATGAAAGAAGTGGCGGAAAAAATTGTCCAATATGCTCCGGAAAGCATCGTTTTAGTGTTGTCCAATCCCGTTGATGTGATGACGTATGTTTGCTATAAAACCACCGGTTTTCCCAAACATCGGGTGATGGGCCAGTCGGGAGTGTTGGACACAGCTCGCTTCAATACCTTTGTGGCCCAGGAATTAGGCGTATCTGTGGAAGATGTATCCGGATTTGTGTTGGGGGGCCATGGGGATGATATGGTGCCCTTGGTCCGCTTCTCCTATGCGGGCGGCATTCCCTTAACCCATTTGCTTCCCCCTGAGCGCCTGTCCGCCATTGTGGAACGCACCCGCAAAGGAGGCGGGGAGATCGTCAATCTGTTGGGGAGTGGCAGCGCTTATTTTGCTCCTGCCGCCGCATTGGTGGAAATGGCTGAAGCGATGATCAAGGATAAAAAGCGCATTTTGCCTGCGGTGGCCTACTTGGAAGGGGAATATGGTTTTCATGATCTTTACCTGGGAGTGCCCACCATTTTGGGGGGAAATGGAGTGGAGAAGATTATTGAACTGCCCTTAACGGAAGAAGAGGAGCAGGCCTTAAAAAAATCGGCCCAATCGGTGCGCAAGGTGATGGCTGTTCTGGATCGGGACAAATAAAGGGGATAGAGATGAAAAGAAAACTGGGTGACATTGAAATCAGGTGAGCTTGATCAACAGGTGCACCATTTTTAATGGGGAGAGAAGTCGGGGATGAAATTAAGCTGTGTGATTAAAAATCAGCATTTTCAATTTTCTTCGGTCAAAGAAGTGTTGGCCAAGGCCAGTGAACCCAAGTCGGGGGATGCGATGGCCAAAATTGGGGCGGAGTCCGCCCTGGAACGGGTGGCGGCCAAAGTGGTGTTAAGCGAGCTAACCCTGGAGGATATTTACGAACATCCGGTCATCCCTTATGAACAGGATGAGGTGACCCGGGTGATCTATGACGATTTGAACCAGTCCATTTATCGGGAGATCAAGCATTGGACGGTGGGCCAGTTAAGGGAATATATTCTCTCCAGTAAAACGGGCCAGCCAGAGTTGACCCGTATCAGCCGCGGTTTAACCAGTGAGATGATTGCCGCCGTGGCCAAATTAATGTCCAGCATTGACCTGGTGTTGGCTTCCCAAAAAATACGGCACCAGGCCTTCTGCAATACATTGATCGGCGAGCCGGGCAGACTGGCATTCCGCTGCCAGCCCAATCACCCTTCCGATGATCCGGAAGGCATTTTGGCTTCCATTAAGGAGGGGCTTTCCTACGGATCGGGGGATGCCGTGATCGGCATCAATCCCAATATTGATACCGTGGATAATGTGAAGCGCCTTTTAACCATCACCCACGATTTTATCCAAAAATGGGAGATCCCCACCCAAAATTGCGTCTTGGCCCACATCACCACCCAGATCAAAGCGTTGGAACAGGGTGCACCCATCGCCCTCATGTTTCAAAGTTTGGCCGGCACCCAAAAGGCAAACGAGGCGTTTGGTGTTTCCAAGGAGATTCTGGATGAGGGAAGAGCCCTTATGCTTCAAAAAGGAACCTCCACCGGCCCCAATGTGATGTACTTTGAAACGGGCCAGGGATCGGAAGTCTCCCTGGATGCCCATGAAGGAGTGGATATGCAAACCCTGGAGTCCAGAACCTATGGTTATGCTCGGCACTGGCAGCCTTTTATGGTGAATAATGTGTCTGGGTTTATTGGACCGGAGATTCTGTATGACGGCAGGCAGGTGATCCGGGCCGATCTGGAAGATCTGTTTATGGGCAAAATGAACGGTTTGCCCATGGGCATTGCCCCAACATATACCAACCATATGTATGCCGATCAGAATGATCAAGAAATTGCCGGTATCTTAACCGCCGTGGCCGGGGCCAATTTTTATATGGGCTTGCCGGCGGGAGATGATGTGATGCTTAACTATCAGGATACCAGTTACCATGATGATGCCAGCTTGCGGGAGATGCTTGGCCTCAGACCCCTGAGAGAATTTGAAAAATGGTTGGAGAAAATGGGGATTATGGAAGATGGCAAACTGACCGACAGGGCCGGCGATCTGTCCATCTTTGATTAAGGGAGGTGGAGATGATGAAGGATGTGAATCGGCCGGAGGTTGAACATATCGTCAGCCTGGTTCTGAAGGAACTGGGCCACGACAAACCGGCCTCAGCTTTACGGCAAGATCACCATCCAGAGAGGTTGTCTGAACCGCCTGAGTCGACAGATCCTGATTGTATCTATTTTTCGGAAGAGAAGGAGTGGGGCATTGAACACCCCCACAACGAACAGGTCTTGGCCAGAGCGCGCAGCCTGACTCCCGCCCGGATTGGCATCGGGCGAGCAGGGACCCGGATGAAAACCAAAAGCTACCTGCAGTTTCGCCTCGATCAGGCGGCTGCCCATGATGCCGTCTTTAAGGAAGTAAGTCCCCGTTTTTTGGAGGAGCTGGGTTTGCCCATTTTACATACTCAGGCTGAAACCATGGAACAGTATCTTATGGATCTGGATTCAGGAAGAAGACTGTCGGAAGAATCGGAAAAGTGGCTGAAAGCCCATGCCCCCAAGGGGAAACAGGTGCAAATTATCGTCTCCGATGGTCTCAGCTCTTCGGCTATAGAAGCCAACATCAAAGATTTGCTTCCCGCTTTGATACAAGGCTTGGAATTGAAAAAGATCAGCCTGGGTCAGCCCGTCTTTATCAAGCGGGGCCGCGTCTGGGTACAGGATCAGGTGGCCGCCATTGTCAACTGTGACGTGGTGATCTCCCTGATTGGCGAGCGGCCGGGGCTGGCCACTGCGGAGAGTCTCAGCGCCTACTTGATTTACCGTCCCAACCAAAACAGTGTGGAATCGGATCGAACCGTGATTGCCAACATTCATAAGGGAGGGCTTCCTCCCGTGGAGGCCGGGGCTTATTTGGCCGATCTGATTGAAGATATTTTAAGACTGAAGGTGAGCGGGGTTAAATATACCCAACTCAGGGAAGGAAAATAATTGGAAATATGATGACAATGGGTGGATCGATGCACCACTGAGAGACAGTAGAAGTCAATACTTGCTAATGCATCTCATACCAGATAAAGGTGTGGATCTCCTCCATGGACTGTTTTTCCGTTTCGACTCTGAGTCGTCCTGCTCCGTCCTGCCCCTTCAGGGTTAATGCCCCCGATTGTTTTAAGCGCTGCAGGATCGATCGGATTTCTGTTTCCCTTCGTCCGGTAAAGCGGGATAACTGGCGCAAGGTGGGCGGTTTTCCTCTTGTTATGGTATAATTTTCAATAATGCGCAACACTTTCCGTTCAACGTCGGAAAGCATATCTGGTTTCCTCCTTCTACCGAAACAAGATAGGAACTTATGTTCTTATTATATGCGAATGTGTGTTCTTAAATCAAATTAAAAAAAGAGCAGCAGCTTAATTGAGTGGAAATGGGCGATCAGGCATGAAGCTGAAGATCAAGCATGGTGGTCACACCATCCCCTTTACGGTACAGTTTCGCAAACGGCAAACAGTGGAAATTCAAGTGATCCCTCCTGGGGTCGTAAATGTGCTGGCGCCTTATGGCTTAGGGGAAAAGACCTTAAGTCGGCTGGTGCAGAAAAAAGGGGACTGGATTTTAAACAAGCTGGCTGCCATTCAAGAACTGGAATCCAGAAAAATCGTGCATCATTTTGTGACAGGGGAGCCTTTTCTGTTATTGGGCCAGCGCTATCTGTTGCAGGTGATCCATAGCCCTGACCTAAAGAAACCGATCGTCTCGCTGGAAGACAAGCGGCTGATACTGACAGCTCCCGTACAGGAAAAAGAAGCGCTGCGCCAAGCGTTGGAAAACTGGTACCGCCAAAAAGGGTTAGAGGTGATTACAGAGCGCATTCAGTTTTACAGTCGTTATTTTGATGTGCAGCCGACCAGCATTAAGGTGAAAGAGCAAAAAAAGAGATGGGGCACTTGTACATCCGAACGGCGTCTATTGTTTAACTGGCGGTTGGTGATGGCTCCATTAGAGGTGGTTGATTATGTGGTGGTTCATGAAATGTGCCATATGGTGCATATGAACCACTCCAAAGCGTTCTGGAATCTGGTAGCGACCATTTTGCCAGATTACCGACAGCGTAAACAATGGTTAAAAGAAAACGGGGCACTGCTTGATTTTTAATAGCAGTGCCTTATTTATTGGTCAAAAGGTGTTCCACAAAGACCTGCAGCACCGTATTGGTTTTCATCTGTCCTTTGCGGTAGACGAGGCCCACATCGATGGCGGGCAGATTATCGGCAAACCGAATCGGTTTGATGCGCGGATCATTTAAATTGTGAATATACACTTCCGGTAAAATGGTGGCCCCTTTGTTTAAGGCGGCCAGCTGAACCAAGGCGTACATATCGGACAGTTCAACCACCGGCTTGACCTGTATCCCCGCTTCCATACATGCGTTTTGAATCACCTGCCGAATAAAAAAATTGTGAGGCAGTAGAAAAAGGGGAACAGACTGCAAATCTTCCAGCTGAACCGCCGTCTTTCTGGCCAATGGATGGAGGGTGGAGACAACCAGGACAAATTGGGAACGGAATAAGGGGACCGTTTCCAGCTGGTCATGTTCAAAGAGCAGGTAGACGATGCCCAAATCAAACTTGTTGTTCAGCACTTGATCGATGATCTTTTCCGTGGTGGTATCAAGGACGGAAAGCTTTACGTTGGGATATTGTTCATAAAAGGAGAGAACGGCGGCCTGAACCAAATAGTTGCCGGAACACCCGATCGTTAAGCTGCCCCGCTCCAAGCCTTTCAACTTTTTTATTTCCGCATAGATGGCATCCAACTCGGAAAAAATACGTTGGGCATGCTCTCGCACAATTTCTCCAGACGGAGAGAGGGACACCTTTTTGCCATTGCGATGAAATAGAAGTGTATCCAGCCGATTTTCCAGCAATTTGATCTGTTGGCTTAGGGTGGGCTGGCTGATCCCCAATTTTTCTGCGGCTCGGGTAAAATGGAGCTCCTCACACACCACCAGAAAATATTTAAGGAGTCGCAGCTCCATCTTAATCCTCCTTTTCTTGATTTCGATCATAGATAATACCTATCGTTTTTATAGATATAATAGTATTGTACTATTGTTTTAATTTTAATACCATTAAAGGGATGAGAGTAGAAAAGTGATCATAGCGTCATGCTATCACATAACGTCATGTTTACCATCGGACAAGGAGGGCTACTCGATCATGCAAACTAAACTGGACAGTTTGCTTGTCAAATTTGGCGGTAAAACCGGTGAAGGCATTGACTCCACAGGGGAAATGTTAGGATATATCGCCAAAGAATCTGGATTACATGTCAATACGTTCCGTACGTTCCCGTCTGTAATTGTGGGCGGTCAGACCGCCTATGAAGTGAATATGGCGGCCCGTCCCGTTTTTGCCAGGGGAGATGAAGTGAACGTTTTGGTGGCTTTTGACCAGGACAGCATTAATCGCCTCATCTCTGAGACGGCTGAACAAGCTCTTGTCGTGTATGACTCCGATCGGGTAAAGGAGATACCCGAGGTGGGTCATGCCGTTCGGCTGGTGGATGTCCCCTTGCAAAAAATGGCTAGAGATTTGGGCAATCCCATTGTTCGCAACATGATCGCCCTGGGGATCGTCCTGAAGCAGCTCAACTTAAATCTGGATGCAGCCAAACAGGTGATTGTTGATCGCTTTGGCAGCAAAGGGGAAAAAGTGGTTGAACTGAACCACAAAGCGATTGAGACCGGTTATCAGTACGAAGATGAACGCTTAGGGAATCCTTACCAATTTGATGTTCAACCGGAAAAAGGTGAACCGCAGCTATTTTTGTCTGGAAACGAAGCGATGGCATTTGGCGCTTTGGCCGCCGATTGTAAAGTGTTTGCCGGCTATCCCATTACACCGGCTTCCGATATTATGGAGTGGTTGGCGCGCTACCTGCCCGCTTTTGGCGGCAGTTTGATTCAGATGGAAGATGAGATTGCCGCCCTCTGTGCGGTGATTGGAGCCAACTATAGCGGTGTTCGTTCCATGACCGCCACCGCGGGGCCCGGAATTTCCCTGATGACAGAAGCTTTAGGTTTGGCGGGAATGACGGAAACACCGGCCGTTATCGTCGATACGCAACGGCCAGGACCTAGCGCTGGTCAGCCCACCAAGCACGAACAGAGTGACGTGAAGCACCTGATTTACGGCTCCCACGGGGAATTTCCGCGCATTGTGATCGCCCCGGGAACGGTGCAGGAAAGTTTTGAAGCCATGATCGCCGCCTTTAATATGGCTGACAAATATCAATGCCCTGTGCTGATTGCCTCTGACCAAGATCTGGCCTTGCGCAAACAGACGGTACCGGAAGCCGCCTTTGATTTGAAAAACATAAAAATCGATCGGGGTAAAGTGGCAGATCCGGCTCAGGCTGAAACGTTTAAACGTTATCTGGCTACGGAAGATGGCATCTCTCCCCGGGCTTTTCCTGGTCAGGAAGGCTTGCTCTTCCTAGCATCAGGGGACGAGCATGATGAAGATGGCAGCATTGATGTGGAATTGCCTGAAGTGCGAGCCAAAATGGTGGAAAAGCGGATGCGCAAAATTGAAAACATGAGCGGCGAAGACTTTGAACCCATCAAAGTGCATGGCCACTCTTCCGCCCGTCACGTAATCATCGGCATGGGTTCCACCACCGGTCCCATTCTGGAAGTGTTGGCCCGCAAACCGGAGCTCACCTATCTGCAGGTTCGTCGCCTGTGGCCGTTCCCCTCTAAGGAAGTGAAGCAGGTGCTTGAAAACAGTGAAACCATTATTGTGGTGGAACATAACTATCAAGGACAGCTGGCTCAGCTTATCCGTTCGGAAGTAGACTTAGATGTGCGGGATCGTCTGCGTCTCATTACCAAATACGATGGAACTCCCTTTAGACCCGCCGAACTTTTGAAGGAGGTAGAGCAATGCTTACCTATAAAGACTTCGTAAAGGATAGACCCACTTGGTGTCCTGGATGTGGAGATTACGGCGTTTTGAAAGCGATGCAGGAAGCGGTTGCCTCCCTCGGCCTTCAACCTAAAGATGTGGTGCTGGTCTCCGGAATCGGCTGTTCCGGGAAAATTACCTCCTATTTCAACTCCTATGGCTTTCACTCCATGCATGGACGCACCCTGCCGGTGGCGACCGGTATCCGGCTGGCCAATCCGGAGTTGACCGTGATTGCCGCTGGGGGTGACGGGGATGGTTATGGTATTGGATTAAACCACTTAATCCATTCCATGCGGCGCAATATTAACATCACTTATATCGTGATGCACAACAACGTCTATGGAAACACCAAAGGGCAAACCTCACCCACCAGTAAAAAAGGATATGTTTCTGGCAGTACGCCATACGGTACGGTGGAGGAGCCTATCCATCCCATCTCCCTGGCATTGGCCAGCGGCTGCACCTATGTGGCCCAAGGGATTACCAGCAACATCAAACAGTTGACCCGACTGGTTAAAGAGGGCATTGAACATGAGGGCTTTGCCTTAATTAACGTGTTTAGTCCCTGCGTCACCTATGATAAGAAACACACTTATCAATGGTACAAAGAAGTGCTAACCGACCTGGATACCGTGGAGAACTATGATCCCTCCAATTGGAGTCAGGCCATGAATATGGTGCATGAACATGATGAAATGGTTGTAGGGCTGATTTATCGGGAGCCGAAGCCCAGCTTTGAGGCTCAGCTGCCTGTCCAGGAAATGCCGGGCAGCACGAAAGAAGAAGCCCTGCAGGCTGTACTGGCCAAGGAATTTAAGTAAGTGTTTGAATGTAAATCCGTTATCTTTCTAAA
>CALFAC010000052.1 GCA_937927935.1 uncultured Bacillaceae bacterium
CCCCTGAATGCCGGCGTGAAAGGCCGGTGTGTTAAGCCACTTCACCAACGGGCCACGAACCAGTTAACTTTGCCATCTTTAAGTATATCACCTTAAATGAGAAAGTAAAGTTTGCTGAGCAAGAACAGTAATATGGCGGAGGAGGAGGGATTCGAACCCCCGCGGGCCGTGAGGCCCCTGGCGGTTTTCAAGACCGCTCCCTTCAGCCAGACTTGGGTACTCCTCCTCAAACGCAATGGTGGACCCTACAGGACTCGAACCTGTGACCGATCGGTTATGAGCCGACTGCTCTACCAACTGAGCTAAGGGTCCATTCTTTGGTGGCGGCGGAGGGGATCGAACCCACGACCTTACGGGTATGAACCGTACGCTCTAGCCAGCTGAGCTACACCGCCTTATTTGTCATTCCTGCTGTCACCTTGTTTGTGACGAAATCGAAGCATATTTGAGGACAAGTGATAGTATACAATGTTTGTCCTGATTTTGCAATATCTTTTATTGGGCGGACTAAGGAAAAAATTATTTTAAAAAGTTATTGCACAATAACCGTGCACGTGATATCTTATTCTTTGTAACAATTAGGAACCAGGATTCACTCAAGGATCATCTCCTCTTAGTGAATGACGTAGGTCCTAGCCTTATGATTTTCATCATTAGCTAGGGGAGGGGACCGAAAGATGGAATACTCAACTTTCGGAAGACACATTGTATTGGACACTTGGGGCGTAGACTTTGATCTGCTAAACAAGGTTGACAAACTGAAGCAATACCTTGTTGAAGCTGCAGAAGCTTGTGGTGCAACTGTCCTTTCTGTACAATCGAAACAGTTTGAACCACAAGGGGCTACCGTGCTGGTACTTTTATCTGAAAGTCATCTCTCCATCCATACTTATCCTGAAAAAGGATTTGCAGCGCTAGACTGTTACACGTGCGGCGAACATATTAATCCTGAAGTGGCCATTGAATACTTGGTGGATATCCTTAAGCCCACCCATTATTATACGCGCCAACTCATCAGGGGAACCGGTGAGATTGAAGTGATTCAACCTTCACTTTCCAACCGTGAGCTGACTCCCAAGTTGGTTGTAACAGAATAAACTTAAAGACAACTTAATATTAAATCTAACTTTAACAATTAAGGCTTTCATACAGCATGTTGCTGATGAAAGCCTTTTTATAATGTTTAACTTCTGCTCATCGAAATGACCCGCAGCCATTTTACAAGCAATTAATTTATTGGAAAGGGAATGAAAGTGAGCCTATAAGCCGGGTTCTGTCCTCCAGGTGGTGTAGACGGCCACGGCCTCCCACCTTTTGGAGTGGCAATCATCTATCTAGGCTGTACATCGCTGCACAGCTCAAGCGACCAACCACGGAACGCTTCGGGCCAAAGCGGTTGACCGTTTGGTCAACAACTTCCTATTTGGTCTTGCACCGGATGGGGTTTACCAGGCCAAAAGTTGCCAGTTGGCCTCGTGAGCTCTTACCTCACGCTTCCACCCTTGCCTGTGACAAGCAGAGCCTGAACGTTAGTCTCTGCCGTCCATCGGCGGTCTATGTTTCTGTGGCACTATCCTTCAGCTCGCGCTGACCAGCCGTTAGCTGGCATCCTGCCCTGTGGTGCCCGGACTTTCCTCAAGCAGTCTAAAAACTGCTTGCGATTGCCCGGCTCACTTTCATCCCTGATTGAAGAGCGCTAACCATTATAACATGCCTAAAGGTAATAAAGCAATACTCTTTTTTCCCAGATCGATTCATGATACCATGAGATCAACACACATAAAAGGGGTGCCTCAAATGAAAGTGATCAAAATTTCTCCGCGAGGCTATTGTTACGGCGTCGTGGATGCCATGAAATTGGCCAGCGCCGCAGCTGATAATCCGCAATTGCCCAGACCCATCTATATTATCGGCATGATTGTTCACAACCAGCATGTGGTGGACGCCTTTAAAGAAAAAGGGGTGATCACGCTAGACGGTCCTAACCGACTGGATATTATTAAAAAGGTGGAAAAAGGGACCGTCATTTTTACCGCCCATGGCGTCTCTCCCGAGGTGCGTCAGTTAGCCCAGGAAAAAGGATTAACCATCATCGATGCTACCTGTCCTGATGTAACCAAAACCCATGATTTGATTAAGGAAAAGGCGTCCCAAGGCTACAAAGTGATCTACATCGGAAAGAAAGGACATCCTGAGCCGGAAGGCGCCATCGGAGTGGCACCGAATGATGTGATCCTTATCGACTCCGTTGAAGAAGCTAAAAACTTACAGCTTGATGCTGATAAAATTTTGGTGACCAACCAGACCACCATGAGTCAATGGGATGTTAAAGAGATTATGGATACCGTGCTTCAAAAGTTTCCTCATGCCGAATTAAATAATGAAATCTGCCTGGCTACTCAAGTGCGTCAGGAAGCAGTGGCCGAACAGGCCAAACTATGCGATCTCACCATTGTGGTGGGTGATCCCAAAAGCAACAATACCAATCGATTGGTCCAAGTTTCTGAAGAAATAGCCGGAACGCCCGCCCATCGGGTCTCTGATGTGACGGAAATCAGGCGGGAATGGTTAGAAGGAGTAAACATCGTGGGCGTCACATCGGGGGCCTCAACGCCTACCCAGGTGACCAATGAGGTGATCAACTATTTGGAGCAATACGATCCAAACGATCCAGATACATGGGAACCTAAGCGTGTGCTTGATTTAAGCCGCATTCTGCCCGAGCCCCGTCAAGCTAAAACAAAGGCAAACCCCCTCTCTTCCAATAAATAAGGGGTTTTATACCTTTGCCAATTTCCAACGGCCATTTCTAAATCGACGGTAAATCAGAAATGAGCGAAGCACCTGATCCAAAGCAACAGCCGCCCATGCACCCGCCAATCCCCAGCCTAAACCAAATACAAACAGCAAGGCAAACAGCACCCGGACACCCCAAACGCAAATTAAAATGGTATACAGGGGATAGCGGGTATCCCCTGCTCCCCGCAGGGCTCCTGCCAAAATAAATTGAGTTGATTGAGCCACTTGTACAAACCCAATAATTCTAAGGGCGTTCACCCCTTCGTTAATCACCTCTTGATCAGGCGTAAAGATCATCAAGATATAGGGGGCAAACAAGATAAACGCCAACCCCATTGTCCCCGAAATGATCATTCCTAAACGGCGTGTTTCCCATCCAAAACGTTCAGCCAAATCCGGCTGGCCAGCCCCTAAGCCTTGCCCCACCAAAGTTGTGGCGGCAACAGCAAAAGCCATGCCAGGCATAAAGGATAACCCCAGTACCGTAAAACAGATTTGATGAGCCGCAAAGGCAATGGTCCCTAAATGGGCGACCACTCTGGTAAAAATTAATTGCCCTACGCGCAGCACCAGCTGTTCCCCTGCCGCAGGTAATCCGATGGTGATGATCCGTCTCATCAAATTCTTATCAAATTTGACGAGACGCTGTGGGGCAAATCGAAAAATGTTTTTTCCCTTAAAAACGATCCATAACAACGCTATACAAGCCGCTACACGGGACGCCAAAGTGGCCACCCCTGCCCCCACAACACCGAGAGCAGGCAACCCCAAATGGCCATAGATTAACGGAAAACCAACCAGAATCACCAGCAGGTTGGAGAGTACATTAATTTTCATGGGCGTGCGCGTATCCCCCGCACCCCTTAAAGCCGCCGACAGACCCATCGATAAACTAAAAAAAAGGATGGTTAGGAACATGATTTGCCCGTAGGGTATTCCATCAGCCAAAACCTCCGGTCCCGCTCCCATCAATAAAAGAATGGGCTCTGTTAAAGGGATCATAAGGGCAACAACGAGGATGGATAAAACCACGTTAAAGGTAAAAGCCTGTTCGGCTGCCCGATTAGCCTCTTTGATGTTTCCGCCGCCTACAGCCCGAGCGATGACCGCTGTTGTTCCCACATTAATGGCGATAAAAAGAGCCAGGGCTAGGAAAACAGGCTGAGCAATTAAACCGACGGCCGCTACAGCTTCAGGCCCTACTCGGCCCACCATGATCATGTTCACCAGCTGGACCATGTTGAGCATAACCATTTCGGCTAAAGAGGGGCCGGCCAGTTGCAACACTTTTTTTCGAATCCCTTTCGTATCCTGTGCGTCTATTTCTTCAAAAAGCTTTTCCCTCTTTAATCTTGTCTCTCTGTTTAATTCCGCTTGATTCTCCTGCTCCCTGATGTTAACCATTTGCTCCCCCACTTATATCCTATGGAAGGGGTTGGTATCCACTTCTGAAATAATGATTTCAACTTCAGCATGATGCAATTTAGCTTGTTTATCCAATGCTTGACGCAAGCCTTCCATCATTATTTTTTCGGCATGATGCCCAGGATCAACCAGATAAAGACCCGCATGGTAGGCATCTTGAGCAGTGTGGAAGTATAGATCCCCAGTGACGTAAACGTCGGCCCCTTTTTGTAAAGCGTGCTGAACATACTTGTTGCCATCTCCACCCAGCACCGCCACCTTGTGCACCCGAGCATCTTCTGGCCCTACCACCCGGCAGAAGGGAACATTTAACATGTTTTTGACATGCAAAGCAAACTCTGCCAGTGTCATGGGTTTTTCAAGCTGGCCGATGCGTCCCAAACCGTACGCTTTTCCTTTTTGATCAAGGGTGTAAATGTCATAGGCCACCTCTTCATAAGGGTGAGCCTCCATCATGGCCGCAACCACCTTTGCTTCTAAATGGGCCGGAAAAATGGTTTCCAGCCTCACCTCTTCCACCTGTTCGATCGTTCCTGCCGAACCGATAAACGGATTGGCCCCCTCTTCCGGTTTAAACGTTCCCACTCCCTCGGTCCGAAATGTACAGTGGCTGTACAGTCCAATGTGGCCGGCACCGGCATCACCCAAGGCCAGACGTACGCGTTCTTCATAATCCTTTGGCACAAAGACAACCAGCTTTTTCAATACCTCGTGCTGGGTCACCGCTAGCACCTCACAGTTTTGTAACCCCAGCCTTTCCGCCAGCCAGTCATTAAGCCCTCCCTCAGCTATATCCAAGTTGGTATGGGCTGCATAAACGGTCAGATCTTCTTTAATCAACCGGGCCAAAAGCCGTCCTTGGGGAGTGTTCAAATTAATGCTCCTTACAGGTCTATACAAAGGAGGATGATGGGCAATGATCAATTGGGCACCCTTTCTAGCCGCTTCCTCTGCGACCGCTTCAGTCACATCCAGTGTAACCAGAACCTTCTCCACTTTTCGATCCAAAGTACCCACTTGCAGTCCAACGGGGTCCCCTTCAAGGGCCAGCCGTTGTGGAGCAAGCTGCTCCAACCAGTCAATCACTTGCCTCGCTTGCACAGCCATCTACTGGATCACTCCCTCAATCCATTGTAACTCTTTCAGCAGTTGCGCCTCTTTTTCCCGACTCTCCGGAGAATCCGATTGGGCTAATGAGGAGAGAATTTGCTGTCTCAACTCATATTCCCGCTTCCATTTTTGCCTAAAGGCTTCTGATTTCTCTTTCAATAAATAGGGGCCCATAAACAGAGCTTGGGCTTTCTCATCTTCCGTTAAACCGGCGTAGGGGGCCTCGCCTGGGCCTGGCTCAGCCATTAAAATTTCATACACTTTTCCTTTCTCCTCAACGATTTTCTCTTCTTTTAACTCCCAATCATGATTCATAAACCAAGCCCGTACCAAATGGCTGCACACATTGGGTTGAACCACGATTCGGTTGACAGACTGAAGGATTGGCCGTCCCTTTTCCAACAAAGAGGTGATGAGGGGGCCACCCATACCAGCCAGCACCACCACATCCACCTCTCCAGGCTCTAACACTTCCAATCCATCGCCTTGGCGAACATCGATGACGCTTTGCAGTTGATATTTTTCAACATGGGCCTTGGCAGCATTGACTGGCCCTTCATTGATGTCACTGGCCACCGCTGAGCTTATTTTGCCTTCTAAAGCCAGTTGAACTGGCAGATAGGCATGATCCGTGCCAATATCAGCCACGCGCGCCCCTATGGGGATCAGTTGGGCCACTTGAGTCAAACGTTGGGATAACGTCTGCTGCATGGAACAAACTCCTTATTAAGATCGCTTTTATTATTATAAAAGAGAACCTCT
>CALFAC010000053.1 GCA_937927935.1 uncultured Bacillaceae bacterium
AATGAAAAGAACACTCCCCTCGGCTTGTTTACCTTGGGGAGTGTTTTATTTAGATCTGATTTTCACTTTTGGCCTTAAGGCACTGTATCATTTAACCCATTTGGCCTTGTGTCGAGGGGTATAACTTTTCAGGGCTGCCATTAATTGATCGACGGTTGAGGCGACGATGATCATGTCACGATAAGCAGGCTTCATAAACCCTTGCTCGATGATATGGTCTAACATGGCAATGAGTGGATCATAGTATTGGTTCACATTGAGTAGACAGCATGGCTTTTGGTGATAGCCAAGCTGAGCCCAGGTAAACACTTCAAACCATTCTTCCAATGTTCCGGCGCCACCCGGCAAGGCGACAAATCCATCGGCTAAGTCCGCCATTAAGGCTTTGCGCTCATGCATGGTTTTCACCACATGCAGTTGGGTGAGACTGGCATGGGCAATTTCCACGCTTTTCAGTTTTTCTGGAATGACGCCAATCACGTTTCCATTGGCGGCCAGACAAGCATCGGCAATCGCTCCCATGCAGCCCACCTGGGCTCCGCCATAGACCAGTGTGATCTGTTCCTGGGCCAGCCTGTGGCCCAACTCCTTGGCCACTTCCATATAGATAGGATGATGCCCTGCGCTTGAACCGCAAAAAACAGTAAGGCTTTTAATGGACATGCAATACCACCTTTAGATTTAACAGAATTGGGTTACTATTAAACCAATCGCTATTATAGCATATGATTTTGTGCTGCTAATAGGATGTTTTCTTAGTATGATATTGATAGAAGAGACTGTTTCGAAGAACCTGTGGATCGGTGTTTGTTCCAATATGTTCACTAACAGATGAATTGAATAAGATTTTAAAGGGGGAAGGGTGTTGACTAAAACGGACGAGCTGATTAACGTGACCAGACAAACCCTGGGTCTGCAAGATTATCGTTTGCATACCTGTCGCTTTCGTCGTCAAGTGAACCTATTGGGTGAAACGGTGTATACATTGGAGATGGAATGGTTACCGCCTCATGCGGACCGCCCTGAAGAGGACGGCTCCAATCCCCCTGGAACCGCCTGTGTGGAACTGAATGTCCATACGCGTCAATTTGAGAGCATTATCTTTGTTGGTGGACAGTCAGCCGCTTGCGGGCTTCGTTTTTCGAGGGAAGATGGGTGGGACGTGATCCGGTGGGTGGAAAAAGAGACGGGACTGGTCTATGGAGAGCACTTTTACATGAGACATAAAGAAGGAGGAAAATTTCAGTTTGCGGCAGGAGTCGAGGGGACGCCCGTGTCACCTTCCGGATCGGTGGAAGTGGAACTGGATGAGGGAGGGAACTTAACCTTTTATGCCAGACACGGCTATTTCCCCTCCAACCACCAGGTGAGAAAAGAACCCTTTTCCTTAACGTTGGAGCAGGTTGAACCGATAGCCCGGCAACAACTAAAATTGCACTATGTTCCTTCTCAAAAAGAGAAGCGGATCATCCCTGTCTATGCTCTAGAAGAGATCTTTATAAGGAACGATTTATGTACAACGATTTCCCATGATCCCATGATTGAAGCACCATCTGCGCTAAAGGTGGACGAAACCTTACACTGGGAAAAGCCCCTTGATCAGCCCTTTCAGCGCCAAGAGGTGAAACTTGTTGATGAGGTGACACCGGAACAGGCTTTCAGTGCTGCAGCTTCCCCGGATGTCAATCCCATCACCCTGGATGAGCAAAGCGCCTGTAAGGAAGCGGTCATCCACTTTTTACGTCAGGAATACCCTCAGGACTCTGGCCGGTGGAGATTAGAAACCCTCTATCGAAATCAGGGCTATATTTATGCCGTTTTAAGACGAAGCGAGGATGAGCGATTGGCACTAAAAAGGAAGCTTTCAGTCATCATTGATTCCAACCGCTTCAAAGTCTTAAACTATATCGACAATCTCAATTTCTTAGAGGTGTTCAACGGGTGGCCCCAAGTTTCAAATGTCGTCCTGACCCAAGAAGAGGCCTATGACCAATTGAAAGATAACTTCACTCTCACCCCCGTTTATGTTTTAGACCCGGCTCAAAAGTTGTATCGCTTATGTGGAAAACTGGATTGCGCACACGCTGTTCAGGCGGAAACGGGTCAACTCATTTCATTGGAGGACATTTAAACATCGCTCAAGTGACCGCTGGAACCTCTGGTCAGGGAGCCGGGGGTATTCTTTTTGCCCAAAAGAAGGTGAGAGGCCCCATTTTAGGTATAGTCGTATCGGGTTAGGGTAGACATCTGTTGTCGATGTAGGAGGTGTTCTGATGAATCCCTATCTTATTTTGGCCGTAGCCATCCTGAGCGAAGTTTTCGGAAGTGCCATGCTAAAAGTTTCGGACGGGTTTAAAAAAATAATGCCCACCCTCGGAGTGGTGAGTGGCTATGTTGTCTCTTTTTACCTCTTTTCACTGGCCCTTATGGCCATTCCCTTGAGCATCGCCTACGCCATCTGGTCTGGCGTGGGAACGGCACTAACCGCTTTGATTGGCGTCATCATTTATAAAGAGGGTTTTAACATACGGAAGGTATTGGGTTTAGTCCTTATCATTGGTGGTGTCGCGCTTTTAAGATCAGGCTAACAGGAGATCAGAACTAGGAGGCTTATGGGTTATGAAAGGATACATTGCTTTAGCTTTAGCTATTGTGACGGAAGTAGTTGGCACAACCATGCTGAAACTGTCAGAAGGATTTACCCATCTATGGCCATCAGTCGGTTTCATCCTTGGATTTGGCATCTCTTTTTATTCTTTGTCCCTCTGTTTAAAGAGTGTTCCGTTAAGCATGGCTTATGCCATCTGGTCCGGGGTAGGAACGGCTTTAACGGCTCTCATTGGGGTGCTGGTCTGGCGGGATCCCTTAAATATGCTGACGTTGGCCGGACTGGCTTTTATCATCGGAGGAGTCGTCTTATTACATACGTCTCAACCTGTGGAAAAAGGGGTAAAGCTGTCTCAAAAATAGTGGGCCCTCCTGATCGGCTGGATGTAAAAAATGTTTGACAGCGTTTTTTATCTTTTTTAAAATAGGTGTCAAACATGTTTTACACTCATTGGAAATAAAAGGTGAACGTAGCATGAAGAATAGAATCAAAGAACTGCGTGAAAAGAAAGGGATCTCTCAGGGCCGACTGGCCGATTTATGTCAGGTGAGTCGGCAAACCATTAATGCCATAGAAAATAACAAGTATGATCCCAGTTTAAAGTTGGCCTTTAGTATTGCCAAAACGTTAGGCACTACCGTTGATGAATTATTTTGTTTTGAAGGAGAGGTGGATTGATGAGCACACGAAAAATAGGGGCCATCCTGTTTGGAACAGCCGCTCTGATTGTAATCATATATACCATTTATAAAGTACTTGCGGGTCAAGAGGTGGGCTTTAATGAAATTATTGTTATCTCAACGTTGGTGATGATGTTTTTTTCGGCCATCACCTGGGGAAATAAATGGGAAAAGGATGGAATCTACCAGGATGAAGAACTGGGCCAAAGAATAACAGAAAAAAGCGCTAAGATCAGCTATTTTATTCTCTTAGTGGTCATCCTGTTGGCTGTGGGCCTCGATCAATGGGTAAACGGTACGGTTAATATGTTTTTATTAGCGGTATTAGGTTTAGGCATGATCATCTTACCCATGGTGGAGTATTTTGTGGCAAGAAAATATCAGTAAATTTTCACCTCTGTCGCCACTTACGCCATTATTTGGAACAGGTTCGGGGAGGAATCCCTTACGGTGCGGACCAGGTCAACATTATGCTTGAACTCATTTTCGTGGTATAAAATAACCGATCGTCTTCGGAGGTATGGAGGTATAAATTATAGATGAAAAAACACATTCAATTGGGACTAGCCCTTCTGCTACTTGTCGTATCCTGGCCCCCCTTGTTTGACATGCTGCGTGAAACCTGGATGGATGGGCGCATAACGGGCCGCTATGAGATTGAGCATACGTTTGAGCGCGACGGTTTTAAAACCACCGTTGATACTCAGGAATTGACGATCAATGGGTTGCAGATTACCATTGAGGAGATCCCCACGGGGCAGAAGGCGCCGCTTACCTTCTGGGATGAGGAAGAGGGCGTACCTCCTGGGGATATTGTGCGCATTCAATATTACTTAAACGGAAAGGCAATTTCTGAAGCGGATCCCATCTGGCTCTCCAATCGGGACCGGGGCAGCCGCTATTATTCCTGGCTGGATGTCCTTTCGGTTTATGATAAAGAGACGGATGAAAAGTACATTTATATCGTCCAGAGGCTGACCGATGATGACGCTAACATGGCGGAGCGAGCCTGGAAACTGATCCGCATTTCTCCGGAAGGGGAAGTCAGTGAAGAAACGGTAAGCTATGCGGATAGAAGCCAACATCCTTTAGCGGTAAGGCTGATCAACTATTCAGGCACCTCTTTGATGTCCATGGGTTATCATTCTGATATTTTGCACGGGTATCCCAGTCTTTTCTTTCCACTTCTTTATCCTTTCCTTACAGGAGTGATAGGCCTTATCTTCCTTGTAGTGGCCATCCGCAAGGCGATTAAAGGTTAAGAACATGAGCTACACAGAAGACCGTCGTGATCATATTCTTGCTGCAACATTTTGCTATCCTCCCCCGTCTAAATGGATAAACAGATCATGATGTGATGCGGAGGGGGATCAGGGTGAGATCCAAAGTGATGATACTGATGGCGTTGGTGGCGATGATAGGCAGCGTGCTGTCCGGTTGTGGGCAACCTGAACCCGGTCAATCGGGGCCAAATGGCGGTGAAGGACAGGGGGACGTGGCCATCCAGTTGATCGCCACGGAAAAAGTTTTACCGGCCGATTTCTATGATCGGGCCGAGCAAGGGGTGTTGGCTACAAAAGTGACGGACCAGGCCGCTTTTGAGAGCCAGTGGACCTATTATGGCTTGGAGGGGACACCGCCCGAACGAGAGTGGGCTGATGAGGCGGTGATTTTCCTCGGTGTGATTGAGTCGGGATCCTGCCCTTATGAAATAGAAACCCTTCAATTTAACGAGGAACAGACCGAACTGGCGGTCCGGTTAAAAATAGAAACTGAGATGGAGTTAAAAACGGATCTTGCGGTGGTATGTACGGATGATGACACACCCCGGACGTTTGTCTTTGCCGTGTACGCTGACCAAATAGCTGAAACAGAGTGGGTGGTGCTTGAAAACTTTGGCGGACTTACCCCCAAAGTAGAGTTGCAAACAGTTGAAGATAATGAAAAAGCGACAGCAGGGCAAGCCCTGCCAGGCTCAGAGCCACCGGCCGCTTTTATTGAGGTAAATGGAAAACGACATGAAACCGTTTTGGGCACTTATTGCTGGAGCGGGGAAAAAGAGGGGATCTGTGTGGATACGGCTGGTCCTGTTCAATTACTAGAGGGAAAGGAGCCAGTTGAGGTTCAACCGGGAGAGACCATCCGCCTGATGATTGAGGGCAAGCCTCAGCCCAGTGATATGGAGCTCATCCTGGTTCAAGACGACCAGCATATCCCGATCGAGGTGAAGGATGATCAATTTACCGCCCCCCAGGAAAAAGGGGTCTATTATTATTCCCTTGGCGCCTGGTGGAAAGCTGAAGAAAACCCTGATGTCTCTTTGGGAGATGCGTTTTATGCTTTTGTCATTAAAGTGATTTGAGGGTTTATAATCTTTTTTCGGCATCTTCTTTCCTACTGGAAAGTGAGGTGCCGTTTTTATTTTCCTCTTCATTGGAGCGGCCTGTTTCATCTGCTTTCTTTTCTCCTATATCAATCAGCTGGTGCATTAGGGCAATAATGTAACAGAGCAGCACGATAATAATGGAACCTACTGTACGAATGGCTTGGTCCGAAATATATCCTCCACGATAAAAAATATAGTTAAACAGTAAATATAAAAAAACACTTACGCCTAAAGCTTTGAAAAATGTTCTCACGTGGTTCATCAGCGCATCCCTCCTACGTCTCATGTTACCAATAATAAGCCTGTCTATCATTAAATTTTTATAACCCTTTTAACAATGATCCGTCTATTTCTACAAAGGAGGATCAGGGATGCCGAGTGCTGGAAAAGAGGCGTTAATCAGTCAATGGTATCATCAGTATGCCCAAGATATCTTTTCCATCATCTATTTGATGACGGGAGATTACCAACTGGCTGAGGACCTCACCCAAGAAACGTTCATAAAGGCGTACCGCCATGTAGATACTTTTAGAGGAGAGGCCAGCCCTAAAACATGGTTAATCAAAATTGGACGCCATCTTACCATTGATTATCAGCGGCGCAAAAAGCCGATGCAGATGGTGTTGGATTTACTGATCAAAAAACCGTCTCCCAACCGCCCGCCCGCGGAAGTGGTGGCCTTAAATGAAAGCAAGGAGGAGCTGTGGAACGCGTTGCAAAAGATGTCCCGCCAATACCGGGAAGTGATTATTTTGCGTAAAGTTAAAGACTTTTCAACCAAGGATACGGCAGAGATCTTGGGGTGGTCCGAAAGCAAAGTGAAGGTGACGCTGCACCGAGCCATGGAAGATTTAAAAAGCAGACTGAAAGAAAGGGGATATGTCCATGGTGCCATATAATCATCCCGATGACCTGGATCAGGCTTTAAAGGAGTTGGATGTGAAGTGGGATCCCAAGCGGAAACAGCAAGTTCATGATCAAATGATAAATGAGGTGAGGAATATGAACCAGAAAGGGTCCGCCAACCGCTGGATGCGGCTGGCTGCCAATGTCGCCCTCATCCTGGTTGTATCCTTCGGAGTGTACTACTATGTTTTAGATGGGCCAGGCGGACAGCAAGCCGGACCGCCCGATTCAACCCCAGTAGGCACTCAGGCCGATAGTGGCGAGCGGGGCGAGCTGAAGGAAGTTAATGAAGAGGAGCTGGTGAAGACCGTTGTTGAAGGTTTTGGAAAAAAATTACAACATGTTTCTGTCTTGGCTCCATCTGACAGCGTGAAGGAAAGTATCCAGGAGCATTATAGTGAGTTTGTGACGCCCGAACTTCTTAATCGCTGGCTGGATGATCCATCCAGTGCACCGGGTAGACTAACATCAAGTCCTTGGCCGGAACGAATTGAGATTTTGGCCATGGAAGAAGTGGAAGAGGATGTATATGAAGTGCAAGGCGAAGTGCTGGAAGTGACCAGCGCAGGTGACGCTGAGGAAAATGTTGTGAGTCGCATCCCCATTAAACTTACAGTGAAAAAGGTGGATGATCAGTGGCTGATTGATGATGTTGTACTGGATGGGGAAGCAGGGGACAGCACCACATACGAAAATATGGAATACGGGTTTAAGGTCGTTTTGCCGGAAAGCTGGTCTGGTTACGCCATTATTCAGGAAGAATGGGTCGGAAATGATATAAGTGGTGAAGGAAAGACCACCGATTCCGTCAAAGGTCCGCTCGTGATTATTCGCCATCCTGAGTGGACGGAAAAGGAACCCCGGCAAGACATCCCCATTATGATTTTTACACACGAGCAGTGGGCGTTAATCGAAGAGGCTAAACTAGCCGTCAGTGCTGCTCCAATTCCTCCGCGTGAGCTTGGTCGAAATGAAGATTATGTTTTTGCTCTACCACCTCGCTATAATTACGAATTCCCCACAGGGTATGAAGAAGTGGAGCAAATTATCGAAAGCGGTGCTTTCCAGGCAATCGATTAAGAATGAAACAAACCTCCTATTCCGCAGCTGGAATAGGAGGTTGTTGTTATGCCCTAGACGATTTATACACATTGAGGGGTAGCAGAAGGTTGAGGATTAAAAGTATTCATTTAATCGCCTGGATCGTGGTAAGTATAGCGTATGTTTAGGATAACCCCGGCCATAGCCCAACTGGTCAAATGAACCATGAGGAGAATACCCAGGATAACTGCGCCGCTTATTTTCACTCCAAAGATCACCAAACTGAACAACACATAGATGGCCACCAGGGTACAATACCAGGAATAAGCTTTGGCTTTAGTCCAGACATGGTCATGTAATTCATCAAGCCCCCGTTGTTCCCGGGCTTTTTTGCGGCCGTACCACCAGCCCATTAAACCGGCCACCACGCCGCCGTAAAGGCCAATCAGCGCCCCGATATTGATCTCCACGCTTAATCACTCCCATCTTCAAAAATAAACACCTCTTCAATGGTAAGGTTAAACACCTTGGCAAGTTTATAAGCCAGCTCCAGGGAAGGGTTATACTTTCCCGTTTCGATTGCAATAATGGATTGCCTGGAGACCCCGACCCGTTGGGAAAGCTCTTCCTGGGTCATGCCCTTTTCTTTGCGCAGCGTCCTAATTCTGTTTTTCATAGTTCCTCCTCAAATGTAAAGCATCCTTAACATGGTTAAGTAAAGGATACTTTACATCGCGGTGATTGTCAAGGGTGCTTTACATCATTGGTTGGTCTATCGATCGATTGGGTCACAATCTGTTCAAATGGGAGGGGCTGTTCACTTGCTTTTCAGTTAATAACGCTTCGTTTACAAAACGAAAGAGCCACCTATTCTAAACGAATCGGTGGCTTTTTTATCGTTATTTTCCAGATTCATCGGTTATTTTTCTAGTCGTTCGTACATACTGGTTCTCACCCTGATCTTTCACGATGACACCCAGTTCTTTTAGATCCATTCTTAAATTTTTAGCCTTTTTCTCATCTTTTTCTCTGATGGCCTTTCTACGCTCATACAAGATGGAATTGGCCTTTTCCCCCAGGGTATGATCACCTAGCGTCCATAGAGAGAATTCATCTTTATAAGGGTCCTGGTCACACCAGGGATAATGATAATCCAGAAAGATGTTGCGTATGTTTTCCCTTGCCACTTCCGTCCGTTCCCTTAAAAGTTCTTCACCATGATGTCCCGTAATGACTACCTCTTGATCATCCATGTAGATCTCTTTGATCTCAGACTTTTTGATGATCTGTTTATGATCATCTTTATCAATCAAGATTTCTTGGTCGTTGATGCTCATCTTAAGGGCCTCTCGATAAATGACGAATGCCAGAATAACACCTATAATGAAACCTGCGATCAAAAGCAGGATAGAGAGCCAGAAAGGGTCGATTAACTCCAGCAATCGGAGAACTAGTGAATCGGATAAAAAAGGGATTTCTTTAATAAAATCTAACAACTTGGGAAGGTACCAACCGACGATTCCTAAAACAATCGGTAACAATACGGCTATCACTTTTTCAGCAACACTCATTCCGACTGTGGATGTATTTTGCATTAAACTTACGCCTCCGTATCTTAAAGCTGATCATTTCAGCGACTAGCTTTTATGCTTTCAATTTTAAAGAAGATTCTCTTCTTGAACAACCTGCTATTTTAGTGCATTTTCCATATTCCGGTCAAACAATATGCTCGTATGATAAGAGCAGTTTTTAATACACGGGAATAAAAATTTGGACTAAATTTCTTATTGAGGCGATCTATTAACTCTTTTTTGACAAAAACGCATCTATCGCTTAAGATAACATTAACTTAGCTGGAAGGATGAGTTTGCTCAACAATGAAGTTCTAATCCTATTTGAACGCAATTGAATTGAAGGCTCAAAAAGCGGAAGGATTCTTCTGCTTAGTTTGTCATGCCTTCTTACGGGTGTTCAGAATAGGATTGGAACTTAAAAGCTTTTTGAATAGGTTTGTCCCAAAACGGCTTTTGGGAAAGGAAAACCATTAGATTTCCTTTGCGCCAAGGACATTTGTAGAAGTAGAGCCTCTTGTGCCTCCTATTCTGAACAGGAATAGGAGGCTTTTTATATTTAAAAATGGGGGACGATCGTATGACCATACTGGAAGCGCATGGAATCAGGCTGTATATCCAAGATCGGTTACTTCTGGATGTAGACCGACTGCACATTGGGCCCAACGATCGCATAGGTGTGGTGGGCAAAAACGGAAGCGGAAAAACCACGCTGCTTCAAACTTTGGCTGGTCTGAAAAAGCCGGAGGAAGGCACCGTCACTGTCCGCACCACGTTTCAATTTTTGCCCCAGATCAAACAACAGGCTTCCACCAAAAGCGGGGGCGAATTGACTCAGGAATACCTGCTTAAGGCTTTGGCTAAGGAACCGGGGCTGTTACTCTTGGACGAACCCACCACCCATCTGGATACCAACCATATCGAATGGTTGGAAAATAAACTGAGCAAGTGGCCCGGCGCCTTTGTGATTGTCTCCCATGATCGTGCGTTTTTAGATAACTTGTGTACCACCATCTGGGAGATCAATGCAGGTAAGGTGACCATTTACAAAGGCAACTACACCGATTACACCCACCAAAAAGAACAGGAGCTTAAGCGGCAGCAAGTGGCTTATGAACAATACGTTCAAAAGAAAAGACAGCTGGAAGCAGCTATACGCTTAAAGGAGCAAAACGCAGCCAGGGCTACCAAAGCTCCCAAAAAGGTGAATCCCTCTGAAGCGAAAATAACCGGGGCCAAGCCTTATTTTGCTAAAAAACAGAAGAAACTTCACCAGACGGTGAAAGCTTTGGAAACGCGCTTGGCGAAACTGGAAAAAGTGGAAAAGCCAAAAGAGGAGCCGCCCCTTAAGATGGACCTCCTCCACGGTGAGATCATCAAGGGGAAAATCATTCTGCGGGTGCAGGATCTGGCCGGCCAGATCGGTGAGCGGACATTATGGAAACCGGCTAGCTTCACCGTTCGGAGCGGTGATAAGTTAGCCATCCTGGGGCCAAACGGTTGCGGCAAAACCACTCTGTTGAAAAAAATCATCAGCCGAGAAGAAGGAATTGCCATCTCCCCGTCGGTCAAATTGGGCTATTTTAGTCAGAACCTTACCATTTTAAATGCCGACCAATCGATACTGGACAATGTCCGCTCCACTTCTCGACAAGATGAGACTCTGATTCGAATCGTCTTGGGTCGCCTTCATTTTTTCCGGGAGGATGTGTATAAACCGGTGGGTGTATTAAGCGGCGGTGAACGGGTCAAAGTGGCCTTGGCTAAAATTTTTCTTAGCGAAGTAAACACGTTGATTCTGGATGAGCCCACCAATTACCTGGACATTGAAGCGATGAGGGCATTGGAGTCGCTGTTAAGGGAGTATGAGGGGACGGTGATTTTCGCCACCCACGACCGGCGGTTGGTGCAACAGGTGGCTACGCGGTTATTATTTTTTGAAGACGGGGAGCTGAAGCTGTTTGATGGCTCCTATGATCAATACAGAGAGCGCCAACAGCTTGAACAACAGGATCTGCCGGTGGACAAAGAAAAACAGCGTCTGCTTATCGAAACCAGGTTGACGGAAGTGTTAAGCCGCTTAAGCCTGGAACCCTCAGAAGAGCTGGAGCAGGAGTTTCAAAAGCTATTGGCCGAGAAAAAACGGCTGGAACGTTAAGCGATGAATAAAGATGGAAAGTCATGTTCATTCTACAAAATGGTAAGCTATGTGGACAGCTGGAATCCATTTGTACCGATGAGGAGGATCGCTTAATGGTTAAAATAGGCATTATTATAGGCAGTACCCGCCCTGGTCGGGTCGCCGAACAGGTGGCCAGGTGGGTGTATGAACATGCCACTAAACGAACGGATGCCCAATTTGAGCTGGTGGACATTGCCGATTACAATCTGCCCCTTTACGATGAGCCCGTTCCGCCCTCCATGTCCACCGATTATGTGAATGAACATACCAGACGCTGGTCGCAAAAAATAGCTTCCTTGGATGGCTTTATTTTTTGTACACCTGAGTATAACCGGGCCACATCGGGTGCTTTAAAAAACGCCATCGATTTTCTCTTTCATGAATGGAACAATAAGGCGGCTGGTTTTGTGGGCTGGGGCAGTTTTAACGGAGCCAGAGCGGTTGAAAATTTGCGGCTGATCATGGGGGAGCTTCAGGTTGCAGACGTGCGGGGCCAAGTGGGTCTATCCTTATTTACCGATTTTGAGAACTTCACCCAATTTAAACCGGCTTCCATCCATGAAGAGACCCTCAACACCATGCTGGATCAGGTGGTGGCCTGGAGCAAAGCCTTAAAAACCTTAAGAGAATAAAAGGACTGGGAAACTTTATCCATCAAAAAGATGCCGGACGTGTGTACCGGCATCTTTTCTTTTTGCTTACCCAATTGGTTGTAGGTTCCTCTTATTTGGACAGCACTTGTTTAACGGCGGATTCCACCGTTGTGATGCGGTCCCCGATCAGTTTGCGGAGATCATCAGAGGTATGGCTAAATTGCCCTTGAGCAATAGAATTAAAAACACCATGGACCATGAAAGCAGCATCCCCTTCCGGTACACCGGACCGAATCAGCTGGCGATAGGCTTCTTCTGGGGGAAGGTCCCGATGCTTGACCTCTTTTCCAGACAGATCGGTGAGGATGGCGGCCAGCTGATCATAGGTGAACAAGTTGGGGTTAACCAGTTCATACACTTGATTTTCATGGTCCGTTTCCGTTAAGACCGTTGCAGCAGCCAAGGCTAGATTATCTCGGGTGACGTAATTTAGTTTTCCCCCTGACGTGGAGGTGATGATTTCACCTGACTGGATCATGGCCTCAAGGCCAGGGTTAACCAACAGATCCATATAAAACCCATTTCTTAAAAAGGTATAGATCATCTCTGTGGTTTTAATGGCATGTTCGGTGGCCAAATGGACATGTTCTAATCCCAGGGTCATTTCATGGGGAAACGCAATGCTGGTATAAACAATATGATTCACCTTTGCATCCCGAGCGGCTTCTACCACCGTGGCATGCTGTTTGATACGGTGGGTGTTATCCCACGAGGGACTGGAGATAAATAACAGCTTGTCTATCCCTGTAAAAGCTTCCACCAAAGATTGTCCATCTTCATAATCCCCATGGCGGATGGTCAGCCCCTTTTGTTTCAACGGGTTGGCTTTTTCTAAGTTTCGCACAACCGCCACCATTTCATCGGCAGGGACTCCTTTATCTAAGAGATGGCCAATCACTAAAGATCCCAACTGGCCGGTAGCTCCCGTTATGGCGATCTTTCCCACCAGCATCCCCTCCTTCTTCGTTTCCATCTATTTTATATGGACAATTTTATTTAATCAAATAATTTAATCTAATTGCGAGATTTTTGGATGGCCATCAGGTGGGGCTTTAGGACAGGCTTTCGTTCAAATCTGGCCACTTCCATCGATTATACCAATAGTACCAACGTAACCAAACAAAACCAAACAAAACTTAACAAAAATAAGCCAATTTATTTGACATTAAAGTGACAGATCATTTAGACTAGTTTTAACCCGTCCTTAAAAATATGAGTCTCTCAAGTGTATTGCGGGGTAATGGGTGACAGTGATAATGGGGAGGTGAGCCGTTTGTGGGCGGTAAAGGGGAGGCTTATACACCTGATGAGGTGGCCGCTTTGCTAAAGATATCAAAGTATACGGTTTATGAACTGATTAAGCGGGGAGATTTAAGTGCCTTTCGGGTGGGAAACAAAGTACGTGTCGAACCTGAAGCGTTAGAAGCATTTAAGTTGAAGATGAAAACGGACTTGCCTCAACCGGCCGCCTTTGCCGACCAGAAGAGGGGACAAGCTTTCCGCTCCAGTGCTATGACGGAAGGTGTTTTGCGTTTGGCTGGCAGTCATGATTTTATTATTGAACAGCTCACCCGATATGTGAATAAAAATGAGCCCTCTCTTTTGCTTCAGTTCTCCTCCATTGGTAGTTTGGAAGGACTGATGATGCTGTATCGTGGTGTGACTGATATGGCCGCCATTCATCTGTATGACCCGTCTACCAAGGAATACAATCTGCCCTTGATCAAGCGGCTTTTTATTTACGAACCGATTACCGTGATCCGCTTGGCAGAACGAATCCAAGGCTTTATCGTGGCCAAGAATAACCCCCTTAAGATCACCTCCTGGGAGGATTTGACCCGCAAGGACATTGTGTTTGTTAATCGCCAAAAAGGGTCAGGGACCCGCTTCTTGTTGGATTGCCATTTAATCGAGCGAGGGATCGATCCCCAAGAGATTAAGGGTTATGAACATGAAGAATGGAGCCATATTGACACCGCTGCTTTAATTGCCCAGGGGAAAGCGGATGTCACCCTGGGCATTGAGGCTGCCGCCCGAAAACTGGGTCTCTCGTTTATTCCAGTGACACGGGAATGCTTTGATTTGGTTCTTTACTGGCGGGACACCAACCGCCAGATGCTCGCTCGCTTTTGTGACGTGCTGAGTTCTGAACCATTTAAAGCGAGCTTAAGCCACCTGCAAGGTTACCATTTCGATGCGTTAGGTCAGATTGTTTTTGACAACAGGTTGAAAAGGGGTTGAGTACATATGAAGATAAAAAAATACCGCTGGCTACTATTAGGGTTGATTGTGTTACTGGCGTTGGCAGGTTGCCAATCGACTGAAGAGTCGCCGAGCAACATAGCGGATGAAACAACCAACCAGACAGCTGAACAGGGAGAAGGAAAAGAGACGGAAGAAAGCAGTGAGCCTGCCAAGAAGGATATGATTTTGTCCACCACCACCAGCACCCAGGACAGCGGTCTTTTGGATGAGCTGCTCCCCATCTTTGAAGAGCAAACGGGCTACAATGTAAAAACCGTAGCGGTGGGCTCTGGACAAGCTTTGGCCATGGGCGAAAAGGGGGAAGCCGATGCCCTGTTAACGCATGCTCCTGCTGATGAGGAAAAACTGGAACAAAACGGGGATGTGATCAACCGCAAGCGGGTGATGTACAATGATTTTGTGATTCTGGGGCCTCTAGACGATCCCGCCCAAATTAAGGACAAGCCGGTCACAGAAGCCTTTGCCCAAATTGCCAACACCAATGCGATTTTCGTCTCTCGGGGAGATGATTCGGGTACCCATAAAAAAGAGATGAGCATCTGGCAGGAGGCAGGAATCGATCCGATAGGACAGGATTGGTATGTGGAAACAGGGCAAGGGATGGGGGATACCCTCAGAGTTGCTGCTGAACGTCAAGGCTATGTGTTGACGGATAGAGGTACATATCTATCCTTAAAAGAGATGTTAAATGATATGGTCGTGGTGGTGGAAGGAGATGAGTCGCTCCTTAACATTTATCACGTGATGCAGGTGAATCCGGAAAAGTCGGATTTAATTAATGAAGAAGCTGCTGAAGCGTTCGTGGCCTTTATGGTTTCTAAAGAGATACAGGAACTGATCGGCCAGTTTGGCGTGGATCAATATGGTGAACCCCTCTTCTTCCCAGATGCTGAAACAGAGGGCGAATCGAATTGACCTGCTATCGCAGATGACAAGAACGACAAGGAGAAAGAGGAAGACAAGATGGGCTTGATCGGGGAAGGTTTAATCAAAGCAGTAGAAATGCTCCTAAGTGGAGATCCGGAGCTTCTGGCTATTACCTGGCTCACGCTCCGGGTCTCCTTAACTGCCACATTGATCAGCGTGATTGTGGGACTTCCCCTGGGTGTTTTATTAGGCCTGGTTCGCTTTCCAGGCCGCAAATTACTGGTGACGGTGATCAACTTAGGCATGGGTTTACCCCCTGTGGTGGCAGGATTATGGGTGACCCTATTGTTATGGCGCTCAGGCCCCTTGGGCCAATATGCTTTACTGTATACACCGACGGCCATCATCATGGCCCAGGTTCTGGTCTCCTTGCCCATTATTATTGGGCTTACCACGTCCACCTTTCAAAATATTAACCCTCAACTCATTATGCAAATTAGATCACTGGGGGCTTCTCGCTGGCAACTGTTTATCGTGCTTATCAGGGAGGCGCGCCTGGCCATTTTGGCGGCCATTATGGCGGGCTTGGGGCGCGTTTTGGCTGAAGTGGGGGCCTCCATGATGGTCGGGGGCAACATTAAAGGAGAGACCAGGATTTTAACGACAGCCATGGTGATGGAAGTGTCCAAGGGCAATTTTGATGTGGCCATTGCCCTTTCCTTCATTCTAATGGGCTTAGCCTTTCTGATCACATTTGCCTTAACCTCCATGCAGCAAAGGAAGCGATCAGCATGATCATTTATGAGCTAGAAGATGTCCGTTATGATATTGAAAGCAAAAAGGAAAGCCGGACGATTTTAAAAGTGGATCACCTCTCTTTACAGGAAGGGGAGATCGTCGGTGTTATCGGTCCCAATGGAGCGGGAAAAAGCACTTTGCTGAAGGTGATGGCCTTTTTGCTTCCCCCCACCACGGGGAAGCTGACCTATCGGGGCCAACGGATCAATCCCGGAGCCGTTCCAATGTCGGTGCGCCATCAGTTGGCCACCGTTTTTCAGCACTCTCTGCTATTAGATATGGATGTGTTTCACAATGTGGCCCTCGGATTAAAATTTCGTAAAATAGACAAGGTGGAACAGAACAGGCGGGTGGAACAGTGGCTGGAGCGATTTAAGGTGGCCCATTTAGCCCGGCAACATGCCCACACGCTGTCTGGGGGAGAGGCCCAGCGGGTGAGTCTCGCCCGGGCTTTGGTGGTAGAGCCTGATATTTTATTTTTAGACGAACCGTTTTCCGCCCTCGATTTTCCTACAAAGGTCTCCTTGATGGAAGATTTAAAACAAATTCTTAAAGAGACCAAAACCACCGCTCTTTTTGTGAGTCACGATTTAATGGAGGTCAAATATATGACCGAGCGCCTGGTGGTTCTGATTGAGGGCCACAAAGCCCAGGAAGGACCCACTGATGCCGTGATTCATCAGCCCAATGATCAGACGGCGCCCTTTTTAAATCAATGGCGCCAATTTATTCATTCGTTTAGTGGTCGAATTGGATCTCCATCATTGCCTTATTGAGCCATAAACATTTCCATATCTTCGTCAACGGTGCCGATGCCGGCGATGCCGAAGTTTTCCTCAAGCATTTTGGTCACGTTTGGTGAGAGGAAAGCAGGTAAAGTGGGTCCCAAATGGATGTTTTTCACTCCCAGGTACAAGAGGGCCAAAAGAACGATGGCCGCTTTTTGTTCGTACCAGGCAATATTGTAGGCGATGGGGAGTTCATTCACATCGTCGAGTCCGAAAACTTCTTTCAATTTAAGGGCAATGAGGGCCAGGGAATAAGCGTCATTGCATTGTCCCGCATCAAGCACCCGGGGGATTCCGCCGATCTCTCCCAAATCCAGCTTGTTGTAGCGGTATTTGGCACATCCAGCCGTCAAGATCACCGTATCTTTGGGCAATTTTTTGGCAAACTCGGTGTAATAGCTTCTCGATTTCATTCTGCCGTCGCAGCCAGCCATAACGAAAAATTTCTTAATGGCACCGGATTGGACCGCTTCCACCACTTTGTCGGCCAGGGCAAGCACTTGGCTATGGGCAAAACCGCCCACAATTTTTCCTGTTTCAATTTCCATTGGCGGATCCAGTTGTTTGGCCAGTTCAATGATCTCAGAAAAATCTTTGCGCCCGTTTGCATCCGCTTCAATATGCTTGCAGCCAGGATAGCCGACGGTGCCAGTGGTAAAGATCCGGTGCACATGTTCTTTCCGTGGCGGAACGAGGCAGTTGGATGTAAACAAGACGGGGCCGCGAAACGCTTCGATCTCTTCCTGTTGCTGCCACCAGGCATTTCCATAGTTGCCCACAAAATGATCATATTTCTTAAAAGCGGGATAGTAATGGGCAGGAAGCATTTCCCCATGCGTATACACATCTACGCCAGTTCCCTTCGTTTGTTCCAGCAATTGCTCCAGATCCCTTAAATCGTGGCCGGATACCAAAATGGCCGGATTATTTCTTACACCGAGATTGACTTCGGTGATTTCCGGATGGCCGTATGCGCCAGTGTTGGCTTCATCCAGGAGAGCCATCACTTCCACACCGTGCTTCCCTGTGTCCAGGACCAGGGCCATCAATTGATTGACCGATAAAGTATCATCCAGGGTCTTGGCAAGTGTATTAATAATAAATTCATAAATCTCTTCTTTTTCTTTTCCCAACTCGCGGGCGTGATAGGCGTAGGCCGCCATCCCTTTGATGCCGTAAGTAATCAATTCTCTTAACGAACGAATATCTTCATCTTTTGTGGCCAAAACACCCACTTCGGGAGCATTGGCTTTGGCATAAATCTCCTCTGCGGAAGCGGCGCTCCATGTGGCCGCATCAGGCAAGCCTGTTAAGACAACGCCTTTTTCCTGCAGTGTTTTTATTATGTTTTCTCTTAATTGTAGTCCGTCTTTGATATAACGGACGAACAGATCATCATCCCAATTGACATTGGTAATGGTCATAAAAAGTCCGTCTATGAGGTAATTATAAACTTGCGGAAATTTGAAACCTCTCTTCAAGCCTTCTGCGGCAACGCTGGCCATCCCTTTCAACGTATAGACGAGCAAATCTTGCAACTTGGCCAGTCCTTCGCTTTTCCCGCAAGTCCCTATAATTGTGCAGCCCTTTCCTTTCGACGTTTCCTGACATTGGTAACAAAACATGCTCATCAATCGCGTCCTCCTTTGCCCAGTTTGTTCTTTCCATCGTTCATGTTAAAAAAAGAGGGCATTATTTTCGGTATCCTATGTTACGGAAAGAGGAGCGATTGAAAATGTCAATTTTTTGCTACAAAAGTGTGTCTAAGACTGCCCACGATGAGCCAATAGAACAAGTTCCATGAGCTTTTAGCAACTTAGTTGGATAAACTATTTTTCAACGCCTCTAAGTCCATAATCTGGAAGGAATTCATATAGAAATCGATCAGTCCGTCATTTTTCATATTTTTCAGTTCTCTGGAAAGGGACGGTCTGGGAACATTCA
>CALFAC010000054.1 GCA_937927935.1 uncultured Bacillaceae bacterium
TTAAAACAGGCGACTTGATGACCTCCACCAATCTCTCTTAATGAAGGGCGCTCTTGTTTACATTCATCCGTTGCCAGAGGACACCGGCTGGAAAATAAGCAGCCAGATGGTTTATTTAATAGACTGGGAACTTCCCCTTTGATAGCGATGTGCTCCCGTTTTGCTTCAACAAAAGGGTCTGGTATCGGGACTGCAGAGAGCAACGCTTGCGTATAGGGATGAGCAGGCGATTCATATAATGTTTGCCAGTCTGCCAGTTCTACGATCTGCCCCAGATACATGACGGCCACACGGTCACTAATATGTCGAACAACAGAGAGATCATGGGCGATAAATAGATACGTTAACCCTAATTCATCCTGCAATTCTTCCAACAGATTTATGATTTGAGCCTGAATGGAGACATCAAGGGCTGATATGGCCTCATCACAAACGATTAATGAGGGTTGGCTCGCTAATGCCCGAGCGATGCCTAACCGTTGCCGCTGCCCTCCGCTAAACTCATGGGGAACCCGATGCTTTAACTGGGGATTAAGCCCAACCATTTCAAACAGTTGATCCACTCGGTCCTCATACTCAGCCCGGGTTGTATACAGCTTGTTGATTTTTAAAGGTTCCCCCACGATCTGTCCGGCGGTTTGCCGGGGATCAAGGGAGCTGTAAGGATCCTGAAAAACAAGGGAAAGGTGGCGGCGCAGCGGTTGAAGCTCCTTTGGCGATAGCGTGGCCATATTTTTACCCCTAAAAATGATTTCACCTTCAGTGGGGGTGTAGATCCGCAAGATACATCGAGCCACAGACGTTTTACCGCAGCCACTTTCTCCAACCAACCCTAACGTTTCCCCTTTTTTGATATCAAACGAGACGTTATCCACAGCCTTTATATCAGCCACTTTTCGTTTCAAAAGCCCTCTTGTCACCGGAAAATACATTTTAAGCTGCTTAACTTCCAGTAGGGTTTCTTTCCCTTTTTCATGTTGTAGTACTCTGGTGGATGGTCCCTCGACAAACCCGGCTGAAACCTCTGATTGGCTAACGGGGATGATTCCATCCATTTCAGCCAACTGCTTCGAGTTATAGCACGCTGAAAAATGTCCCTCCCCCACCTGGGTCAGAGGAGGAGCCTGGTTTTGTTCACACTGGTCCGTTTTATACCTGCATCGAGGCAAAAACGGACAGGTAGTGATGGGCTGGGCCAGATTGGGAGGCTGTCCTGGTATGGGAATCAATTTCCGCTCCTTGGGATCATCCAATCGTGGAATCGCATTTAGCAACCCTTTTGTATAGGGATGGCGAGGATTGGAAAAGAGCGCCTCACAACTTCCCCACTCCACAATCGTTCCGGCATACATGACATAAATTCTTTCCGCATAGCGTGCCACGATCCCCATGTTATGGGTGATCAAAATTAAAGATGTGTTCGTTTTCTTGACGATATCCCTTAGCAGTTCCAGAATTTGAGCCTGTGTCGTCACATCCAAAGCGGTGGTGGCTTCATCGGCGATCAATATTTTGGGATCACACGCCATGGTCATGGCGATCATGATCCGCTGTCTCATGCCCCCACTAAATTGATGGGGATAGTGATTAATTCGATGTTCGGCATCAGGAATGCCCACTTGCTCTAACAGTTGAATAGCCCTTTGTTTGGGCTGATCTCTGGACACCTTTTTATGGGCTAAAATCACCTCTATAATTTGATCCCCAATGGTTAGCACCGGATTAAGAGAAGTCATGGGTTCCTGAAAAACAATGCCTATTTTTCCACCCCGTATTTGCCGCAGTTTCTCACTATGAGGAGGGAGTTGAAGCAGATTTTCCCCCTCAAACCAAACCTCCCCATCCACGATTTTCCCGGGAGGTGTGGGAATCAGTTTTAATCCCGAGTACTGAGTGACCGACTTACCAGATCCACTTTCCCCCACAAATGCTACGATTTCTCCTTCATCGATATGGTAAGATACGCCATTGACGGCATGAACAGTCCTTTGATGATTTTGAAATTGCACCTTTAAATTTTTTACCTCCAATAGATGGTTCATCAGCATCACCTCCCACATGGCCAAAACTGATTAGAGGTTGTCACGCAGTTTCGGATCAAGCGCATCCCTTAATCCATCTCCCACAATGCTAAAGGTTAGGACGGTTATCATCACAGCGACACCAGGAGCAAAAGAAAGGAGAGGATTGGCAGCCAGATAGCGGTATCCTTCGCTCACCATGGATCCCCAGGCTGCTCCAGGCGGTTGAATCCCTAAGCCCAAAAAGCTTAAAGCAGCTTCAGCCAATATGGCCACACCCAGATGAATGGTGATCAAGACGATGATGGGCGATAAAGAGTTGGGGAGGACATGGATAAACATGTTCCTCCAGCGGCTGGCCCCACTAATTTCAGCGGCGATCACATAATCGGTTTCACGGACGGATAAAACCTGTCCCCTCATCATTCGCGCATAATTGGGAATCAGGGCGATACCAAGGGAAATCATCACGTTGACTAACCCTCCTCCCATAGCGGCCCCTAATGAGAGAGCCAGTACAATGGGGGGAATGGCCAAAAGGGCATCCATCATTCTCATCAGGATCGTATCAATAACCCCTCTAAAAAAACCGGCAATCAGCCCTAAAAGGCTCCCAATCGTAGCCGCAATCCCCACGGATACGATGCCCACCATTAAGGAGTTTCGTGCTCCATAAATCACCCTGCTTAATAAATCTCTTCCATATAGATCCGTGCCTAACCAATACTCGGCAGAAGGACGTTGTAACGTGTGATTAAAATTGGTTTCATAAGGGTCATAAGGCGCTATGACGGGAGCAAAGATCGCGATGATAATCAAGATAAGAAGCATGATTAAGGCAGCTAGAACCAGCTTCCGGGCCACTAAGGCTCTTAAAAAATTGCGAACTGGACTTTCTTTGGGAGACTCCACCGCCGTTTGGCGATCGATGACACTCTCCATGATACTCCCCCCTCCCCTTCCATCAGTCATAACGAATCTTAGGATCGGCATACTGATAGGAGAGATCAACAAGTAGATTAACCACTGACACTAACAAGGCAATGATCAGTACGCAGCCCTGAACAACCACATAATCATGGGAAAATATGGATTGGACCAGCAGGCGACTTAAACCAGGAATATTAAAAACGGTTTCGATCAGTACGGTAAATCCGATGGTTTGACCTAAAACAAGACCTAAAAGGGTGATAATCGATAACAACGCATTTCGAAGGGCATGTTTTAAAATCACATAATTTTCACGCAATCCTTTGGCCCGGGCAGTGCGTATATAATCCTGCCGGATCACTTCCAACATGGCTGAACGGGTCTGCCGGGCAAACATGGCCAGAGATGATGTGGATAAAGCCAGGACGGGCAGCACCATGTGTTTCACATGCCCCCAAAAGTCTTGACTAAGGGGCACGTACCCTTGTACAGGAAGCCAACCCAAATTCATGCTGAAAATGTAGACCGTCAAAATTGCCAGCCAAAAACTGGGCATAGCCAATCCTGTATTGGCCACAAATAATATAAATGAATCAAGGACACTCCCTCTTTTAACCGCAGCCATCACCCCTGCCGGAACACCGATCAGGATTGAACACAAGAGGGAATAGATCCCCAACTGAAGGGTAATGGGTAATCGCTCTCCAATCATCTTGCTTACATCATCCCGTTGCACCACCGAGCGGCCCAAATCCCCTTGAAGGACCCCTCCCAACCAGTTTAAATATTGGATGGGTAAGGGCTTATCAAGCCCCATCTCTTGACGAAACAGTTCAATCTGTTCTTCGGTCGCCTGTGAACCTAACATAATCCGGGCCGGATCACCCGGAAGCAGCTGCATAATTAAAAAAACAATAATGGAAACAAAGAAGAGGACCACAATCATTTGCAAAATGCGACGGATAATTAATGCTGCCATGTTTCCCCTCCCTTTCAACCTCTGTAGCCTAGCAATCAACCATTTCGCCCTGGCCTTAAAGGAAAGCGAGCATTGACCAATCAACCGCGAGTAGGCTCAAGTTCTCGCTTTCCACCAGGGCGATTGGCAAAGCAGCATCAGATTATTCCATTAACCACACACTTTCCGGGTTCCATTCGTGACCATTGGTTTTTAACATCGCTAAATTTTGCACTTCAGGAACCATAAATACGGCCGGATTGGGACTAACCAAGGGTGCAAATAAAGCATGGTTATCAACCATTTCAATCTGCAACTCTCTAATCAACTCCGCCTGTTCTTCAAATGAAGTGGCCCGTCTAGCTTCCTCTAGCAGCTGATCCACCCGTTCCGGATGAACAATATTTTTAGAGAAATTTATGGAGTTCTTACCAAAGTCGCGATCAATCAACACCGTTGCATTGGCAAGATTCGGCCTTAAATACATGGTCATGCCATCCCAGGTTCCTTGAGTGAGGGCAATTAATTGACCCAGTTCAACTGTTTGAATCTGGGCATTGATGCCAACGTCAGCCAAATAACTTTGCACCGCTGTAATCACATTTTCCCGGGCTGCATCAGTGATGATGGGAATATCAAAGCCATTGGGATACCCCGCTTCAGCTAGCAGTTGTTTCGCTTTTTCTGGATCGTAGGGATAACCCTTTACCTCAGCATTGTAAAAACGGGTGCCTTCCACATAATACTGATTGGTGGCCTGACCCACCCCCATTAACACCGAATCAACAATGGCTTGAGGATCGATGGCATGAATAACGGCTCTGCGCACATTGACATCCTGTAAAGGCGAATTGGGATTGGCGCTATCAAACATGAGCCCGATCCCTCTACGGCTTAAACCATTATCATGTTGAATCACATATTGACCCATTGCTTCCAATTCACGGTAAGTGGGGGGATCGGCATGAGCTAACACATGAGCTTCTCCGGCTCTAAATGCATTGGCTGATGTGTTGCGATCATAGATAAACAGATACTCAATGGCATCTAGATAAGGATAGCCCTCCCGCCAATAATTTTCATTTTTTACATAGCGCAGAGAAACATCTTGCTGCCAATGTTCAAAGACAAAGGGGCCTGTTCCAACGGGATGACCAATGGCCCACTCTACGCCGTTTTCTTCCACAGCCGTAGGTGACACCATTTGGACAAAATAACCAATAGACTCCAACAATGTTAAATCCCATTCTTCTAAGTTTAATCGCAAGGTATACTCATCCAACACTTCCATTGATTTAATCCCTGTCACTTCCGGTCGCTTATAATCCAGATACTGTTGGATATTCCATTTAACAGCTTCTGCATTAAAATCCGTGCCATCATGAAACTTTATCCCTTCATTCAAATAGAAGGTGATCGTTTTGTTTTCGGGATCAAGATCCCACTCTTTGGCCAGCCAGGGGGTCACTTCACCTTTTTCGTTATAGCGGGTTAATGTTTCTAGGGCCGGTAAGTTGTAATAAAGGGTCAAACCGGCGGCATCTTCAGCTGGAAAACCAATATTTCTCGTAGGTTCCTGAAAAATGATTTTTAGCTCTCCTCCGTAACGAGGCTGCGCGTTATTGGCCCCTGTCTCTCTTTCCTGATCAATGGTTACTGACGTCTCTTTAGTGGAACAAGCATATAGAAGAAGAACAAAGATTAAACCGATCACGAGGAAAAGCAATCGTTTCTTCTTGACCATTTTAATCCCCCTTATGCGCAGAGCTTTGGGCCACACCGACTTTGTTTTGAGCCACTTCAGGCCAACCGACGACAGGCCACTCATCGTCCCAAATATCTTTTAAATGGGGCATAACCTCCTTGGAAAACAGCTCAATATTTTTAAGAGCCAAATGATGTGGCATGGACCCCACATTAAGGTGGGCGGTAATATTACCGATTCGAAAAGTTTTAATGATCTCTTTCAATTTATCCCTTACCGTAGCTGGAGAACCGGCAATAATGTTTCCACCTTCGATTAAACTTTTCCAGCTAAAATCTTTCTTGGTGGAATAGCGGCTCTTGCCATGCACCGCAAACTGACTCACCGTGCTTTTGGCGACACTTTTTGCGCTTCGGTATCCTGGTGCTTCGGCATATTTGCCCGGAATATGCATCAGTGTTCTAAACATGTACCGGATATGCTCCTCGTAATCCAGCTGCGCCCGCTCATCGGTTTCAGAGACAAGGATAATCATGTTGTAGCCCACCCAATAGGGGTTCAAATCCTTGCCCAATTTTTGGCGATACTCCCAAAATTCCTCCATAAATTTTCTTGCTGCCTCCAACCCGCTATAGCTGAGATGAAAATATGGGTGATCATTGCGTATACAGTAGTCCCAAGTTTCTATACTGCCACTGCCAGGAATCCATATTGGCGGATGAGGTTTTTGATAGGGGCGTGGCCAAATATTAACATGGCTCAATTGAGTAAACTTTCCATTAAAGGAAAAAACCTCTTCCTTCGTCCAAGCCTGTTTAATCAGGTCAAGGGCTTCGTAGAAACGGGGCCTTAATTCAGCGGGAGGCACCCCATACAGGTAGTTCGTATCCATGGAAGTACCTGTCGGGAAACCAGCCACTACGCGTCCTCCCGAGATGGTGTCCAGCATGGCCAATTCTTCAGCCACTCGAATAGGCGGATTGTAAAGGGCAATGCTGTTTCCCACCAGCACCAGACATGTTTTCTCCGTTTGCCTCACCTTTCTGGCCAATGTGGCGGCAATGATGTTGGGGGAATTGTCCAAGCCATAAGCGTTGCCATGGTGTTCGTTAAAGCCGATAGCATCAAAACCTGCATCGATGGCAAACTCATATTGGCTGATATACTCATTAAAAATTTGGTGCCCTTTTTTGGCGTCATAAAGATGACTAGGCACAGTAATCCATGAACTTTCATAGTTATCGACAAAATCTTCAGGTAGATATCGATAAGGCATGACATTAACAAATGTAAATTTCATTCTGCTCTCCCCTTTACCCAAATTTGTCTGGAGTAAATTTTTATTCTGATGAGATGACATTGGTGGATAAAAACGGCCGAATGGATTGGAGCACTTCAGATATCTGTTCTAAATGGGGGAAATGACAGGACCGATCAAAAATCTCCACATAGGCTTGAGAGATCCCTTTTTGAAACTCGTAAGCATAATCTACTGGGATGGCCTGATCATGTTTTCCCCAAATGATACACGTGGGAGCTTTGATACGATGTAAACGGCGGCTTAATCCCTTATCGGGGATGGGCCACATATACCGTCCTGTTTCCCCTAAGGCGATTTGCATTTCCAGCACCTGCTTTAACCTTTCTTCCGGATCGTCGGAGACAGCCGTCATTTCCCTTGCAATATCTGAATCGGGGTTATAAAACATCCTTTGCCGTATTTCCTCCGGTGTCATGGAGCCGGGAGCAAAAACGGGTTTTTCCTCTTTCCACAGCCCTGCCGCACAGATTAAGATCAAATGGGTGACCCGATTAACTTCCGTAGCAGCCAGTTCAGCCGCTAACATACCCCCAAATGAATGGCCGATCAAAGCGATGCGATCCAAACCTAATTCATCAAATAAATCATAGTAGTAGAGAACAAGGTCCCACCAATTGCGCAGATCAAGATCATGACTGGTGGACGTTTCAGCCAAGCCCGGAAAATAGGGGGCATACACTTGAAAATCTTTAGACAATTCTTCAAGGAACGGATCCCACTTTAATCCGCCAGCCCCATGTAGAAATACCAATGGATATCCTTCACCGGCCGTTAAAACTTTGGCCTGATGATCTTTACGAATCGACACGGTCAACAGTTCAGGTGTCATATAATCTCTCCTTTTTCATTCTGAATCTTAAACAAGAATAGGTTTACAATAAGCGTAGATTTTCAACCTAACAGTTTCCTTACAGGTAGAAGGGAAATTCTTAAAGCGCGATGCAATCGTTCATGGGTTCACAGACCTATCCAACTCCATAATCTTCTTCAGGAACGCTTAGAATTGGCTTTTTTGCGTTCAGACAGGTAGCGGGAAACACTGTGCCGTTGAATGGCCTCAACCCGTTTGAACATATCGGGGTCATCCTCTGGATCTGGTAAGGCAGCCAACACTTTTTCGTGCAGTTGAATCAACGTCTCCCTAAATTCCGCATAGGGAATAATGTACAAATCATTATTAAGCACGGCTTTTAACACATGTCTGGCCAATATGACTGGATCTAATCCTGGTTCAATCACTTTTTTCAGGCGGCTTATAATTTCTTCATCTTCATGGTAATAGCCCGTATGGCTTAAATGCTTCGGCCTGGTACGCACCGCTTCATGGATGTTGGTGTTAACCGCTCCTGGGCATAAAACTGAAACACCGATGTTATGAGGCTCAAGATCGATGCGTAAACTTTCAGATAAACCCCGTACCGCAAATTTTGATGTACAGTAAATGCCGGTCCCTGGCATAGGATAAAAGCCGGACATGGAGGAAGTGTTCACCACATGTCCTCCCTGTCCATATTGAATCATCCGGGGAACAAAGGTTTGGATGCCATTGATAACTCCCCCTAGATTAACGCTCAGAATCCAATCCCAATCATCATAGGTGGCATCTTGCATCGGGCCAAAAATACTTACTCCGGCCGTATTGCACAAAAGTTGAACAGGGCCAAACACCCTCTCCACCTCGTCAGCCGCTTTGGCCATCGCTTTTCGATCGGTCACATCCAGATGGATGGCGTGCACTTCTGCATCGGTGTGGTGAAAATACTCCATCGCCTGCTCCAAGTGATCTTCCCTGATATCTGCAATCACCACTTTCATGCCCGCTTCTAAGGCAAAGACCTTGGCCTGGCCCAAACCAACTCCACTTCCCCCGCCAGTAATAAAAGCCACTTTCCCCTGCAAATCTTTCATAATTTACCTCCCTTGTCACAGTAAAATGGTTTGAAAAAAGATTACTAGTCACAACTTACAGGAAACTTAAAGATTGGCTTTTATTTATTACTCACAATGCTGAACAAGCGGTTTAGCTTAGGCGTGATGGACACGCCCAGCTCTTTTTCAACGTGTTGCTTATATTTTTCCGCTACCTTTTTGGCCTGCAATAAGAACCCGGCTTGCAACAATTTTTGAATATAGTCTTCATAGATCTGTTCTTGATAAGGATCTTTCATTAAGCATTTTTCAAAGTACTCCATCCCTTGTTGGTAGTTCATTTTAGACCAGTAGTAAGTTGCAATCTGATAGAGCGCCTTCAAGTAAAACACCTTTAACTTTTCCCTTTCAGTATCAAGGAAGGTGTCATAGGGGTACTCTTCAAAAAAATCTCCTCGATACAACTCTACAGCTCGTTTTAAATAGGCCATCCGTTCTGATTCAGAGGCTTCAGAGGCATGTTCAATCAAAGTGTAAAATTCAACCACATCAAGATAGATGTGATCCAAACATAAATGGTAATGTTCGTCGTTCTGAATAATAAATGACGAATCCCGACCCATCCGTAGGTCAGGCTCCAATGCTTTACGAAGATGGGAAAGGGCAACATAAAACTGATTATTTGCCGACTTAAGCGGATACTCAGGAAACAAAGCATCAATTAAATGATCTTTGGTGAGTCGCACTCTACTTTTGTAATTGGCAATCAGATATTGCAGAATGCGTAAACTTGTCTTCCGCTTGACAACAACGGGACGGTCACCCGCTTTTATTTCAAAGGGGCCCAAGGTGTAAATTTTTAATTTTACTTTTTCATTCTCGTTCACAATAATTCTAATTCGCGAAACCGGTTCGGGAGGAAAATACCAGCAAAATGCCCTTTGATGAAACATGCTTTTTAACTCATGCTCTGCGCCAACGGCCAAGTGATATCTGCCTTTTCTTTTCCACAAGCGGATCTGCATCTGTTTAATTTTGCTGGCAAAAAAAACATTATGCTGTAAACAATCCCAAGCTTGGCTCAAGCAGCGCTCCACTTCATCCCAATCATTTTGGGCCAGCTTCAGCTCCGCTTTTTCCAACAGAATAATGCCCAAATCATAGGACCAGTGATATTGAATGGCGATCGTCTCAGCCTTATTGATCCAGTTCGCGCTTTGCTCAAGATCTCCAGATAAACGATAATACTTGGCTAGAGCCAAATAGGGAAAAATAACTGAGCTGTCTGAACGATGTTTAGAATGGTCCAACGTTTCATCAATCAGAGCTTTGGCTTTATGTAAATCACCTTCCGCCAAGGCGATTTCCGAGAGAATCCATAAAGCCAACTGGTGCGTATGAAAATTGTTTTCCGATCCAGGATACGACAGAATATCCTGGGCCCACTCTCTCGCCTGGTCATAATCTTTTGTTTGCCAGCAAAGCAACGTTTTTAACGCCTTGTTCTTCAAAATAAGTTCATGATCTTCCATTTGTATGCATGTCTCAAAGGAGAGATGGCACAACTTTTCGGCCTGGTTTAATTCTCCCAAATAAAGATAAATGACGGCCATTTGATGGCGAAAATAGGCGGCAAAAATAGGATTATCCCGTTTTTCCAGGTGGGTTAAATTAAGTTCCAGGGGTTTAACCAGTTCAATTAAAACGGACAAGGGGATACACTTAAACAAAAATAGACTTAAGGTGGTCATGGAACTATCCCCGGCGAAATATTCTGATAACTTGTTGATCAATGTTAAAAACTGTGACGGAGTAAACCGATTTTTCATACTTTCCATCAGCTTTACGGCTCTAAACGTATTTTTAGCCAATAGGGCATGGGCAAAAGCATTAATTAAATGGCCCCGATTGGCATAAGTTGCAGACAACCGATCATGAAATTGATAGATCTCAGCCTGAGTATGTTTCTTGGTTAATTCCTTATATAAATAGGATCTAAATAAATTGTGATAGGTGACCGTTCCATCCTTGTTTTTATAAATGAACAAATGATTCCTAAGAAGATGTTCGATAATCTCCCGGCTATCTTTAATATCCAAATATTCGTTTATGATATTGGGGTTTAAATGATCCAGTAAGCAGGTGTGGGATAAAAACCACCGCAGTCGCTCGGATTGATGGGCCATAATTTCATTACCCAGATACTCGTAAATATCGGGACTGCCATTAAATTTGGCCCAAAATGAGATGCGTTCCAAATGATCAAGATCTCTGATTAAACCTGGCAAAAGTTGCAAGCTGGTCACCCAGCCTTCCGTTTTTTCATAAATAAGGTCCACTTCGTAAGGCTCTAAAGCAATGTGATGTATCTCTGAGAAAAATTGGTTGATTTCTTCCTTGGTAAAGGACAAATCTTTTGTGTCCAATTCGGCCAATAAATTTTGTGCCTTCCAGGTGGCCAGGGGCAACTCCGGCCTCACCCTGCTGGCAATCATAAAGGTAACCGCAGGCGAAGCATGGTTGATTAAACTGATTAAAATCTTGCGAATCTCTTCATTCTGACCAATTTCATGAAACTGATCCAGAACAATCAATAACGGCTCCTCGGACCAGGCCGATAAAACGGAAGAGAGCTGCAGTAAAGCTTGCTCCGTTTGATCCGCTTCTACCGCTTCGATGAGATGTTCCCCTTTGACTTTTCTGTTTACAGCAGTTTTCAAATAGGATAGAAACGTATGGGGATAGCGGTCGTGATGGGTTAACCGATACCAAACCGCCTCCATATCCCTTTCCATAAGATAGCTGGATAATAAGGTGGTTTTACCATAGCCACTGGCTGCATTGATACAAATCAAAGAACACGTCGTCAAATGCTGGTCTATAAAGTCAAACAGATGCTCACGGATTAGATAGGGTGAATGGTCAGGTGCGCGCAACTTGGATTCAATAATGATCATTTCTTATCCCTCCTCAGTTAATAAAAGAAAGCCCTGCTTGACCCATGGGTGACAATTTTCCTTTGGGAAGCCAGGGCTTTCTTCTATAGTTCGATAGCCAAAAAGACACTAAAAGTAGCATCGATTACACTTTTTTCTTGATGGTCTGGGGATTTTGGATCGGTTCTAATGCTGCCACAATCTCATCCCTCTTATCCTCTTTCCAGGGGGGAAGGAGCAAGCGATGCCCTAATTCTTCCATCGGTTCATCGATGGCAAAGCCAATATCACTGCTCGCTAGTTCACACAAAATCCCCCCTGGTGAACGAACATAAACAGAGTGAAAATAGTTTCTATCCTTAATATCTGAGCAGTCCGTATATCCTATTCCCTCTAAGTAATCTTTCATTTGTTGCAACTCTGTATCATCTTTCACGGCAAACGCTACGTGATGAACGGTTCCCACACCAAACACCCAACTCCCTTGGGGCACATCAGGTTCGTGGACCAAATAAACGGTTTTGGCAGGCCCTCCCCCTGGCAGCTGATAGCGATGAAAATTACCCTCTTGTCCCGTTTTATGAAACCCTAATCCTTCGACTAAAAAGCGGTCCTGTTCCGTGATTTCCTGAACGGACATGGTCACACTGTGAAAACCTCTTACGGCCTCTGATTCACCGATTTCGTCAGTGGTCCATCCTTCTCGGGTATCTGAGTCATCCCCAACCAGTTCAAACTCGAGGCCTGCCGGATGGAAAAACTGAATCCGTTTCTGACCAAAGCGTTCATAAATCGGACTGTGTTGCACTCCATACTTATCAAAACGCTTTAGCCAAAACTCTAAAGACGATTCGGGTACTGTGTAAGAGGTGATACGCACTTGTCCGGAGCCTTTTCGTCCATATTTTCCTCTTTGCTTAAAAGGAAATGTGGTCATCACAGTCCCAATCTCTGCATGACGGTTAGCGTAATACAGGTGATAGATGGGGTCAGGGCCATCAAAGAGGACGGTTTGCTTCACCATGCGCTGACCCACAATAATGGTGAAAAAGTCCACATCCTCCTGCGCGCCGGCTACGTTAGCGGTCACATGGTGAATACCGCTCAACAAATGAGCCATACCAGCATCTCCTCCTTATTAATTTTTTAAATTGACATTAAATGTGTGGTAGCCCAATGGCCCGTGCGCCAATCGCTACCACTTCACATCATACGTAGCCGGTTTAACACCAAACTTATAGACTAGCACCCCTTTTCTTACAAATCACTCTTTTCTGGCCTTTCCCCTTTGTAAGCCATCTGGAGAATGCGTTGCACCCCTTCCGCAGAGACTGGCCGGGGATTATCATACGGACTTTGCACGGCCAGAGCGACAGCTTTTCTCAACTCTTTCTCTTCCATTCCAAGCTCTGCCAAAGAACGTGGAGCATTTAAAGAGCGTAAAAAATCATACAACGTCCCTGCAATGTTGGGATCATCATTCTGAAAGATTCTTTTTAATGCTTCCACCGTTTGGGGCACATAGGGCGCATTGTAAGCCAAAACATAAGGGAACACAACGGTGTGTGTTTCAGCATGAGGCAAATGTAGACTCCCGCCCAACACATGGCACAACTTATGATGTAAGGCCATGCCCACAGAACCGAGCACTGCTCCCCCTAACCAACTCCCATACAGAGCTTTGTTTCTCCCCTGTAGATCATGAGGCTCTTTTTTTATTCTGGTGAGCCCCTCAACCATTGCCCTGATCCCCTCTTCAGCCATTAAGCTGGTTAAGGGGTTTGCACTACTAGAATACATCGCCTCTACACAATGAGCCATGGCATTAATACCACTGGTTATCGAAATAGAGTGTGGTAAGGAAAGAGTTAATTCCGGATCATAAATCACCACCTGGGGTTTAACGACAGGATTTCGTCCCGTTTTTTTAACGCCGGAATCGGTGATGCCCCAGATTGGTGTCATCTCCGATCCTGAATAGGTGGTAGGTATCGCCATGATGGGTAGCGCGGTCTCCAAAGCGACGGCTTTGGCGATACCAATCACGGACTCTCCCCCCAAAGCGATTAAGGCATCTGGTTTTAACGTTTTCAATTTGTCTAACACGTCCTGAACGATTTCAAGGGGGACATGTTGAACCGCATATTCGTATACGGCAATACACTGTGTACCCAGCCGATTGGCCAACCTATCAGCCTCCTGATGCATACTAGGGGAAGAGAGTATAACCACTTTCGTCCACTGGAGGGCATCCACTTCACGTTTAACCTGATTTCGGGCGCCGCTCCCAAAAATGATCCGTGTCGGTAACATCTCGTAACGGAAGTTAAATATCATGGCCTCACCCCCATTTAACAATATTGATGCCATCGTACCGGTTTAAATATTACACCACCCTTTCAAAATCAAGGACAATTATTACATTTTCATAGTAAATTTTATTAATTATTCCATATTATTACATATTAAGAAAAAACATACAAATAAGGGATGAATCGGCGTTTATGAGTCCCATTTTTCTAGTACGGTTGCAATCCCTTGGCCGCCAGCGACACAAAGGGTGGCCAGGCCATACCTTACATCCCGCTTCCGCATTTCATGCACCAGGGTGACGATGATTCGTGCCCCGGTACACCCCAGCGGATGTCCAAGGGCAATCCCTCCCCCGTTCACATTCACTTTTTCTGTTCCTATCCCCCATTCTCTCAACACGGCAAGGGACTGGGCTGCAAACGCTTCGTTCAACTCTATCAAATCGATATCAGGCAAGCTTAAATTGGCCATCTGCAATGCTTTTTGTGTGGCCGGCACCGGTCCGATTCCCATCTCTTTAGGTGAAACACCGGCAGCCCCCAAGCCGATAATTTTGGCCAGTGGTGTGTAGCCTAGCGACAATGCTTTTGCTTCACTCATGATCAGCAATGCAGCCGCTCCATCATTGCGCCCCGAACTATTTCCCGCCGTGACTGTCCCGTTTTGACGAAAGACGGGTTTTAACTGGGCTAGCTTTTCTAAACTTGTTTCTCTAGGATGTTCATCCTGCGCAAATAGCTGAACCTTCTTTTTCTTATCCTCAATTTCCACTGGTACAATTTCATCATGGAAGCGGCCTGATTGAATTGCTTTTTTCGCTTTGATTTGACTTTGTAGGGCAAACTCATCCTGTTCTTCCCGGGAGATGTTATATTTCTCCGCCAACATTTCGGCTGTTTCACCCATGGAAAAGGTGCCATAAATCTCTTCTGGCTGGGACTTAGGTTGACTTTCAATGTTGGAGTCATAGAGCATGACATTCCCCGGTGATTGACCCAGCTTTCCTCCAAAGAGGTAATAAGGCGCCTGCGACATGCTTTCCACGCCACCGGCTAATATTACGTCCGCCAGTTGAGCTTTTATTTTCAGGTAAGCGGAATGAACTGCCTGCATCCCTGAGCCACACTGTTGGTGAACCGTAAAAGCGGTCATTGTTTCCGGAAAGCCTGCCAATAAAGAAGCCACTCTGGCAATATTGGGGGCATGAGCGCTCTGTTTGGTTTGCCCCAGGATCACCTCATCCACCTCTTGAGGGTCCAGTTCTCTCTTTGTTAAGCATTTTTTCATAACAGATGCCGCTAGCTCCTCAGGCTTTTTGCTGGCCAGGGATCCATAAAGTTTACCAATCGGTGTCCGTAAAGCCTCCACTATAACGACCATTGTCCTTCCCCCTCCAAAGCCACTCTGAAATGGGCGGCCGTTTTCTCTTTCACTTCTTCCAATGTGACCGACGGGGCCAATTCTTTCAGGACCAAACCAGCTTCATCCACTTCAAATACAGCCAATTCCGTCACAATAAGATCCACTTTTCGATTGGAGGTGATGGGGTATGTTAACTGTTTTACCAATTTGGGTCGTCCCGCTTTGGTAGTATGGGTTGTGGTGACAATCACTTTTTGGACTCCTTCCAACAAATCCATGGCTCCCCCCACACCCAGCACCGCTTCGTTAGGTACAGCCCAGTTGGCAATATGCCCCTTTTCATCCACTTCCAACGCTCCCAAAATGGCCACCGTGACATGCCCCCCTCTGATCATGGCAAAAGAGGCAGCACTATCAAAAAAAGAGGCGCCTGGCAAAATGGTGACAGGTTTCTTGCCAGCATTGACCAATTGGGGTTCAATCTTTTCGGGAGCTGGAGATGGGCCAACGCCAAGGATGCCATTTTCGGAGTGAATAAAAATTTGAAGACGATCGTCGATAAAGTCGGCAACCAAGGTGGGAATGCCGATGCCTAAGTTAACCACATCACCATCTTTCAGCTCTTTTGCTACCCTGGCCGCAATTTTCTCCTTAATGTTCATCGGTAACACGCCTCCTCTTTCAAGACGATATGATCAACATAAAGATGGGGGGTAATAATTTCCTCAGGTGACAACTCCCCTACTTCCACAATTTCATCCACTTCGGCAATAACCGTTTTTGCAGCGGTAGCCATTAAAGGATTAAAATTTCGGGCCGATTTCTCATAAACTAAATTGCCAAGGTGATCGGCTTTTTTAGCCTTAATAAGAGCCATATCTGCCTTAAGGGGCTTTTGAAAAACGTACGTGACGCCATCGATTTCCCGTATTTCCCTCCCTTTAGCCAGCTCTGTCCCGACACTGGTGGTCACATAGAAACCTCCGATGCCGGCCCCGCCTGCCCGTATCGCTTCGGCCAGTGTACCTTGAGGGATCAGCTCAATCTCCAACTCCCCATTTAAATAGGCATGGACCACGTCCTTGTTTGAGGTAAAATAAGAGCCGATTCCTTTCTTAACCCTTTTTTCTAATACCAGCTTGCCCAGTCCTTTACCCGGCTCACCCAAGTTGTTGCTAATAACGGTCAAATCTCTAACCGCTGAATCAACCAAAGCGTTAATCAGGGTAAGCGGTGAGCCCACCAGCCCAAAGCCACCTACCATCAGCGTTTGCCTGTCTTGAAATAGGCGTTTTATCTCTTCAATGCTTTTCAGTTTTGCCATTTGAGATCCCCTCTTTCCATGATGATGAATCCGTCAGCAAAGAGCATTTTTGCCAAACAAAAAAGGAACCCGTAAAAGTTTAGAAAGATCTAGAACGAAATCATTCCAGACCTCCAAACTTTTATCAGGTTCCATTGTTGATATGAAAAGGGTTACTTTTCATCCCAATGCAACCGATAACGCTATGAACTTTTTTTAACGTAATCCCAGTATCGCTGGACTGCTGATTGTAAGGCAACAATCACAGCTTGCTGGGAAGGAGCAATATAATGGGTCCGAATTCTATCAATCAGAGGCTCCAATCCCTGACTTAAATCATATCCCTCAACCAGTTTATGAAAGTATTCTTTGGCCAAATCGGTAACCACGGTAAATTCTGCTTTCACTATTTTATGGGTTGACCGTTCAATTTCCAGTACGATTCCTGCATGCTTATATATTTCATACATGGATGTCCCTTGAGGGGCTTTGGAGTAACCTGTAACCAGGACAGTGGTTAATTTTTCCATCTACAGCGCCTGGCTTCACCCCTTTTTGAATCGACGAATTTTATTAAATTTTAAATGATTATTTTCTTTTTTGTCAATAAACCCTGTAACCGTCAGTGGATATCTGAAAGGATACCGAACCCTAATCCCCTTTTAAGCTCACGATCATTTCCACCTCAACGGGGATGTTGCCAGGTAGGGCATAAACCCCTATAGCAGAGCGGGCATGACGTCCCCTTTCCCCAAAAATTTCAACCATCAAGTCGGAAAAGCCATGCATCACCTGGGGCTGTTGATAAAAACCTTCACCGCTGGCTACAAAACCGTTCACTTTAACGATGGACTCAATTTTATTTAAATCGCCTAAAAAATTTTTTAATGCCCCTAAAACTACAATGGCACATTGCCGGGCAGCCTGATAACCCTCCTCAAGGCTTAACTCCTCACCCACTTTTCCCACCCACACCAAACCGCCTTTGTGATCAAAGGGACCCACCCCTGACGTATACACCAGATGGCCCTCTTTTTTGACTGGAACCATTCCCCCATCAAACCTGGTGACAGGAAATAGTTCAATCCCAAGGGCTTTAATGCGCTGTTCAACATCTATCATCGAAATGACCCCTTTCTAGCACTCATTATATAGAAGAAGCTAACCGTATTCTAACACACGCCAGCTGGATTCTAACACTCCCTACTGTCAGACCATCACTAAAAAGAGATGCGCATTAGAATAGAGCTAGAGTTTACGTTGGAGGGACTACATAAGAAAAAAGTCTGCCGATCACTGTAAAAATCACGATCGACAGACGATGTTCAGGAGGCGTATAGAGAACATATTAATGGTGATCAATAAGACAGTGGTACCTTACAGGCGAATACATCCTCCATTAATGGAGCTGTTGTTCTGACTGGGGCTGAGTTGGTTCCACAGTCATCGCCATTTGGGGTTCAGAAGATGGGCGTAAAGGAAACCGGGAAAAGTAGGCTTCCTGTTCCTCATGGGCCACATAACCTAAGTCGACACCGGTGGCCAAAGAGAGGAAAGGATCCATGGTGCACAAATCGGAAAGGGAAATATCTGACAAACTGGTTCTCCCCAAGGAGTAGGCCACCTGCTCCATTTCAGTGACCGCAGCATTTAAATAGTTAAACAGATGGGTGGCTGAACGATCCACATCCAACTTCTCCGTCATTTTGGCATTATACACCACCAAGCTGGTCGGCGGTTCAAAGGGGGTGGCATGGGAGATCTGGTCCCCCACCAGGGCCATCATGGCCACCGTGCCAATATAGACGGCATCGGCCCCCAGTGCCATCGCTTTTAACATTTGACCCGGTGTTACCAATCCCCCAGCCGCGATCAAGCTAACATCTCTGCCGTAATACTGGCTTAATGTGTTTATGATGTCTAGTCCGACATTGATTCGGG
>CALFAC010000055.1 GCA_937927935.1 uncultured Bacillaceae bacterium
TGGAGCACTTGAGGACTAAAAGCGTAGACACTGTTTGAACTGAATAGGCCTATAAATAATAACAGACCAACCAACTTTAACAGCAGTCTCTTTTTTAACCAGGTCCCTTCTCCTGACATGACAAGGTACCTCCCTCTAAAACTAGTGTAATGGTAGTGTTTGTTTTGATTGGCCGATTTATACAATCAAAAAGGGGAAAGAAATCACAGTCTGATCTCTTTCCCCTAGCGGTATCGGTATCAAGTTGCTCATCAATACCCTTAAATGGGTTCCTTGTAAATTTTAAAGTCACTGTCATTTTCACATATACAACGTTTAAATCCTGTGCCCCAAAAAGGATCCTGGCTTTCATCTCGACCTCGCAATATGAATCGTTCTCCGCACCGGTCACAAACGATATGCACTTTCACTTTTTTTTTCTCCATTCCTGACACCTGCTTTTGATTACTAACGTTATTGTATCCTCTTCAATTTAAATTTAGACCTGAAAATCTTATCAAAAGGCGTATGCTATACTATGGTCAAAAAGGTCCGAAGGAGCGGGATGGACGTGAATAAAGTGCTTGTCCTCCATACAGGGGGTACCATTTCCATGACCTATGACCCTGTGCACGAAGCGGTTAAACCCGGTCAAGATCATCCTTTGCGAAACCTTTTTTCTTCATTCACAGATATTTCCATTGTAGAAGAAGAACTGTTCAATTATCCCTCGCCCCATATGACTCCCTCATTAATGTTAAACTTGGCCAAGCGCATAAAACAGGCCTTGGCTACCAATGAGTATAGCGGTGTTGTGGTAACCCATGGGACAGATACTTTAGAAGAGACAGCTTATTTGCTGGATTTACTCCTTGATGTGGCTGAACCGGTAGTCTTAACAGGAGCCATGCGTTCCAGCAATGAACTGGGTGCTGACGGCCCGCTCAATTACCGCGACGCCATTTATGTGGCTGCCTCTAGGGAGGCCCGAAACAGAGGGGTTTTGGTTGTGTTTCAAAACGAGATCCATGCTGCCCAGCTGGTAAGCAAACAGCACACCAGCCACGCTGGCGCCTTTCGATCCATACCCCTCGGTCCCCTGGGTCACATCAGCCAAGACAGGATTCTTTTTAATTATTCGTTACCCCAATCCCCCTCTTATCAAATTGAACAACTGACCAAAAAAGTGATCTTGCTGAAGGCAGTGGCAGGGATGGAAAATGATTGGGTGGAAGCCCTGGTTGATGCTCATCCAGATGGAATCGTATTTGAGGCTTTTGGGCTGGGTAATTTACCTCATACCATCCTGCCTGCCCTCAACAAAGCTGTTGAACAAAATATTCCCATCGTGGTCACATCCCGCTGTTTAGAAGGGCATGTGGACGATCTTTATCACTATCCTGGAGGCGGAAAACATCTAAAGGAGCTGGGCATCATCTTGGCCCGGGGGATCAGCGGACCGAAAGCAAGGCTAAAATTAATGGTGGCTCTGGAACACTGTTCCGACCCTCGCCAACTACCCAGCTATTTCAATGAGCCTTAAATAAAACACCATAATCCACACCGCTGGCTTAATATCCATCACCCATTTACATCCGTATACGCCTCACGTAAAAAGAGCCTATCATTAGGCTCTTTAATCAATGGCCTACACCCAGCCCCTGTATCTGGCCGCTTCTGCCATTTTTCGGACACCCACCATATAGGCAGCCAAACGCATATTGACCTGGCGTGTTCGTGCGGTCTGATAAACATTGGAAAACGCCTTCACCATCGTTTCTTCCAAACGTTGATTGACCTCTTCTTCTGACCAATAATAACCGGTGTTATTTTGCACCCATTCAAAATAGGATACCGTTACACCACCGGCGCTCGCCAGCACATCAGGAACAATCAAGATGCCCCGTTCCGATAAAATTTCTGTCGCTTCTAAGGTGGTGGGGCCATTCGCCGCTTCAACAACCACCTTGGCTTTTATGTTGTGGGCATTCTCCTTGGTAATTTGATTCTCAATAGCCGCCGGAACCAAAATATCACATTCCAGTTCAAGCAATTCTTTGTTGGTAATGGTATCCTTAAACAAATTGGTGACGGTGCCAAATGAATCCCGACGGTCCAAAAGATAGTCAATATCTAAACCGTCCGGATTGTAAAGAGCTCCATAAGCATCGGAAATACCGATCACTTTAGCCCCCTTATCATACATAAATTTAGCCAAATATCCGCCTGCGTTGCCAAACCCTTGGATCACCACCCGACTCCCCTTTAGATCGATGCCCACTTTCTTAGCCGCTTCTTGAATGCAGATGGTGACCCCCTTGGCAGTAGCCGTTTCACGACCATGGGACCCGCCTAGCACCAATGGTTTACCAGTAATGAAGCCAGGTGAGTCAAATTCCCTGATTTGAGAATATTCATCCATCATCCAGGCCATGATTTGTGAGTTGGTATAAACATCTGGGGCGGGAATGTCCTTGCTAGGCCCTACAATCTGGCTAATGGCCCGGACATAGCCTCGGCTTAACCTTTCTAATTCCCTGAAGGAAAGTTTACGGGGATCGCAAATAATGCCCCCTTTTCCGCCACCATAAGGGAGATCCACAATACCTGCTTTCAGGCTCATCCAAATGGCTAAAGCCTTCACTTCATCCTCGGTAAGGGCGGGATGAAAACGAACACCACCTTTGGTGGGCCCTACTGCATCATTGTGTTGAGCACGATAACCGGTAAACACCTGAACCGAACCATCATCCATGCGCACAGGGATACGAACGGTTAACATACGGATCGGTTCCTTCAGAAGTTCATACACTTGCTGCGGATAACCTAACCGATCCAGTGCTTCCTTAATGATCAACTGAGTGGATTGTAACAGGCTTGATTTTCCCCCTGACGCCATCCCTTTTTCAGCCAAGTCCTCCATTTATTTTGACTCCACCTCATTTAAAAAGTCAATTCTCACCCCTAGTATACACTGAACCGGTGCCCCTTTAAAGATGTATTAAATAAAAAGGCCCCCTTCCTATTACAGGAAGAGGGGTGATTATCTTTAAGGTTTAAAATGGCGGCACAACACCTCAATGGCTTGCTCAGGGATGATGACCGTACCATATTCAGCCAGGACAAATTTACTTTGTGTAGAGGGTTCACCGTACTCGGAAAGTAGGGCAATGAGCAGGTCCTCAATTTTTTCTTCAAGGGTAAGTCCTTCCAGCAAAAGGTAGTACCGTCCGTGAAATTTATATAAGGTTCCACTACCGTCCGTATAGGGAGCAATTTTATGAGCCACCTGTATACAATCATCAAAATCATTGAAGCTGAATAAAATATCTTCGCTTTCATCTAAGGTGACTTCAAGTTCATAATAATCCTCCAGATCGTCTTCGCACTCACTTAATGCTCCCCGCCCTCGGGTCACAATAACCACCATGCCTTGAGCAGGCAATGAGTACACCTCTACGGCAACGGGACCGCTAATTTCAAAATCAAGCTCCTGGTAGGCTTGATTGATCATATCATTGAACAGTTCATGAACTTTGGGGATGTCGTGCCAAATATCTTCCTTATTGATTCCCCTTTCCAACAAATCATCGAAGGTGAGAAAGATGCGAATCTTATCCTGGTTGAGGCGCTCTAACTTCATTTGAGAAACCCCCCCTGCCTTCCCTTTCTACACTATATGAACCCGAACCCTTTAAGTTTCGGGTTCTAACTTCACCATGATCAAACATATGATAACTGTTAATTAATACTTTATCACAAACCCCCTAACGAGAAAACAGGTTATGCTTTCCTCACCATTTTTTAAGCACAATCAGCCCTTTTTTCCTCCTCAACAATTGGTAAATGATTTCATAAATCCCTATTATGACCGTCACTACAACAGCCGCCCAACCAAAAAATGCTATTAAGCGCAGATGGATTCCCAAAAGAAGAATGGTTGCAATCATCACCTTAAGGGGTCTCTGGCCAATGATGACAACCAATTGCCATTCATATACCACTCTGCGCCACAGAACCACGGCCATGAGAATAAAAAAAAGGAGCAGTAAGATCGCGGTGAGATAATGGAATGGATGAAAAAAAAAGACCCAACCGATTCGATCCAATAGGGCCAACTCGGCCAGATTTACTTGCGGCCATACCTTAATGGCCAGTGAGCCTGTCACCCATGCCAAAATAAGAAGAAGTCCCGTCTTAAGCTCTCGCACCATTAAACTGCCCTCAGCAACAGATTTTAATGTAGCTAATTAAAACAAGCCTATTTTACAAATATGCGGGGCCAAGAAAAAATATCACCAACTTTTATGTTCTGGATATATAAAGGTCAGTATGTAAAAAATTAGAGACACAACACCTTATTTCTAACGGCCTGGAAAACTCCGTCACACACCAGAGGGGAAAAGCCGAGATGAGGAGAGGGTTGCACATGGCGACTGACCAAAACAGGGCCCAATGTATCATAGCCTGAAAACCGTTCCATTACAATTTGGCTGATGATCGCCACATAAATATTTTTAATAAAGGACGGACCTTCTTGTGGATACACGATGTAATGGCCCACCTGCCATACGGACTGAACCTCAGCTCCTGTCTCTTCCCTAATTTCCCGTACCACTGCCTCCAGGGGAGTCTCATCTTTCTCCACTTTCCCTCCTGGCCATTCCAATCCGCGCTGTTTATGTTTGGTAAACAACAGATCCTCTTGATATAAGGCAAGGGCCACCACATGATCGGCCGGCACTGGACGGCTGGAAAAGAGATGAAGTTCTATGGTGTTCTGATAAGCCCCTATAAAGGTTTGGCTCGTTTCTTCTCCCCACAAGGCCAGTTTCATTCCAGCTCTCCTTTTCCATAGTCCCTTTGCTTGTTTTGGGTTAACTGCTTCGCCTGAACATTGAGACCACCATTCACATCAATGATGCTTCCGGTAATAAAATCGGAATCATCGTCCACCAAAAAGGCAATTACACGCCCAATGTCTTCCCCTGAACCTGGACGACCAACAGGTGCCAAATTAAAGGTGCGTTCATTCCTCGCCTCTTCAATGGTCCATTCTTTATGTTCCCCAATAATATCGCCCGGACACACCATATTTACCGTAATGCCGTGCTCCGCTTCCTCCATCGCCAAACTTTTGGTTAATGAGACCAGGCCTACTTTGGCCGCAGCAAAAGCGGCTCTGTATTTCCAGCCGATTGCCTCATGGGCATGACTAAAACCAAAATTAATGATTCGGCCCCATTTCTCTTTTCTCATATGGGGGATAGCTTCACGACATAAATAAAAGACGGCCGATAAATTGCCGTTTATCATTAACTCCCATTCGGTATCAGAATAAGCCGTCAATTTTTTCCTTTCAAAAATATAAGGTCCAGCATTGTTGATCAAAATGTCTAAGCGGCCAAACAAGTCAATTGTTTCAGTCACCATTCTTTGGCAGTCCTCTTTACAGGCCACATTGCCTTGAATTAAGACACAGCGCACCCCTTTCTCCTCAACTTTCTTCTGTAGGAACTTGGCCGCCTCAAAACTTTTTCGGTAGTTAATCACCACATGATGCCCCTGGTCCGCAAGCTTAAGAGCTGTTTGTACCGCTAAACCACTGGCGCCTCCCGTTATTAACGCAACCCGTTGTGCCACAATTTTTCACCCCTTATCCACTCCATTATACCATTTTCAGTATCATCGGGCATCGCCCTGCTCATACTAAAAAAGACTATTATATAAAGGAGTGTGATTTCATGCAGCAACAGCAACAACAAACCATGAATACCAGCCAACCGATGCCCCAGCCTCCCAGGGTGATCACCACCAAAGATCTTGCTTACCTCTCTGATCACTTGTCCTGGCAACTAAATGCTGTAAAAAAATATCACCACTATGCCAATGAATGTACGGATCCAGACGTACGTAACATGTTAAATCAGGCCGGACAAATGCATCTTCGGCATTACCAGCTTTTGCTTAATCATTGCCAACATAATAACAATCAGGTGATGGCCAATCTCCCCCAACAAACCCAATAGTAATGAACTGAAAGGAGTGGACGCACATGGTGACTAAACATAATCCCAATGTTATTGCCAATCCATCCACCAACCCTCCCAAAGGCCCGGAGATGAACGATCGAGATCGCCTTAACGATGCGTTAAGCACTGAAAAATATTTGCTGGAAAGCATCAATACCGCCTGTTGGGAGGCCAGCCATAGTCAGTTAAATCAAGATTTGCTCACCATTTTAAATGAAACCCATCAATGTCACCGCCAACTATTTGACTTAATGTTTCAAAAAGGGTGGTACAAACTGGAAGCCGCCAATCAACAACAACTTGATCAAACTTACCAACAGTTTTCCACTTACCTTACCCAACTTCCCTATCAAAACCAAGTGCAATAATGATAAATCTAAACCGGCTCGATGGAGCCGGTTTATTTGTTGAAATTCAGCGAACGCCTTGGTTAAATGTCCACTACATTATCTGTTCATCCACATATGCTATCAGTGTGAGATCTCACAACACTAAAGCTTAAGGAGGTATTCCCCCATGAGCGGTGCTTACGCTTATTCTCCCTGGAATAGCTTCGCCTTGATCGTGGTGTTGTTTATTCTGTTAATCATTGTTGGATGTGGATGCTTCTTAGGCGGCTATTGCTAAGACAAGTTCTCATTGCCCCCTTACGGGGGTTTTTTACATAAAGGGTTGATCCGTATCGGTATCAATCCAAACCGTCTTTTCGACATAAGATGTCCGCTCTCTAGAGGGTGGATCCGATTCGGGATAACCAAGATAGATAAAGCCTAACAGTTCATCTTCCGGTCCAAGGCCAAACAGTTTCTTCATCTCCGGATGATAGCATTGCCGTCCCGTTCGCCAGATCGCCCCCAGCCCTAAGCTGTGGGCGGCCAGCAACATGTTTTGGATCGCCGCACTGACGGCCGCTTGTTCCTCAATCTTATGCACTTTACTGTTTTCCAATTGAGGAATGCAGGCTACAGCGATAATCACTGGGGCCCTGAACGGTTTTTGCATCGCTTGCTTCAGTTTTTGCTCATCGGCGCCTTCTTCCGCCTTGCTTTCTTCCTGAGCAATTTTGGCCAAGGTCCTTCCCAGTGGGCGCCGTCCTTCTCCCCTTAATACAAAAAACTTCCAGGGTTCTGTTCGATGGTGATTGGGTGCCCAAGTGGCTGCCTCTAGAATCACATTGATCTTTTCCTGTTCAACAGGATCGGGTTTGACCCGGCCCACACTGCGGCGCGTTCGGATGGCTTTCAATACATCCATGCCGGTCACCTCTCCGTTCAATTAAATTTTTATTTCTAAAAAGGATAAAACAATCAGCGAAATTATCATGGATAAAAAAGCAAGGAGGATGATGGTTAAAAAAGGGGAGCTTTTGCGTGGCGGTCTTCTTTTCCGACGACCATGTTTGGTATAGCGGGGAGGTAAGGGACTGGCGGAAACATAAGGTGCCGCCTCGCCATCGTAACTGGTCTGTATCGTCCGAGCAGAAAGCCGTCTTGACATCGTCTTATCTCCTTCTTCCATCACTATTAATTAACATGTTATAAATCGGTTAGATGCAGATGTGTATGGTTAACGGGAGTGGATATTAATTGAGAACAAGCGATAGCGGATGATGATCCCTAGGCAAAAATCAATGAGGAAATGGGCTGTGAAAACAGACCAAAAACTTAAGGTCCAAGCATATAACCCACCAAGGGAAAAGCTGATCAAGAGGATTAAGAGTGCAAATAGCCAGCGTGACCAGTAGCGAACATGGATGAAGGCAAAAATTAAACTGGCCCAAAACCAGCCAACAATATTTTGCAAAACCGTTCGAAACAACCATTCCTCGATAAAGGCTACGCCCAAAGCAAGCACAAAAATTTGCCACCAGGCCAAGTTTTTAAAGATCCGTTCGTTAATGCCACCATCATCAAAATAGCCTTTGGGTGCCCAACGCATCAAGATCAGGTCAACCCCGATGGTGACAGCTGCTAAGCTAACGCCACTCATTATGGCCACATTAAGATCCTCCAGGTGAAAAAGGTGGCCCAGGGGCTTTTTTTCCTTCAGAAAAACGTAATACAGGAGTAGCCCAATCACCAACAAGATACCTTGAGTTAAAACCAGATTGAGATACAGGGTCCGGTCATCGATTTGATCAAGATTTTGAATTCGTCTCATACGTTATTCAACCTTTCCCCGCAAGCGGCTTTAACTCAAAGGTGAGCACCGTCACACTCCATTCCAATTATATTTAATTAAACATAATAAATAAAGTGATCCCTATAACTTTTCATCCCAAAGCCAACTTGTTATAATGGTGAATGTTATAGAAAATTGTCAGTAAAACATTTTTTAGGTGGAAAGGGGCTCTTTATGGCTAACAATCGCATAGTGGACGCATTTATTGAGATTCCAACGGGAAGTCAAAACAAATATGAGTATGATAAAGAGCTAGGTGTCTTCCGTTTAGATCGGGTTCTCTATTCTCCCATGCATTATCCCGCTGAATATGGCTATTTACAAAATACACTGGCCAAAGATGGTGATCCCCTAGATATTCTTGTTTTAACCACCTTTCCCACATTTCCAGGTTGCGTCATCCGCTCCCGTGTTATAGGCGTTCTGATCATGTCAGACGATAAGGGAGAAGATGAAAAGCTGCTGGCCGTCCCGGTTGATGACCCGCGGTGGGACGAAGTATGCTCACTGGATGATGTTCCCCAGCACATCTTAAAAGAGATTGAGCACTTCTTTAAAGTTTATAAAGACCTGGAGCACAAAGAGACGCGTATTATTGGATGGGAAGGCGTGGAGAAGGCCAATGAGCTGATTGAAGATGCACTAGCCCGCTATACCCAGCAACAATAAGGGCTAAGGGAGGAACAGGTAATGCCAGTTAAAGTGTTAGTGAGTGATCCGGTAAGCTCTGAAGGCCTCAACCTCCTTAGAGAGGCTGAAGGCTTCGAAGTGGATGAAAAGACCGGTCTGACAGAAGAAGAATTAATTCAAATTATAGATCAATATGACGCCTTGATTGTACGCAGCCAAACCCAGGTGACAGCCAGGATCATTGAAAAAGCGGACCGGCTCCAAATTATTGGACGAGCAGGGGTTGGTGTCGACAATATTGATATTGCTGCTGCAACGGCTAAAGGCATTATGGTTGTCAATGCCCCAGATGGCAACACCATCTCCACCGCTGAACATACTTTTTCTATGCTGATGGCTCTGGCCCGTAACATTCCCCAGGCCTATTTAAAATTGAAACAGCATATTTGGGACCGGAAAGCGTTTGTCGGTGTGGAACTGAATGAAAAAACATTGGGGATTATTGGCTTGGGCAGAATTGGGACCGAGGTGGCCAAACGGGCCAAAGCGTTTAACATGAAAGTGATCGCCTACGATCCCTACTTAACGGCAGAAAAGGCGGAAAAACTGGGCATCCAAGCAGGCACTTTGGATGATGTGATTAGGACAGCTGATTTTATAACGGTACACACGCCGCTCTTGAAAGAGACCAAGCACATGATCAGCACCGAACAATTTAAACAGATGAAAGACGGTGTTTATATCCTGAACTGCGCCCGAGGCGGAATCATAGATGAAGATGCTTTGTATGAAGCCATTGTGTCGGGTAAAGTGGCGGGAGCGGCTTTAGACGTATTTGAAGAGGAGCCGGCCACACATCACCGCCTCCTGGAATTGGATCAGGTGATTGCTACCCCCCATTTAGGGGCCAGTACAAAGGAAGCCCAAATCAGTGTCTCCATCATCGTTTGCCAGGAAATCTTAAACGTTTTCCAGGGCAAACCGGTTAAAAACGCCGTTAATCTGCCTCCCATTCCGGCCCACCTTCTTACAAAATTGGAGCCCTATTTTGTATTAAGTGAGCAGTTAGGCTCCTTTGCAGCCCAAGCGGTTAAAGGGGTTATTAAAGAAATTAACATTTCCTATGCCGGTGAACTGACTGAGATTGATGTGAGTCCCCTTACCCGCAAGGTGATTAAAGGAGTGCTCAGCTACCGTCTGGGACAGCAAGTAAACGATGTCAATGCGCCCTATTTGGCCAAACAGCGGGACCTGGTGATCAACGAACAGAAAACTTCCATCAGTGGAGGATTTACCAACCTGATCAATGTTGAACTGGTGACAACGGAACAGAAAAAACGGGTGGCTGGTACCCTGCTAAACGGTTACGGTGCCCGCATTGTGAAAGTGGATCACTATTCCATCGATGTTGAACCGACGGGACATCTTTTGTATGTGCATCACAATGACCGGCCTGGCGTGATCGGGCGTGTAGGGACCCTGCTTGGAAATGGCGATATCAACATTGCCACCATGCAAGTGGGCCGTTCGGATCGAGGTGGCGATGCCATCATGATGCTTAGTGTAGATAAACCAGCCTCGCAAGAGGTGCTGAAGCAGATGGCCCAAATGCCTGAGATTAAATCGGTGATTGAAATTGATCTATAGCTAAAAATATACATCTATGGCTTTATAAAAAAGAAAAACCTGACCGTTTTTCCGGTCAGGTTCTTTATTTTTAAATCCCGTTTTACGCAAGCTTACATTTTTTTGAGCAGGTCAACAAAATGAACCAAGATCCTAGCCGTCATGCCCCAAATCACATCGTTTTTATATGTAAAGAAGTATTCCGGTATTGCCCCTTTTCGAAAACGGTATCTTCTTCCACGTTCGATGCGATCAAAGGGAAAATCATCCGGTGGCTGAGCAACCAAGGCTACCTCGTATCGCTCAGGTTCAGTCTCCAAAAAAAATGTGAGTGGGACTGAAAAAATTTTTTCAACCTCATCATAATTGGGCTTAAGTTCCACATCCGCATCAATGATGCCAACGTATGGGTAAATGTGGCCATGGTAATGGGTTACCAGCACATCAAGAGGAGCCACCAGCTGGATATGTTTGGACGCAATCCCCAACTCTTCACATGTCTCCCTAATCGCCGTCTCGCTAGGGTGTTGATCTTGCTCTTCCATTCTCCCACCTGGAAAACAGACGTCCCCAGGCTGCTGCTTTAAATGGGCTGCCCGTTTCTCAAAAATAACTTCGATCCCGTTTTCCCTTTCTCTTAAGGGAAGTAAGACAGCAGCTTTTTTGGACTGCTCATGGCCTAAGATGTGAACCTGCCGCCCTTGTAAGGCTTTTACCTTATCCAAAGACGCGAGACTCAACCAGTTTCTCCTCCTTTAGCGGAAAAAACGTCCTACAATCGATAAAATCGCGGAGAGAATAAGACTTACAACGATCATGGTTACAACGGGAAAGTAAAAGCGTACATTTTCTCTTTCAATCACAATATCGCCTGGCAAGCGTCCCAAAGGCAGCCATTTTCCAAACAATTGCCAAAGAAGTCCGATGCCGATTAAAATAGCCCCCCCGATTACTAACCACTTAGCAACGTCGTTCATCTTTTCTCCCCTTTCAATACCGCTTTACCTTTATGTTACCACAAAAAAGATGAAGAAGCTCCACTCCCTCATCTCCATCCCTTTTTGTCCAGTTCTTGTTTAATAAGGGGTCCAGCGCAACTGGCGGGCTTTCTCAAAACGGGCTTCCACATTATCCCAGTTGACCACATTCCACCATTGTTTAATATATTCGGCTCGATCATTTTTATATTGCAGATAATAGGCATGTTCCCATACATCCAATACCAGCAGGGGGATCACATCCCACTGGGCAAAATGTTGATGTTTCTCAGCCACCAATATTGCTAAACGCTGCGAGCGACTGGACCATACGAGTAAAGCCCAGCCGGCTCCCTCCACCTGTTTAGCCGCTTCTGTAAAATGGCGTTTAAATTGTGTAAAGCTGCCAAAATCTCGTTCAATTTGTTGCGCCAACCGCCCTTTGGGCTTTCCCCCACCTTTAGGATGCATATTATACCAAAAAATGGTGTGTAAATAGTGACCGGAACCATTAAAAGCCGCTTCCCGCTGCCAATGGCGAAGCAGATCAAACTGATTGTTTCTACGAGCTTCCTCCATTTTCAGCTCCGCTTGGTTTAACCCATCCACATAGCTTTGATGATGTTTTTGATGATGTAAACGCATGATTTCTCCAGAAATATAGGGCTCTAGTGCGTCATACCCATAGGGAAGGGGCGGCAGACGGTGGCCACCTATGGGAACGGGTTTATCTGCTTGCACCCCATCTTGTTCATTCTTTCTCAAGGAGATCAATTCCCCTGATTCAGCATGAGGATCCATCTGCTCATCCTGCTCCTCTGGTTGCCGTGTCTCCTGCTGGGAACTTAGATCAAGATCTTTCTTCACCGCCTCATACAAACGGTTGGCCCGTTCATACAAAACATGCAAATAATCAGGCCTAAGTTGATAATCAATGGCCACTTGACAATGCTTAATCTCTTCCACCAACTCTTCCAATTCTAAACCTAATCGTTCTATACTTGAAGCTCCATGCTCCCCTATATTGACCTCTTCGCTCCTATTTTGCTGCTCTTTTCCATCCGATCGTATTATCTGCTCTAAATCAACACTCCATTTCAGCAATTGATCAAGATAATTTCTGTACTCTTCATCTTGTTTAAAATAGACCATACACGCCCTCCTCTTCCTAACTCATTACCATGATATGTGTCCCGGTAGGGAGGGGTGTATTCTGGGTACGTACCTACTCCCATTTAAAGACCAAGGCGCTAATCGTAAAACTGGCTATAAACCACAGCAATAAAGCCAGTGTAGGCAACCACAACTCGACTAAACCGTAGCCAATATTCATCACCTGTCTTAAGGCATCAGACAGATGGGAAATGGGTAAGGCATAAACAAGGGGTTGGATAAAGGAGGGCATTTCACTAATGGGAAAAAAGATGCCGCCTAAAAAGAACATGGGAAAGGAAATAAAACCGGCCACTGGGGCCGCATGTTCTGGTGTTTTCGACAATCCAGCTATAATAAATCCGATAGACAAAAAGACCAAAATGCCTAAAACGATATAAAACAGAAGGAGTAACCAGCTGCCGTTCATCTGAGCCCCTAACAGATAGATCCCCACAAAAAGGACCAGGATAGATTGGGTAATGTTTAAAAGCATGCGGGCCGTAATTTGAGCCGCAATAAACGTGCGGGCTTTTACCCCAGAAATTTTAAACCGCCTCAGCACTTGTCGCTCCCTCCAGGAGGCGATCTGAGCGGCCACACCGTTCATATTGCTAGACATTATCATGAGCGCAACAATGCCAGGAACTAAAAAATCGATGTAGGTTAAATGGGTTGCCTTGATCCCAATCTTCTCATAGCTGATGCGCTCCTCAAAGTGAACGAGCTGTTTGTTTAGATCATCCACAGCCTTTTCCAGTAGGGCAAAGCTAAGCTGGGCTTCACTTTGGTCAACCTCATCATAGAAAAGCGATAACGGAGGGGCCACTTCTTCTTCAGCCAATGCGGCGCCATATCCTTGGGGAACCACCAGTACCACCGAAAGTTCCCCTTCCTTGAGGGCCTCTTTGGCCTGCCCTTCATTGTCCTCAAAATCTTCAATATTAAAGCCTCCCTGTAAACCAATGGCCTCTTTTAGTTCTAATGAGGCTGGTGTACGATCATAATCCACCCAGCCCAGCTGCAGCTTCACTTGGCTCCCTCCATCCCCTAAAAAGTAGCCTAACACCACCATCAACAGCAGGGGGAAAAATGTGGTCCAAAAAATAACGGTCTTATTACGGGCGAAAAGTTTCAACTGGGCCAGCGTTAATTGCCAATACCCCTTCATTCTTCGGTTAAACTCCTCCCTGTTAAGTGTAAAAAGACATCCTCTAATGTCGCTTGACGAGTCTGCAACTGAAGTAAATTAATCTGATGGGTGTCTGCCCAGCGTATTAAGTCTGTTAACGATTCCTGAAGTTTGGAAGTATACAGGGTCACTTGATCCCCCTGGTGTAACACCTTGGTCACTCCCCTTAATGTTGAAAAATCAGCCTTATTTATCCTAGCTGTAAATTGAATGGCACTCTCCATATGTAAAGAGGCAATCAACTCATCAGGCGTGCCCAGGGCAATCACCCGACCTTGATCCATAATAGCCAAGCGATCGCACAAAGCGTGAGCCTCCTCCATATAATGGGTCGTTAAAATGATGGTTTTCCCATCTTTTTTTAGGCCATTGACAACATCCCACAACGCCCTCCTGTTAAGAGGATCTAGGCCAGTGGTAGGCTCATCCAGAAAAAGAACAGCAGGATCATGCAGTAAGGCCAGCCCAATGGCTAGCCGCTGTTTTTGTCCCCCTGATAAGGTTTTGACCAGGCTGGTCCGCTTCTCCGTCAAGTTCATCCGCTCCAAAACGGCCTCCAAGGGGAGGGATGAGGCGTAAAAGCTGGCAAATAGCTTAAAAATCTCTTCCACCGTCAGCAAATCAAATAATGAGGTGGACTGTAACTGCACTCCAATGAGAGGGCGTACCCGTTCCGGATGTTTATGTACAGCTTGCCCTCCAATATAAATCTCTCCTTCATCGGGTTGACGCAAACCTTCCATCATTTCCAGAGTGGTCGTTTTACCGGCTCCATTTGGTCCTAATAGGCCAAATACTTCTCCGGCTTGCACATTAAAAGTGACTTGATCAACCGCTTGCAGATCGCCATAAGACTTAGATAAATTGTTCACCCGAATCATCACTTCAGCACACATGGTTATTCCACCTTCATATCACTTATGCCCGTTAGCCCAACAGCATTAATAACACTGATAGAGTGACGATACTCATTAAAGTGGTAACCAAGGTAATACTGGAAACCAGATCTGGTTCGGCATCAAATTGAACAGCATACATTACGGTGGTCGCGGCCGAAGGCATGGCCGATGATACAATTAACACTTTTTTTAGCAAGGGCTCGATAGGCATCCAAGACAAAAGTAAAACCGCCAAAAGCGGTGAAACAAACATCCTGGCTACGACGCCAAAGCCGATGGTTTCCCAATGGAGCTTCTTTAACTTTAAATCAGCCAGCTGCATACCCAAAATCAGCATCACCACCGGAATGGTCGCATCTGCCACCAGATCGATGGCACCATAAAATTGTTCCGGCAGTTGGATATGGGCCGTTTGAAACAAGATGGCGATGGCAGCCGCATAGGTGGCAGGCATTTTAAAAACCAACCTGATGGCCACTTTCACCCCTGCCTGTCCTCTGGCAGCGTAATACACGCCGACAAAATTCATCAAAATTGACTGTAAAACCATAAATGACACCGCATAATGGAAGCCTGCCTCTCCGTAAGCAAATAAGATCACAGGCACACCATAATTACCAGAGTTCATAAAGGCAGAGGATAAAATCAATCCACTCTCCACGTTGGGAGAGTGCTTACGCCATAAAGTATAGAGCTTGTTAAGAAGAATTAAGCCCGCAAGCAGCGAAATGGAAAACAGAACCATGTAGGCATATTGGAGATCAATAGGGGTTTGGTAAAACGTTCTAAACACCAAGCACGGGCTTAAGATATAGATGGCCAAAGTGGATAGCGCCCGCAAGTTAAGCTGCTGCCATTTTTGGACCACATAGCCGCTAAAAAAGATAAGTAAAACCGGAAGCATCACTTGATAAAAAACAGCCATAACCCTTCTCCTACGTTTATCGTAATAAAATGCGATATTTTTCAGCGATGGTAAAATGGGCGTTGTCCAACATTTTTACCAAGTAATCGATGGGCGTTCGGGCCACCTCCTGGTACATTTTCCGCGTATATAAATGTCGGGCATTGGGTAAAGCCTGAGTTAACTGTTTGCGTAACTTAATCCCCGCTTCATCGGCATCCACCAAAATATAAATTTCCTGTTCGGCAAGAATCTCCTCCCGTTCTTCCAACCATTCTCTGTCCAAAGTGCCGTGGGTACACAAGATCTCCACTGGCTCAGCAATAATATCCAAGATCTTTTCCTTATCGGTCTTTCCTTCCACAATAATCACTTTATGACTCATGGCGCTCACGACCTGTCTTACGTTCAGCAAGGATGAAAATGGGGTTGAGCTTCCCTTCCTTATACTCAAATGGAAGCATGGTAATGGGGATATCCCCTTGCCGATAAAAGGTTAAAGTGAGCTGCTGTAAAATATCGTACCCCCGTTCATTGACGATATCAGCCACAACCAGCACGTCCTGGTGAGGAATGGCCAAACAGAGTTCCCCTTTGGCCTTTAAAGCATATTCCTCAAGCAAAGCTTGATTTAAGATGCGGCTGGCCGCATACCCATCTTGGGGGCTGATAAAATAAAAATCATTTTCAGCTACCCTATCCCGCTTGGCCCCGTTATCTAATCGGCGTAAATTGAACAAGGCCCTTTCCTTTAAGGATTGCTCTGTCCACCCTGAACGGCTTACCATTTCCTGATCAATCAAGGTGTAGCTCTGGCCTAAATCAAGAGCATAGTATATGCGGGATTCGGCTGTGTGGGGTTCATATACCAATTTTTCCCCCCCTTTTGTTTCTAGGGGGAAAGCAGTACTACGCAACACAGGATAGACGAGGTGCTCCCTCCCCACAAGGTTAATCATCGGTCTTGTTTTTGCCGCCTCAGCCACAATCTCAATCTGTTTCATGAGTTCCTCAACCACCTGGTCTGGGTCCCGCTTTTCTTCCTCCAGGCGCTCCAGTACCTGACGCAAGGAGATAAGAAAGGGCTTGTGGTCGGTATCAAAATGGATGTGGAGCACATCTTTTTCCCGGTCCCAGCTGGTCTGCCACTTTCTCAATTCAATTTGGCGTTCAAGGGCGAGGCGCAGCTGATGTAAGTTCATGGCAAGCCTCCTTTATCCGGTCACTGGCCTGTCTCCTTTGCCACATAGCGCGCTTGGGTGAGGGTGCCTAAACCTCCTCTCACATTCCAACGGGCTTTGATGGTCATTTCATGAGGGTCGCACACTTTGACCAGGTCTTGCAAAATACGCTGAGTGGCATGTTCCTGATAGATCCCCACATTGCGGAAGGAGGTTAAATAATACTTTAAGGACTTAAGCTCAATCAATTTTTCCTTGGGAACATAGGTAATTTCCAGCTCTGCAAAATCAGGTAGGCCAGACCAAGGACAAACAGATGTAAACTCACTGGTGGGAATGGTGACTTCAGTCCGCTCACCCACATACTCATAGGGGATCGTTTCTAAGATATGGGTCATAATCGCCTCTTCGCTATCACGGTCAAAACGAATCTTTTCATACTTTTGGTGATCAATGTGTTCCTCTGCCATGACGCTCATCCTTTCCACCAGTTACGTTGATTGATAGGTGTCCTTAATGGATACCATTTTCCTTTTATATTCACATTATTATATAATAAGAACCAAATAGTGAAAAGTTTGGGTCCTTGATGAAGAAATGGAGGAGGCACAATGGCCCATTCACAGGTACATGCCGCTTTACGTCAAATCCCTTCCATCAATGACTTGATGGAGCATCCCGAGATTAAACGCCTTAATGAACATAATGTGTTGGATAGAAAAACCCTAGTGGAACTTTTGCGAAAAAGCGTGGAAGAAACAAGGACCGCTCTCTTAGAGCAAAAGAAAACAAAAAGCGGGGACATTGTTCAAGATATTATACTCAGTTTAAGCGATAAAGTGGAGCGCTTAATACACTCTCCCCTCAAACCGGTCATTAACGGAACAGGGGTTGTTTTACATACCAATCTAGGCAGGGCCCTCTTAAGCAAGGCAGCCCAGGAAGCCATGCTTCAAGTGGCTCAGCATTACTCCACTTTGGAGTATAACTTAGAAAAAGGGGAACGGGGAAGCCGCCATACGATTGTAGAACAGCTCATCTGTCACATTACTGGGGCAGAGGCTGCCCTGGTGGTGAATAACAATGCGGCTGCTGTCTATCTGGTCTTAAAAGAGCTGGCCGAAGGAAAAGAAGTGGTGATCTCCAGAGGAGAATTGGTTGAGATTGGAGGCTCGTTTCGTGTTTTTGAAATTATGCGGGAAAGCGGTGCCCAGTTAGTTGAGGTGGGAACCACCAATAAAACTCATCTGTATGATTATGAGCAAGCATTAAGTCCCAACACCGGCTTAGTGATGAAAGTTCATACCAGTAACTTTGTCATCAAAGGTTTTACAGCCACTGTTCCTGGTTCTGAGCTGGTTCAATTGGCTCACCGCCATCACATTCCCGTCTTTGAAGATCTGGGAAGCGGCGTTTTATTTGACTTGCGTCCCTATGGAATCGGCCAGGAACCAACGGTGCAGGAAGTGATTCAGGAAGGGATTGATCTGGTTTCCTTTAGCGGCGATAAACTGTTGGGCGGGCCTCAGGCAGGCATCATTGCCGGCAAGGCCAAGTATATCTCCCGCCTCAAAAAAAATCAGCTGCTGCGCTCCCTAAGAGTGGATAAATTTACACTGGCGGCTTTGGAAGCCACCCTTAGAGCGTACCTTAACCCCGAAAAAGCAAAAGAAGAGATTCCCACCTTGCGCATGATTTTGCAATCTGAAGAGGAGATAAAAAATAGAGCCTTGACAGCTTTGAACCAAATTGATCATACCCGTTACCAGGTGGAAATCGTTCCCCTTCAGTCTGAAGTGGGCGGAGGAACATTGCCGGAAGTTTTTTTACCCAGTTGGGGTTTAAAACTAATCCCATCCACCCCCTTAACTGCCGCTGAACTAAGCATGCGCCTGCGTTTGGCTCCCTTTCCCTTGATCGGGCGGATCATCGCTGATCATTTTGTTCTCGATTTTAGAACCATAGCGGACGATGAAATTCCTATTCTGCTGCATACTTTACACCAGGTCAGTTAACATTCTCTTCGCTTACAGACAGGTTAAACATCATCCATTAATATCAGTACTTTGCACCGTGAAAAGAACCCTCATCCGCTTAGGCGATATACTATAATAGCGTATCAATTATACCCCTCAAGTAAAGGAGAAATGGTGATGATAACAGTAGACCACGTGTTAAGATGGACGGGGGGAGTTCTCCTGCAGGGCGATTCCAGTAGAACAATCCAGGACGTCCACTTTGATTCTAGGGAACTTAAAGGCCAGGCCTTATTTGTAGCTTTAACAGGCGGCAAGCGGGATGGACATCAATTTATTGAATCAGCTATTCTTAATGGTGCTGTTGCCATTTTAGTCAGCCAAGATGATCCCCAGTTGCGTCAAAAATATCCCCACATCACATTTATTCAAACTGAAAATACTGAAACTGCCTTTCAAGCCCTCGCTAAAGGATATCGAAAAGAGTTAAACCTTCCTGTCATTGCCGTAACGGGTAGCAACGGTAAAACAACAACCAAAGATATGATTGCCCATCTCCTAAGCGGCCAATTTAATGTCTATAAAACTTATAAAAACTTTAATAATCATTTAGGTGTTCCCCTTTCCCTCTTATCCATCCGGCCCCAGCACAATTTTGCCGTCTTGGAAATGGGCATGAACAGAGCTGGGGAAATTAGCTTCTTAGCCCAGTTGGCACAGCCTAGGGTGAGTGTGATCACCAATGTGGGGGAAGCCCATATCCAGTTTTTTGGCACCAAGGAAAAGATTGCTCAGGCCAAGGGAGAAATTTTGGATCAAACCGATCCAGCCGGCTTTGTTTTATTAAACGGAGACGATCCATTGATTCTCAGTCAAAAAGATCGCTATCAGGGAAAAGTGTACACTTACAGCATTCAGCAGAAGGCAGATATATACGCCACTGATATTCGCTGCGATGAATCTGGAAGCTATTTTAACGTGCACCTCAACGAGACTTCCATCTCCTGTTTTATGCCCCTTTTGGGAGAACATAATATAAGTAATGTCCTGCCGGCCATTTTTATCGCTTATCAGTATGGGGTAGAGCCTGATGTGATCAAAGCCCAACTAAAAACCCTTTCCATTTCAGATATGCGCTTTCAAACCCTTGAGGGGCCCAATGGCTCCATCTTAATTAATGATGCCTATAATGCCAGCCCCACTTCCATGAAAGCAGCTGCTCAAACCTTTGCCAACATTTACCCCCAGCGCCAGAAAGTGCTGGTATTGGGTGATATGTTTGAATTGGGGGAAATGGCCGATCGATACCATTTGGAACTGGGACACTATTTAAGCGATAAACCGTTTACCATCATCACCATGGGGGAAAAGGCGGCCCTCATCTCTAAAGTAGCCGGAGGAATCCATTGCCAAACGCATCAGGAAGCAGCCCTAACTTTACTGCCTTATCTAACGGCCCAACATGCCATTTTATTTAAAGGTTCCCGGGGCATGCAGATGGAAAAGGTGATCCAGCATATCATGGAACTGACCCAAACGGAAGCCGTTTAAGAGAGCAAACCAAAAACCGGTTTTTCTATCAAAATAGAAAAACCGGTTT
>CALFAC010000056.1 GCA_937927935.1 uncultured Bacillaceae bacterium
ACAGCTGCCCAAATGGAGGGGCAGCTGTTTTTTATATATATGATATATGGGCGACAACGATCTGCACTGTACTATTTTCCGATAAGGGATTCCAGTTTCTCCTTATCAGGGCCAAGTACAATGGCAGAACCGTTGGTGGTTAACGGTTTTTTCAACAGATCGGGAAAACGGTGGAACAGGTCGGCCAGCTCTTCCTCACTGAGTTGATCCTCGCGCCCTTTAATATGGGCCACATAATAGGGATCCTCCACCTTCATGGGGTTGATGAAGCTTTTCATCCCCTGAGGAAGCTGTTTGCTCCATTCTAATAACTGCTCCTTGGAAGGGGGCTCTTTAATCACATCTTTCTGCGTAAAATTAATCCCTTTTTCCGAAAGCCACGCTTTCGTCTCGGTGCACGCCCCTCAACCAACTTTACTGTAAACCACCCACTGACTCATCAGTATCCCACTCCTTTAGAATTATTTTAAAATTGGACATTTTATTGTCCTACATCCAATCTTACCATATTTTTGCCGCGATACAAAATGAAACCAGCTGCCCCGGTGGGGGCAGCTGGGGTTACACATAGATGCTGCTGGAGTGGATGCGTGCGCCTTGAGGTTCAGGCTGCAGCTGTTCCAGTCTGTACTGGGGGTAATGTTGGCTTAACTCCTCTATCAGCATTTTGCCGTTTCCCGGGGCTGCGAACCACATGATGGAAGGGCCCGCTCCGCTTAAGGCTGCGCCGTAGGCTGAAAAGCGGTCCTGTTCGTCCAAAATCCGGGCCAACTCGGGGATGAGGCGGGTGCGGTAGGGATGGTGAAAGAGATCCCGTTTCATCATGCGGCCCGCTGTTTCCCAATCATGGTTAAGGATGGCCGCAATTAAGACATTGCTGATACTGCTGGCCTTGACTGCCTGTTTAAATGATAACGTTTCCGGCAAAATGTCCCGGGCTTTTTTGGTTAAAAGAGGCTTGCGGGGAACCATCAACACCAGATCGATCGGTGGGACACCACACTGGATCACTTCTGTCCATTCATCTGTGTGGCTGCCCACCACCAAACCGCCCAACAGGGAAGGGGAAACGTTATCAGGGTGACCTTCGATGCGGGATGCATAACGCAGTTTCTCCTCTTGGCTTAAATTTAATCCCGCCAGACGGTTGGCCAGTTCGATAGCCGCCACGATGGCAGCAGCACTGCTGCCCAAACCTTTGGCCAAAGGGATGTTGGTTTTCATGGCCACTCGGCAGGGGGAAAGGGGCTTTCCTTCTTCATTGGCCACGCGTTGAGCCACTCGGTAAATCAAATTTTTTTCTAAAGGAGGCAGATCGGCCAATTCCCCTTCACCTTGAAACGACCATTGCTCGGCTGGCGAAACAAAAAGATCAAGATAGCGGTTGACGGCTAAACCGATGGAATCAAATCCAGGGCCCAGGTTAGCCGTGCTGCCAGGGACGCGGATCATAAAGGCAGGATCGCTCATACCCCCGCACCTTCTTTTAATTTGCTGACCAACTGCTGATAATCGTTATCCAGAACGGTGGGCTTCACTTCAACAGCTTCGATGGCTGTATTGGGGTCTTTCAAACCGTTACCCGTTAATACGCAAACAATGCGGCTGCCCGGCTTGATCCGTCCTTGATCCAATTGTTTTTTCACACCGGCCAACGAGGCGCAGGAGGCCGGTTCGGCAAATAAGCCTTCTTCCCGGGCCAGCAGGCGGTAGGCCTCTAAGATTTCCTCATCGCTCACCGCATCGATCAGGCCCTGGGACTCTTCGGCGGCGGCCACGGCTGTTTTCCAGCTGGCCGGATTGCCGATGCGGATGGCCGTGGCCACCGTTTCAGGATGGGTGATCACCTGGTTTTTAACAATGGCGGCCGCCCCTTCAGCTTCAAAACCAAACATTTGGGGAAGCCCTGTTTGATGGCGCTCATGATATTCGGTAAATCCTTTCCAGTAGGCAGTTATATTACCAGCATTGCCCACGGGAATGGCCAAAATATCGGGCGCTTTACCTCCCAGTTGATCACAAATTTCGAAGGCTGCCGTCTTTTGCCCTTCGATCCGGTAGGGGTTGACAGAGTTGACCAGCGTCAAGGGCTCTTCTTGAGCAATTTGACGCACCATGGCCAGCGCCTGGTCGAAGTTGCCCCGGATGGCGTAAATTTCAGCGCCATACATTACCGCCTGAGCCAGTTTGCCCAAGGCGATCTTTCCATCGGGAATCACGATGACACAGCGTAAGCTTGCCCGGGCAGCATAGGCTGCCGCCGAGGCTGACGTATTGCCGGTGGAGGCGCAGATCACCGCCTGGCTTCCTTCTTCAACCGCTTTGGCCACAGCCACAACCATGCCCCGGTCTTTAAATGATCCGGTGGGGTTGGCCCCTTCCACTTTGACGTACAGTTCTACGTTCCAGCGGTCGGATAAAGTTTCCAGCGGGATGAGGGGTGTGTTCCCTTCATATAAGGTGAGTTGCGGCGTTCGGTCGGTGATGGGTAAATAGGGCGCGTAGTGGTGTATCAATCCTTGCCAGCGGGTCATTTATAACTCTCCTTCCACACGGTAACGGCTTTTAACGGCGTTGATCACGTCCAGTTCCGCTAAAGCCTGGCACACTTCATCAAATGCTCTTTTATTGGTTTGATGGGTTAAAATGATCAGCTCCGCATCCTGCGTCTCTTTCAGAGGCTGCTGCAGGACGCGCTCCAGGCTGACGCCGTATTGGGAAAACAAGGTGGTTACCGTGGCTAGCACTCCTGTTTTATCTTTGACGTGTAAACGGAGGAAATATTTAGCTTCAATCTCCTCATCTGTTTTCAGCTGTTTGGAATAGAGTGGGGCTACAATGCTACGTCCGTTGACGCCCAGGCGCATGTGTCTTACCACCGTGACCAAATCGGAAACGACGGCGGTGGCGGTAGGGAGTTGCCCGGCTCCCGGACCGTAAAACATGGTTTCACCCACTTTTTCGCCGTACACATAAACGGCGTTAAACTCATTGCTCACCGAGGCCAGGGGATGTTCATGGGGGATCAGCGTCGGCTGGACGCTGACGGCCACCCGCCCTTCATGGCGCTCGGCAATACCTATTAATTTTATGGTATATCCCATTTTAGCACAATAGGAAATATCTTCGGCAGTCACCCGGGTGATGCCTTCCACACTCACATCAGACAGCTCAATATTGGTGAGGAAGCCCAGGGTGGCCAAAATGGCCATCTTGCGTGCTGCATCCATCCCTTCCACGTCAGCCGAAGGGTCAGCTTCGGCAAAGCCCAGGGCCTGAGCCTGGCGCAAGGCTTCTTCGTAACTTAAGCCTTCCTTGCTCATCTTGGTCAAAATGTAGTTGGTGGTGCCGTTGACAATGCCCATAATCTTAATAATCCGGTCGGAAGCAAGCCCTTCAACCAGACTGCGGATGATGGGAATGCCGCCGGCCACACTGGCTTCATAGTAGAGATCGCAGCCGTTTTCCTGGGCCGCTTGTAACAGTTCCGCTCCGTGCAAGGCGATCAAATCTTTGTTGGCGGTCACCACATGTTTGCCTCTGCTGAGGGCGGTTAAAATATGCTCCCGCGTCCCATCAACGCCCCCCATCACTTCCACCACCACGTCAATCTCCGGATCGGTCACCACCTCTTCAGCATGGGTGGTTAACAGGGATCGATCGATGGGAACATCCCGTTCTTTATCTAAATTTTGAACCAGCACTTTTTTTATCTCAATGGGGCAACCGGTTTGATGTTGAAGCTCCTGTTGGTGATCCCGTATGATCCGGGCTACCCCTGAGCCCACTGTACCAAGCCCTAACAATCCTACCCCAACCGGTTTTTTCATCGTTTCTACCACTCCCCGTGTGTTTATCTACCAAAAACAAATGTCTACATATAGAGGACATTATAACGCTTTCAGCTCTTCTTGGCAAGGTTTTTTCTAAAAATGTGGTGAAAATTATTGAGATCAAGGTGAGACCGCTCTGGGTTGGGAAAGAGGAAATTTTTTGATGGCTCTTGAGGATAACGGGAAGACTGAATAGAAAAAGGCAAGGATGAGGTGATGGCATGCAGCAATCATACCGAATCGCCAGGGACTCACTGGGTGAGGTTAAGGTTCCTGAAGAGGCCTATTACGGGGCCCAAACCCAGCGGGCGGTCCATAATTTTCCCATCAGCGGGCTGCGTCTGCCCCGCCCCTTTATTCGGGCTCAAGGGTTGATCAAAGCGGCCTGCGCCCGAGCCAACTGGGAGACAGGGGGGCTGGAGGAAAGGATGGCCAAAGCCATCATTCAGGCGGCTGAAGAAGTGATCGAGGGCAAATGGGATGACCAGTTTGTGGTGGATGCCTATCAGGCGGGGGCCGGCACCTCCCAGAACATGAACGCCAATGAGGTGATTGCCAGCCGGGCAGCGGAGCTGTTGGGGGGGAAGCGGGGAGAATATACTCTGGTTCACCCCAATGACCATGTGAATATGGCCCAATCCACCAATGACACCATTCATGTGGCCATCAATATCTCGGCGGCGGAAGAGGTGTACCATCGCCTGTTGCCCGCCATTGAACGTTTGGCCGAAACGTTTTCAGCCAAGGCAGAAGAATACCACGATGTGATTAAAGCGGGGCGCACCCATCTGCAGGATGCCGTTCCCATTCGCTACGGTCAAGTTTTTGGGGGCTATGCCCACACTTTGCGGCAGGCCAAAACAGGGATTGAGGCTTGTCTTCCGTTTTTATATGAGATCGGTTTGGGAGGCAATGCGGTGGGCACAGGCATCAATGCCCATCCCCACTATAGCCGGATTGCGGTGGAGGAGATTGCCCGGCGGACGGGGCTGCCCTTTCGTGAGCCGGTCAACCGGTTCAGTTTTATGCAAAACACCGGTGCTGCCCTGCGCCTAAGTCATGCTTTAAATGAGCTGGCCGTTCATCTGATTAAAATCTCCAGCGATCTGCGTCTGTTAAGTTCTGGACCCAGAACGGGGCTGGCCGAGCTGATTTTACCTCCCGTTCAACCCGGTTCCTCCATTATGCCCGGCAAGGTGAACCCGGTGATGGCCGAAAACCTGTATATGATCTGTGCTCAGGTGATTGGCAACGATGCAGCCATCACGGCGGCGGCCAGTGAAAGCCAACTGGAAATCAACGTGATGATGCCGGTCATTGCCTACAACCTGTTACATGCCATTAATATTTTGACCAATGGCATCACGGTGTTTGATGAACGGTGCGTTCAGGGAATGGAGGTGGATCGGAAGCAGTGTGCCTACTGGCTGGAGCGCAGCACCGCTTTGGCCACCGCTTTAAATCCTCATATCGGCTATGAGCGGGCTGCCAAAGTGGCTCAACAAGCGTTTCGAGAGGGGAAAACGGTCCGGGAAGTGGTACTGGAGGAGAATATTTTATCGGAGGAGGAGGCCCAACAAATCTTGGACCCCCAAAAATTGGTGTAGTGGGGATGGAGGTATCTTCGGGACCCGCTTCAAGTTAAAGACTGGCCCACAAGCCCAGCAAAATTAGGACAATAAACAGGCCAAAAAGTCCGTATCTCAGCCAGTGTTTCCACTGGCGCTTTTTTTGCCACCGCGCTGGATCAAAGCGGATCTCATCGGAGGTGGCTTCCTGGACGCGGCGGGTGATCAAGATAGGGTGGAAAGCGGAAAGATTTCCTCGCAGCAAAAGGGGGCCCAAGGCCAAGCCGGCCAAGAAGCCAAACAGATGGGCATAAAGGTTAATATTGGGCCATAAAAGGGTATAGATTAAGCCGATGACCAGCATGACGATAATCACTTGGCTGGAGGCCGGATCCATTAAATGTTTCCGATAGAGCACCATGTATAAGTATAAGCCCAACAAGCCGTACAGGGCTCCCGAGGCGCCCAGATAAAAGGTGCTATCATTGCCTAAGAAAAAGGTGGCTAAATTGCCTGCTATTCCGGCTGCAAAATAAAGTATGATAAACTTAGGACGTCCCAGGATTCGCTCCAGAGCCGGGCCAAAAATAAACAGGGCAAAGGCGTTAAACAAAAAGTGCATGGGCCCATGGTGCAAAAAGATAGGGGTTACCAGCCGCCAGAGTTGACCTGCTTCAATGGCCGGATTATGTCCTATTCCCAGACTGTAAATCAGGTGGCCAACGATGGGCAGGTAGCTGGCGATAAACAGGATGGTGATCACCGCAAGGAGCAAGGTGATCACGGGATAGAGCTGGGTAAACTGGCGGAAATTTTCCCTGCGAACAAACAAAGGGTTCACCTCGCCATACTTGATGCCTTCATTGTATCATATTTACATTGAGAAGCCGCTACTTAATCAACCCATCTTTCTTTTATTGAGGGAGAGAGGAGGGTGGCCATGATCATTGGGACAGGCATTGACCTGATTGAATTGAAACGGATTGAAGCTGCGCTCAGACGGCAGCCCCGTCTACCGTTTCGCCTTTTAACGGCTGCGGAACGGAAAGTGATGGACACCTTTACATGGTCCAGACAGGTGGAATATGTAGCCGGACGCTTTGCCGCTAAAGAAGCACTGGCCAAAGCGCTAGGTTCAGGGGTGGGCGGTCGGTTTTCCTGGCAGGATGTATCCATTTTGCCTGAGCAGAACGGGGCTCCCCGTCTGATATGGCATACGCTCCCCAAAGGGGTGGAGCAAGGGATTAGGGTGCACCTCTCTCTTTCCCACAGTAAGCGGTATGTGGTGGCCCAAGCCATCGTGGAAAAATGTTGATTGACTATTATGATCTTTATGTTGATCAGCCGGGCTTAAGCACACAGTCAGGCTGATTTTTTTTTGCCCATCTTTTGTTTTACGTCACCGTCAACCTTGTGATGCTCGTCAAACCTGTCAGCATATCCTTCCATTGGACGGCATAAATATGGGGTAAAAAGGGTGAAAGGGATGATGAGATGCGAAAGGCTTGGGTATTACTGGCTCTAGGGATGATCATCGCACTATTACTGTCAGCCTGTGGGACAAAAAATGAAAAGGAGGTTGTGAAAGAGTTAGGGGATCGGCTAAATAGTTTACAAAGCTATCGCGCCCAGATGGATCTGGTGCTGGAAACGGGGGAGACTCCCCATCAGTTTGCGGTGGAAGTATGGCATAAGCAGCCAGACTATTATCGGGTGAGTCTGACGCACAAAGAGAGAAATTTAACCCAAATTATTTTGAAAAATGATGAGGGCGTTTTTGTTTTAACGCCTCACTTAAACAAAAGCTTCCGTTTTCAAAGCAATTGGCCAGGCAACCAGCCTCAGGTTTATCTTTATGAATCATTGGTTAAAGACATTTTGATGGATGAAAACCGTCAATTTACGGTGGAAGACGATCAGTATGTATTTGATACAGCCGCCAATTACCATAATAAGAACATCCACCATCAGCGTATTTGGCTGGATAAGGACTTAAAGCCGGTTCAAGTGCACATGATGGATGCCGATTTTAATGTGTTAATTAGAGTGCACTTTAATGAGGTCCAATTTGATTATGCCTTTGATGAAAGCGATTTTGATTTGCAGCGCAATATGGAACAGCAAAGTGGCAAAGAGGAGGATGAATCTAGCCCCACCTCTTCAGACGGAGAAAAGCGGAGTTTAGGTGCCTTTTATCCCAGCTATCTTCCTGCTGGTGTTGAATTGGTGGAAGAAAAAGAAGTGTCTCAGGATGGAGAGCCGCGTCTGATCTTACGCTTCGAAAGTGAGGAGTACCGTTTTTCCCTCACGCAAAAGCATGCCGAAGCGGAGATGGTGAGCATGCCCGATGGAGAACCGGTTGATTTGGGCTTTACGGTGGGGGTATTGGCCGGTCAAAGTTTAATGTGGACCTATGACGGGGTTGATTTTTGGCTAAATGGTGATCTGCCCCGGGAAGAAATGATTGCCATTGCCCGCTCGGTGGAAGGTCAGGCCAATAAGTAAGGAGAGTTCAGCGCATATAAAAATATTGATTGGAATAGGGAGTGGTCTCCTATTCTTCTTTTTTTATCGGCGTGGTATGATGAAGAAAATCGATGCTGATGAATCGGTTAAAGGGGCCATTGGCACACAGGTTGAGAGAGTGATACATGGTGATCTACCGTAAAACGTGGGCTGAAATTAACTTGGATGCCATCTATAACAATGTTAGTCAGTTTAAAAAGCGATTGGCGCAAAATAGAGAAATTATGGCTGTGGTGAAGGCGGACGGTTACGGTCACGGGGCCATCCCGGTGGCCAAAACGGCCCTGAAAGCGGGAGCCAGCTGGCTGGCCACCGCTTTACTGGAGGAAGCCATTGAGTTGAGAAAAGCTGGCCTTGAGGTGCCCATCCTGGTAATGGGGTATGTTCCGGCTCAGCACATCCCCTTGGCCCAGCGGTACCAAATCAGGATCACGGTGCCCGATTACGCCTATTTTACCGAATTGGTGCATGGCTTGAGCTCATCTCAGCCCCCGTTGTTGTTCCATGTCAAACTGGACACCGGGATGGGACGCCTCGGCATGTATGATTACGACGAATTGGCCCGCGTGGTGGACGAATTTCACAGATTCAAAGGTGGCTCCAACCAGTTGGTGTGGGAAGGCTTGTTTTCCCATTTGGCCACCGCCGATGGAGAGGAAGAAGAGCAGGAGCGCATCTTAGCCAGCCAGGTGCAAGCGTTTGATCAAATGGTCTCCTTTTTAAGGGAACAGGGCATCAAACCTGCCCTCATTCATTTAGCCAACAGTGCCGCTTTGATCCGGCAAACTTTTGGCCGCTACAGCAATGCTGTCCGCTTGGGGATCAGCCTGTACGGGCTATTGCCCTCCGCTTGGATGAATCAAAAGCTTCCTTTTCAACTGCAACCTGCCCTTTCCCTCTATTCTCATTTAAGTCAAGTGAAGCGACTGCCTCCTGAGTCTGGCATCAGTTATGGGTGCACCTATCGCACCAAGGGCTATGAGTGGATCGGCACCGTCCCCATTGGTTATGCAGATGGCTACAGCCGTCTTCTGTCCAACAAGGGCATTGTCTTGATTGGTGGCAAGCCCTGTCCGGTGGTGGGAAGGGTTTGTATGGATCAACTGATGGTTAAATTGGATCGGCCCTATCCCCGGGGGGCAAGGGTGACGCTCATTGGGCGCCAGGGGAATCAGCAGATCAGTGCAGACCATTTGGCCCGATGGATTGGTACCATCAACTATGAAATCACCTGTCAAATTTCAAAGCGCGTACCCCGCCTTTATATCGGCTCCAACCCGGAAGTGAGGGATCTGGTCAGTCACCCTTCTCCCGTTTCATGATCGGGATCCGCTGAGGTGGATAAGGATGGGGACAGGGAATAATGGTTGCAGCCCAATAGGGCCCATGTTAGAATCATAGTGGAGTCATAGAATAAATTTCTTTTTTTTAACCATAATGGTAATATGTTGTGAGGCAGCGGATAAAAGCACGGTGTTGGTGGAGGTGCTGATTTGATGGCTAATCCCAAAACCAAAAGGATCATGATCACCCTTCCTCAAAATTTGCTTCAAGAAGTGGACGGAGTGGCCAAAAAGGAGCATTCCAACCGCAGTGAACTTATCAGACAAGCCATGAAATTTTATTTGCGCGAGCGTAAAAAACGTCTGTTGCGAGAGACGATGAAAAAAGGGTATATGGAAATGGCCAACATTAATTTAGACATGGCTTCGGAAGCATTTCTTGCGGAAGAAGAGGCTGACCACACTTTAGACCGCTTAGTAAGCGGGGTGTAGCTTTTGAATGTTAAACGTGGCGATGTTTTTTTTGCCGACCTTTCGCCAGTCGTTGGTTCAGAACAAGGTGGCGTACGCCCCGTCTTAGTGATTCAAAACGATATTGGCAACCGTTTTAGCCCCACCGTTATTGTGGCAGCCATTACAGCTCAGATACAGAAAGCGAAACTGCCCACCCATGTGGAAATTGATGCCAAAACATATGGGTTTGAGAAAGACTCCGTCATCCTGTTAGAGCAGATTCGGACCATCGATAAGCAGCGTTTAACGGATAAAATTACCCATTTGGATGAAGAGATGATGGCCAAAGTGAATGATGCGCTGCAAATCAGCTTGGGATTAATAGATTTTTAATCATGAATTGGAAAGCCCGATCTTAAAAGGGCTTTTTATTTTTCCTAAAAACAAGGAATTTTATGTATGTTTGTCGAAGATTAATAGATTATCGATATGAATTTACCACCCTTATTGTGAGCGCAAAGCAGGTTTGTTTTGTGGGGTTGAGCAGAAGGGCGGAAGACGTGACAAGAGACAAATACTAAAAAGAGGTGGAATCAAGTGACCGTCCCAACGAGGCAACCTCTGTCTGAAGACGAAGTGTATCGATTGATTGATCAGTATAAAGAGCATCCGACGGAAGAAGTGAAAACGAAGCTGGTGCTCCACTTTACTCCCTTGGTCCGAAAGCTGGCTCGCCGGTATGCGCGGCACCGGCAACATGTGCTGGATGATTTGGTGCAGGTCGGCATGATCGGCCTTTTGGGCGCTTTAACCCGCTTTGATCGTGAGCAGAACCGTTCTTTTGAACGATTTGCCATTCCCACCATTATGGGGGAAATTAAACGCTATATACGGGACAAAACATGGAGCATTCATGTTCCCCGGCGCATCAAAGAGCTCAGCCTTGAAATCCGGCAGACGGTCGATCAGTTGATGGGTGAGCTGGAGCGCCCGCCCCAAATCGGTGAGATTGCTGAGCACATCGGGGCTTCCGAAGAGGAAGTGTCGGAAGCGGTCAACATCAGCCGCAGTTATCAGGCGTTATCCATCGATTCCTGTTATGAAACCAACGGGGAAGGGGAACATGTTCAGCTGAAGGAGATGATTGGACAGCAGGATCAGGGGTTTGAGGCGGTACAAGATCGCCTGTTATTTGAGAAGCTCTTGCCCACTTTATCCAAAAAAGAGCAGCAGGTGATCCGGCTTACTTACTACGAAGGTTTGACGCAACAGGAAGCCGGTTCGCGCCTGAAAATATCTCAGATGCATGTTTCCCGCTTGCAGCGAAGGGCTTTGTACAAGTTGAGAGAGACCATGAGAAAAACAGGGGCGCTATCTGTGTCCCGCTAGGAGTGTGGCCAGAGTGACCGTAAAGAATAAACAGCAGGTGGCTGATCATGAACAGGCCAGGTTGGAACGGTTAGCCACTCAGTTAAATATTTCTCCACAGAAGATCAAAAACACCGTCAGGCTGCTTGAGGAAGGCAACACCGTGCCCTTTGTGGCCCGTTACCGCAAAGAAGCCACCGGGGGGTTGGATGAAGAGCAGATCCGAACTGTTTGGGAAGGGTACACCTATCTGGTCCAGCTGGATCAACGCAAGGAGGAAGTGATCCGCCTCATTGAAGAACAGGGGCAGCTGACCGAAGAGCTGGCGCAAAAAATTCGCCAGGCCCAAAAGCTGCAGGAAGTGGAAGACTACTACCGTCCGTTTCGTCCCAAGCGGCGGACCCGGGCCACCGTGGCCAAAGAAAAGGGGTTGGAACCTCTGGCCCAGTGGCTGGTCAGCTGTCCCGACGGTGATCCCCAAAAAGAGGCGGCCGCCTATCTTTCGGCCGAACAGGAGTTATATCATGTGGAAGAGGTGCTCCAGGGAGCGGAAGATATTATTGCCGAATGGATAGCCGATGATGCTGACGGGCGCCAATGGATTAGGGAGTACACATTTCGCCATGGCCAGATGATCACCGGCCTCAAGGAGGAAAAGAATGATCCCAAGCAGGTTTATCAGATCTACTATGATTTTCAAAGTCCCATAAGTCGGCTGGTTTCTCACCGCATTTTGGCCATCAACCGGGCGGAGCGGGAAGAGGTGATCAAGGTAAAAATTGAGGTGGACCCAGAGCCGATTATTAAACGCTTAGAAAAGACCTGGATTAAACGGAGCGACTCTCCCGCTGCTTTCCATATTCAAAATGCCATCCGAGACGGCTATCAGCGATTGATAGCTCCTGCCATCGAACGGGACATTCGCCGTCAATTGACGGAAGAGGCTGAGGAACAAGCCATTCATGTTTTTACTCGCAATTTGAAGGCGCTTTTAATGGAGCCGCCCGTTCGGGGCAAAACGGTGCTGGGCATCGATCCCGCCTATCGAACGGGATGTAAGCTGGCGGTGGTGGATCCCACCGGAAAAGTAAAGGCGGTGGATGTGATTTATCCCGTCATGCCTCATAACAAAATAGAGGAGGCCCGTCAAATATTATCCGCACTCATCAATCAGTATGACGTGGATGTGATTGCCATTGGTAACGGAACGGCCTCCAGGGAAACGGAGCAGTTTGTGGCCCAGTTTATTCAGGACCAGATGCCCCATTTAGCCTACTGTATTGTAAATGAAGCAGGCGCAAGCGTCTATTCGGCTTCACCTTTGGCCAGGGAGGAATTTCCTGACCTTGATGTGGCTGAGCGGAGCGCCATTTCCATTGCCCGTCGATTGCAGGATCCGTTAGCCGAACTGGTGAAGATCGATCCCCAATCCATCGGCGTCGGCCAGTATCAGCATGATGTTTCCCAGGCCAAGTTAAGGGAAAATCTTTCGTTTGTGGTGGAGACCGCGGTTAACCAAGTGGGTGTCGACGTCAATACCGCCTCCGTCTCCCTGTTATCATATGTGGCCGGCTTAAATAAAGGAGTGGCCCGCAACATCGTTCGCCATCGTGAAGAACATGGTCCCTTTGTTGAGCGGGGGCAGCTGCTTGAGGTTCCGGGGCTGGGGGCCAAAACCTATCAGCAAGCGGCAGGTTTTTTGCGCATTTTTGATGGAGCCGATCCTTTTGATCAAACGCCCATTCACCCTGAATCCTATCAAGAAGCGGAAACATTTTTACAGGAGCTGGGCTTCGATAAGAGCAAGCTGGGCACGAATCGGTTGACTGACGCTCTCAAAGAGGTGGATGTGGACGAGTGGGCCAAGCGTCTGGGGATTGGGGCCATGACTCTGGCCGATATTGTGGAGGCCTTACAAAAACCGCGACGGGACCCCAGGGATCAATTGCCGCCACCCCTCTTTAGAAAAAACGTGTTGCGTCTGCAAGATCTTAAGCCTGGACTGAAACTGATGGGAACTGTGCGCAACGTGGTTGATTTTGGCGCCTTTGTGGATATTGGTGTAGAAGAGGACGGCCTGGTTCATATCTCACAGTTAAGCAAAAGCTATGTCCGCCATCCCCTTGATGTGGTTTCGGTCGGCGATATTGTCACCGTCTGGGTGAAGGACGTGGATTTAAAACGCGAGCGGATCGGATTAACCATGATAGAGCCTGAGCAAGAAGCCCCCCAAACGGAAGATGAAGTTGTTCGGTAAGATCAAGGAGATGCCTTGCTTGTCAAGATCTTTATAAAACTGACAAAAAGGAATAAAAAGGACAAAAAGGACTTGCATTTTTTGCAGGAACATTGTATTATAACAAATGTTCTCACTTAAACGCTCCGCAGTAGCTCAGTGGTAGAGCGCCCGGCTGTTAACCGGTTGGTCGTAGGTTCGAATCCTACCTGCGGAGCCATTTAGAGGAGAAATACCCAAGTTGGCTGAAGGGGCTCCCCTGCTAAGGGAGTAGGCGGCTCATGGCCGCGCGAGGGTTCGAATCCCTCTTTCTCCGCCATTATCGCCGGTTGACAAAAACGTAAAATTGGCGTATATATTATTGGCGTGTATAATATTTATGCTAACTTAACGAAACTTGAAACGTGGCCCGTTGGTGAAGTGGCTTAACACACCGGCCTTTCACGCCGGCATTCAGG
>CALFAC010000057.1 GCA_937927935.1 uncultured Bacillaceae bacterium
TTTCCGATTTCCCGCCGGTCTGCAGCACCGCCCCTTTGGCCAGGGCATCCTCCAGATGGGCATCCACAATGGCTGCCTGCTGTTCCATGATAAAGGGGCCAATATCACCTGTGCGGGGATCGGGATAATTGAGGGTGAGCTCTTCAGCCTGACGTACCAATTCCTCGACAAAGGCATCGTGAATCGATTCATGGACATAAATGCGTTCCACCGAGAAGCAGACTTGACCCGTTCCCCAGACGGCTCCCCGTAAAACGGCGGTGGCCGCCTGTTCAATGTTGGCCGTTGGGGTCACAATGACCGGATCTTTGCCCCCCAGTTCAAGGTAAACGGGGATGAGACGCTCTGCACACGCCTTGGCCACTTTGCGACCGGTGGGCACGCTTCCGGTAAAGGCCACCACATCTACGTTGTTAATTAAGCTTTGCCCTGTTTGGCCATCCCCTTCGATATAGGTGAGCACCGCGGCCAGTTCAGGCACTTTTTGGATCGTTTCCATCATCGGTTTAATAAAGCGCGGCGTCAGCTCACTCGGTTTAATCACCACTGCACAGCCGGCCACTAATGCGGGCACTGTGTCCAACATGGAAAGCATTAACCCCCAGGCACTGATCACCCCCACCAGGGGGTAAGGAACAAATTGGGAGCGGTAATGCATGCTGGGCAAGGCGGTGGACTGCCCCTGTCGGCGGGCTTCTTCCAAAATGCGCGGGGCGTCCGTACACCACCCGCGTATCAAGTTGATCACGATATCTGGACTATATTTAGAAATGATACAGTAACCTGTATCGATGGAATCCACTTCAATTAGTTCATCCTTCACCTTTTCCAGTTCATCAGCCCAGCGCAACATCACCTCGATCCGTTTTTCCAGCCCGGCCTGGGCCCACCCCTTCTGATTCCGGCGCAAGGTGTTGCAGAGAGCCTTCAGCTCCTCATCCGTGGGCGGAGTAATTTGATAATCATACTCCCCGCTCCAGGGATTGCGGACGGGAATCACCCGGCGCTCTGTCTCACTTTTAACCTGGCCACTGTTCACTTTCTTCCCTTCCTCCCTCCAATTTCTTACTATCAATCTCCTGACAAGTAACCCTATAATTTCGGAAAGAGACGGCCTCTTTCTACAAAACTACTCGGATTCATATGTCTCGTAAGGTTCAGGGGCAGGAGGGAGATGTTTAAACAACTCTTTTCCTGTTTTTTCCTTATTGTAAGGATTCCATCTCGTAGGTGGACCATCTGCCAAGTCACTGGCTAAAGAACCTTCCGCAGGGGCTTCCATCCAGCCTTTGTGATAGGGTGTGCGGAAAAAGGGCGTGAAGTTATAATGCCATATTTTCCATTCCCCATCTTCCTTAATAAAATCGATGATAATGGTTCCCCATATCCACTTATCCCCGGCACATCCGGGTGATTGCCAAATGCTTTTGGCCGTTTTTCCATCTGCGGCAATCTCGATGATGGGGCTGCATGCCAAATGCATGGTAAAGCCACCTTTCACCTTACTTAAAGCGCCAACCACACCATCAGGATCATAGAAGCGGCGAACAGACTCCTGACCGATAAACTGCCCCGAATCGGAAGCTTCCAGGGAAACATCAGGTGCTTTTTTGGCCCAGCAATGTTCCTTAATTTTTTCAAACTCTTGAATATGCAGCCAGTAAATATATTTACCCACCAATTTTTCAATTTGGCGAACATTTTCAAGCTCTTCCAACTTAGCCTCCAGCTTGGCCAGTCTCTCTTCTAAACTCATCGTTCTGCCTCCTTAATTTTATGATGCTATTGATACTGAGCTGCTCATCTAGTACCCAGCATTTTAGCCACTGTCCGTTTCAAGGTGACCTTAGAACGTCATATCTATCTTTTCGCCTAAGAGGTAAGCACCATAACGGGTAATGGAGTTATCGTTAAGGGAAGCATGTTGGGCAAAAGAGTATATGTCCCGCAGACGACGCTGCAACGGTGAATGATTGTAGATGGAGGAAGCGCCACTAATGTTAAACAAGGTGTTCACCAGATCGACACAGGTTTGGGCAATATAGGCATGATTGGCATAGACGGTGGCCACGGTGCCAATGTAGTCCATTTTTTCCACATCCGCATTCATAATTTGCCTGGCTTCTGAATAGAGGAAATGGCGCAGTGCTCGTAAGGTGGTCTCCACTCTTCCCAGGCGATGTTGAATTAAAGGTGTTTTGCCCAACGTGGTTTTCATCGATCTTCTCTGCTTCGTTTTCACAATCTCCAAAACGTCTTGGTAGGCCCCTTCGGCAATGCCCAAAACGACAGAGCAAATATGAAAAGCCCAATGAATGAGGGGATAGGGAAAAATGTCCGGAATGCACGGTCTTCCAAAGCGAATATTGAAGGTATGATCATGGGGAACAAAAATCTCCTCTTCAATGACAATATCGTGACTTCCCGTTGCTCTGGCCCCCATGGTGTGCCACGTATCGATAATTTTCACCTGATCTCTGCGAAACAGCATGGCCATGGAACTCTCATGATCGCTTTTCACTTCGTTATTTTCATCCACCACAGCGCAGTTAACAAAAATGTAATCCCAAATATGACACCCGCTGACAAAGGGCCACCTACCGCTAACCATATAGCCTCCATCCACTACCCGGGCCATCCCCTGACCGGCAAAGGCACCACCTGCCAATACATTGGGACCATTGGCGTACAATTTATCGAAGGTGCTTTTGGGGAGCAAAGCCATAATCTCAGGTGTTTCGATCGCTGCCATCATCACCCAAGCTATGGAACCGTCAGCCGAACCCATCGCTTCCAATAACTCCATCGCCTCTGTTAAACTGGCCCCTTCTCCACCATACGACTTGGGAACTAAGGTGCGAAAGAGACCTGCCGCTTTCAAATCTTCCACTAAATCATCGGGAACACGCCTCATCGACTCAAATTCAGGCGCACGCTCTTTAATGACAGGTAGCAGATCCTGGATAGATTGCAACGCTTTGTTGGCTACATTTTGCATTAAAAAACCTCCTTATTGGATAGTTCAAAATCTGTTGAGACTATTGTATATTATTGGCTATAATAAAATAAATTTAATCTTTCTTAATCGTCACTTAAATAAAAATTAACCGCAATATAAGGAGGCAACCGAGATGAATATGGACCAGCTGCAATACATCGTAGAAGTGGCCAGAACAGGGTCGATATCAAAAGCTTCTGAAAAGTTGTTTATTACCCAATCTGCTATCAGTCAATCCATTACGAGCTTGGAAGAAGAATTGGGGTTAAAAATATTTACCCGTTCCCGAAACGGCATGGTGCCCACCCAGCAGGGAAAAATAATCATCCAGAAAGCTTTTGAAATTTTAAATACATTGCATGAAATTCAGGAGGTTGCCCAGGCTCATTCCCAGTCTATCTATGGCGAACTCAAATTGTGCGTTATTCCTGGTTCGGCCCCTCTTGTTTTTC
>CALFAC010000058.1 GCA_937927935.1 uncultured Bacillaceae bacterium
CCGGTATCTCTCACTTCCCGAACGGTATCTTCAAAGCTTTTAAGGAGGTTAACGCCACGCTTGTATAACGCTTTTCCAGCCTCTGTTAATTCTAGTTTTCTTCCATTTCTGATAATCAGCTTGACCCCCAATTCCTCCTCCATATTTTTCAACTGTTGACTGAGGGGAGGTTGGGCAATATTTAATCTTTTGGCTGCACTGGTAATTTGACCTTCCTCTACGATGGCAATGAAGTAGCGCAACTGCCGTAAGTCCATGTTGATCAACCTCCAGGCAACTATATATAAAAAATATAAATAATTTAATAAAAATATATTTTTGTAATATTTTATAGTGTGTTAAGATATTTTTCAAGAAAGGGTGAAGAAAAATAGAGAAGATGGAGGGGATCGCTTGCACAAAACAAAATATACGACAGCCCGTGCCATGATGGACGCGTTACAAGAAGCAGGGGTAACCTATCTTTTTGCCAATTTGGGCAGTGACCATTCGGCTTTAATTGAAAGTTGGGCGGTGGCTGAACAAGAAAAACGACCTTATCCAAAAATCATCCTGTGTCCCCACGAGATGGTTGCCCTTAGCGCCGCTCAAGGTTATGCGGAGGCAACGGGTCAACCTCAGGCCGTACTGGTCCACGTGGATTGCGGAACGCTTAATTTAGGCGGCGCTATCCACAATGTGAGCAAAGGTAGGGTCCCTGTGCTGATCCTATCAGGTACCTCTCCCTTCACCCAGGAAGGGGAGTTGATAGGCAGTCGCAATGAATCGATTCATTGGATACAAGATGTTTTTGATCAGCGTGGGTCCGTTCGGGAGTATATGAAATATACTAATGAAATCCGAACAGGCCAAAACGTCAAGCAGATGATTCACCGTTCATTACAAATAGCCAACAGTGACCCCAAAGGGCCTGTCTATTTGATGGCTGCTCGAGAGGTGCTGGAAGAAGAGGTGGCCCCTCAAACCGTTGATGTGCGGAAATGGCAACCCATTAAACCTTGTGCTCTTGCTCCCGACGATGTGCAGGATGTGGGCCAGCATCTGCTGCGTGCTAAACATCCGCTTATTATCACCTCATATCTAGGGAGAAACAGTCTAGCGGTTGATCAATTGATGCGCCTGGCAGATCGTTTGGCCATTCCTGTGTTGGAAGCAAGTCCAAAGTATATGAATTTTCCGGCAAATAACCCCCTGCATGTGGGTTATGTGTGGCATCAACAAGAACAAAATAGACTCTTGGCCGAAGCGGATGTGGTCTTAATCGTGGATAGCGATGTGCCTTGGATTCCTTTGGTCAATAAGCCGGCTGAAACCTGCAAGGTCTTTTATATTGACATTGATCCACTGAAAGAGAAAACACCGCTCTGGTATATTCCCTCCTATGGCTTTTTTAGAGCCGATTCATTTGTCGCCTTAAAGCAGCTTAATGAGTACCTTGACCTTCATGGGACTGAACCTGACCAGGATGAGATTGTTCAGCGCAGAAAGCGTATCGCTCAGATTCACACCACATTAAGAAAACGGTGGTTAGATAAAGAAGAAAGCCATCCTGACCAGTTGACGGCCGAAAGTTTGACGGCAACGATCCGGGACGTGATCGGAGAAGATAGCATCGTCATTAATGAAACGGTCACCTATTTTGAAGTGGTCAGCCGTCACTTACCGCGCACCAAACCTGGCACCATCTTTACCAGCGGCGCTAGCTCCCTGGGCTGGAGTGGAGGCGGGGCACTGGGTATGAAGTTGGCCCATCCCGACAAGCTGGTGGTCTCCCTGGTTGGAGACGGCACCTACATGTTTACCCAACCCACCTCTGTCTATTGGATGGCTAAAAAGTACAACCTCCCTTTTCTCACCGTGATTTACAACAATGAAGGTTGGCGTGGCCCCAAACTGTCCACGTTAGGGGTTCACCCCCACGGGGCTGCTCGTCAAATCAATCGATATTGGAACGATTTTTCACCATCGGCCAATCTGGCTGATGTGGCTAAAGCGGCGGGTGATGCTTACGCCAGAGTGATACGACATCGCAGTGAGTTAAAGGATGCCCTTTATGAAGCGGTTGAGAGGATTGAAAGCGGATATTCAGCTGTGTTAGACGTTCGTTTGCCGCGGGCGTCTGAATAGATAAAATCATCATTTCATTAAAGGGGGAACGTTAAATGAATAAGCTGTTGGGCAGATGGGCTGTTTTGAGTGTGATCTTTGTACTGGGCTGTCTGGTGGCAGCATGCGGTGGACAGGAAACAGCTGGAGAGCCTTCTGCAGAGCAAGGGGGAGGTTCAGCAGAAGAAGAGACGCCGACCACAGAGACTTCTTATGAACCGATTACATTAACGGTGGCCAGTGTTTGGCCTGGCCCCCACGGGCAAAACGTCAATGTGGTTGAACCTTTACTGGAAGAGATTGAACGGGTCACCGAAGGTCGAGTCAAAGGGGAACTGTATTATGCCGACGCGTTAGGTAAAACAACTGAAAATTATGATATGGCTGTAACGGGAGTGGCTGATTTCGCCTTGGGATTACATGGGTACACACCCGGTGTTTTTCACTTGACCGGCGTCATCGAATTACCCCTCATTTCAGAATCGGCCGAGCATGGGTCCAAAATTTACAGGGGACTGTTAGATGCCTTCCCTGAGGAATTTGCCGAGGAACATCCAGGTACCAAAATCGCTTATCTGTTCCAAGGGGATGGATCCCACATTATTACGGTGGATGCCCCCGTTCATAAACCGGAGGATCTCAAAGGTCTGCGGTTAAGAACACCATCTCCAGCAGCCAATAAAGTTTTGGAGCGTTTTGGTGCCATACCGGTGTCGCTGCCCATGGGTGAATTATATGAAGCGATGCAAAAAGGTGTGGTGGATGGTGCTTTGGCCCCCGCTTCAGCGTTTGTTAACTTTCAGTTGAACGATGTGGCCAAATATATTACCATTGCCAACTTTTATGGCAGCAGCTTTTTCGCCGTGATGCATGAACCAACCTGGGATCAAATTTCGCCTGAAGACCAAGCGGCCCTGGAAGAAGTATTTAGGGAGTACGGATTTTTGGCAGGTAAAGTTTACGATGAATATGCCGAAAAGGGCCTGAAGGATGCTGAGGAAAAAGGGCTTCAAATTTATCAGATTCCTCCTGAAGAGTTTGATGAGTGGGAGGCCATCATCGAACCGGTGATTGAAGAATGGATTGAGGAAATGGAAGCGATGGGTAAACCCGGTCGTGAAGTGTATGAAGAAGCGATTCGCCTGCGTGATGAATTAAAGTAATGCATGATTTTAAGCCATGAAAATCACTTGGTTCATAGGTGGTGACAAGTATGAAGGCATTTATAAAAGCATTGGAAGGGCTTACCCGCCGGTTAAACCAAGTAGCGGTCATTCTCTCTTCAGTACTGGTGTTTTTTATGATGGTATTAACATTTGTGGATGTAACGGGTCGTTATTTTATACGGCCCGTTCTTGGTGGTCATGAATTGACGTACCTGGCTTTAGCGGTCTTGGTTTGTTTAGGTTTTGGCAGCGTTCAGTTAGAAAAAGGTCACATTGCCATCGGTGTGATAATCGATCGGCTTTCACCCCGAGTCCAAGCAGCGTTTGATGCTATCACCTACTTGGTGATGGTGATTGTTTTATCTTTAATGACCTGGCAAACAGTTGTGTTTGCTAATCGAACCCAAACAGCAGTGTCTGGAGAATTGGGCTTGCCCATCTACGTTTTCGTTTATATCTGTGCCATTGGAATAGCCTTGTATGCTTTAACAACCTTGCTTGATCTATTCCGCTCCCTCATGAAGGTGGTGAACCCTGCTGATGAGTCCTGAACTGATTGGCATATTGGGGGTTGTCGCTCTTATTCTCTTGGTGCTCTTGCGTGTACAAGTGGGCATTGCCCTGCTGGTTATCGGATTTTTTGGCTATGCATGGTTAACCAATTTTAAAGTGGCTTTTGCTCAACTGGGAAGCGTGACCTTTAATACCGCAGGCAATTATAACTTAAGCGTTATGCCTATGTTTATTTTAATGGGTATGTTTCTATCCTATAGCGGCTTGGCTAAAGATATGTTTAACGCTGTGGACCGATGGATCGGCCATTGGAAGGGCGGACTGGGCATGGCCACCATTGGGGCCAGCGCCATTTTTTCAGCCATTTCAGGATCAATAACGGCCACCACCGCCACCATTGCCAGAGTGGCATTGCCTGAAATGAATCGGCTAAATTATCATCCTCGATTATCGACGGCGTGTGTGGCTGCAGGAGGAACCTTAGGCATTTTAATTCCGCCCAGCGTGATTTTGATTTTGTATGGGGTCCTCACCATGGAAAACATCGGGGAGCTGTTAATTGCCGGCTTTATCCCAGGGATTCTCATGGCCGCTATGTTCATGTTAACCATCTATATCCAAGTGAGTAGAAATCCCAATTTGGCTCCTGTTCATCAAGAAACTGCCACCTGGAAAGAAAGGTTGGCCTCATTAAAAAATGTTTGGGCTTTTCTTGTGATTTTTCTACTAAGTATCGGGGGGATCTACTTTGGATTTTTTACCCCTACCGAGGCTGGTGGAGTTGGGGCTTTAGGGGCCTTTATTATTGCGTTAGTCACAAGATCGTTGGGATGGAAACAATTTGTGGAATCATTAATTGAAACCGTTCGTTTAACAGCGATGATTTTCTTTATCTTGATTGGCGCTATGCTTTTTGGCAGCTTTTTGGCCATCTCCAAACTTCCCATGGCTTTAACCTCTTTGGTGGCGGACGTGGACATATCCCGCTATGTTATTCTTTTTGTTATTCTTATCGTTTATTTTATTCTGGGCATGTTTATGGAAGGCATCTCCATTTTGGTGCTGACAATACCGATCGTATATCCGCTAATTGTGGATTTGGGCTTTGACGGGGTATGGTTTGGCATCATTATGGTTCTAGTCTTAAATATGGGGTTATTGACTCCGCCGATGGGATTAAGCGTATTTGTAATCAGCGGGGTGGTTAAAGAGATCCCCATTCAAACCATATTCCGGGGAGTCGTTCCCATGCTGGTCACCATCATAATATTTACCATTATTCTCATCATCATTCCCGAAATTGTGACGTTTCTGCCTGAAATGATGCGTCAAAATGTTTAGAACATCATTTGGGGGCTGCCGCCCCCTTTTTTAAAAATTATTGAGCATTATATTGACCTTTTATTGGAAAGAAATTAAACTATCATTGAAGGCAAAATTGTAGAACAATTATGATGCCAATTTTGAGTTATAATTTTAAAATTGTAAAGAATGTAGGGATGGATATGAACAAAATAAAGCTTGGTTTTATAGGATTTGGAGAAGCGGCGTACCACATTAGCAAAGGATTGATGGGTTCAGCGGCACAGCTTGTGGCCTACGATATCAAGGCTGATGATCCGGAAGTGGGGGAGCTGATCCGAAAGCGGGCCCAGTCAACCCAGGTCCAGCTTGTTCCTTCGCTGGAACAGCTGATAGAGCGGAGCGAGATTATACTATCCCTTACTAGTGCCAAATATGCCCTCAATTTGGCTAAAGAATGCGCCCCGTTTTTAAAAAATGATCACTATTATGTGGATTTAAATGCGGCCTCCCCTATTGTGATGCGGGAGATTGAGGCTATTTTGGGGGCTAAAGCGTTGTTTGTTGATGGAGCCATTATGGAAGCGGTACCTCCCCATTTGCACAAAGTGCCCATTTTGCTCAGTGGTCCCA
>CALFAC010000059.1 GCA_937927935.1 uncultured Bacillaceae bacterium
GGGGGCTGTGTTCTAAAATAAGATCCTGTATTTGATATACAGAGATGGGAAACATCGGTAAGCCCACATAATAAGGTGAGATTTCATACAGTTGAAAATAAATGACCAAGGCTTTGTCAGCAATATAATAATACTGGTCAGGGTTGATGCCTTTAAATTCACCTAGTAAAGGAAGCTCACGTTCTTTAATTTGCTGTTGTATAAGGTCAGAAAGGACCTGTACATAATTACTATTTGGTGTGAACAGTTCACTTAATGCATAGACCTTTCCAGTATTAACATCAAATGTTAATGAATCGGCCACTGTCATACCGTGAGCCATAGGTGGGGTATAGGCATAATTGCCCTGCAAGATACTGAGAACCCCGCGTTGATTAGTTTTCAGCTCATAAAAGCCATACATTTCAGTCTGACCTTCTATCTGCATGCCGGCCTGTTGATCGATAAGCTGTTCAACTTGATCCATTATAATCTGATTCATGGTGTCTTGAACCGGTTGATTTGGCATGCCCCAAATGAACGGATAAAACAGCTTTACATTTGGGGTAATATGTGACATTGTTTGAATGTTAACCGGTGGCGGAACCCCATTTATGGCCACCACAATCACCTCATCAGCTTTTTATGGGCAGTATATGCTACAAAATGATTCTTGCGCTGAAAAAAATTTAAGACGCCCCCAAAAAACAATTTTACAAAATGGATAATATGTGCTATGATGGTGGCTAACCATTATACTTTAAATACATATGGATTGGGTGTGTCAATGAAATCGTAACTTTTGGGGAAGGGTGGCGATCTCATGCTCCCTAAACCAATGGGTTACGATTTTTTGTTGCCCTGTTCTTTGTTTTGAAGGCAATGGTTAAAATATTGTGGACACAGCGTGTCTATTTTTTCAGGAGGTTATTTTGAATGGAAACAGGCAAGGTTAAATGGTTTAACCCTGAAAAGGGCTTTGGTTTTATTGAAGTGGAGAACGGTGATGATGTTTTTGTTCATTACAGTGCGATCAAGGGGGAAGGATTTAAAACCTTGGAAGAAGGTGAACGCGTCTCTTTTGAGATCGTGCATGGCAACCGTGGTCCTCAGGCTGCCAATGTCATCCGGCAGTCCTAATGGCTTGGAAAAAATTACGGCAGCGCTAAAGTGGGTTAATCAATAGCGTGTTCATAAACTAGTGTGTTCATATACAACTGGTTTCTAATCGACAAGAAAACAATGCGGTCTAACCCCATTGGGTAGGGGTAGACCGCTTTTTTCTTCAACATCTTGGATACTTTGTATAAATATCATGGCGCTTGTCTTTACAATAAGCTTTACATGTTGGCTGAACGAACCTGTTGTGACCGCAAATTTAGCTACGGGGCTAAAGAGGTGGAGAAGATCGGCAATGTTTGGTATGATTAAAAATGTTCCGTAAAGCGAAGATGTTCATTAGATGCTCAAGATGAGGAAATATTCTGACAGAGAGAGTAAAAGAGGGAGGAGATAAAGTGGAGCCCCGCTTTTTAGAAGAAGCGATTCGCTTGGCTATAGAAAATGTGGAACAGGACGGTGGCACGCCCTTTGGTGCCGTGATCGTAAAAAATGGGGAAATTGTGGCCAGGGGAGTTAATGAGATGGAGAGAAGCTGTGATCCCACAGCCCATGCCGAGCTCCTGGCGATCAGAAGAGCCTGTCAAAAGTTAAACACCACTGATTTATCCGATTGTGTACTCTATGCCAGTGGAGAGCCGTGTCCCATGTGTCTGGGAGCGATCTATTGGGCTAATATAAAAGAAGTTTATTTTGCTTATTCCCTCAAAGAAGCGGAACGGGTAGGCTTAAGCAGCGCTTATATTTATCGTCAAATTTCTGAGCAGGATAAGGATATTGTGTATAAACATGTGAAAATAGACACCGCTCAGCCCAACCCGTTTTTGATCTGGCATGAAAAAAATTAAGAGACCAGTTTTAAACCAATGGTGGCGGCAAGCACCAGTCCGATGCAAAACAGGCGGCTTGCCTTTTTTGATTCGCCATAAAAAAGCATGCCCAAGAGAGCAGCGCCGATGGTTCCTATTCCAGTCCAAACGGCGTAAGCGACCCCCATCGGCAATGATTTCATGGCCAGGGCTAAAAATAAGAAGCTGGCCGAAAAAGAAATAACAAGGAGAAAGAATGAGGCCGCGTTTCTTTTCTCGTGAAGCTGATTGATAAAGGTAACACCTAACATTTCAAAAAGACCGGCAACGATTAAACTGATCCAGGCCACTTGTCACCCTCCTCCTTACTCTTATTTTCTGAGTCGGTGACAAATTTCAAGCCAATCACACCCGAAAGAAGAATGGTGATCAAGATGATTTGAACACCATCAAAAGGGTGGTTAAAAAAGAGAATATCGACGCTGACCGTTCCTGCTGTTCCCAAGCCAACAAAAACGGCATAAACCGTACTAACCGGAAGTTTTTTTCCCGCCAGGATCAACAGGGCGAAGCTCAAGCCAATGCAAATGACGGTACCTATCCAGTGCAGCACGGAGGTGGCATGCTTTAAACCGACCACCCAGCCTACCTCAAAGATGGCTGCGATGACGATCATTAACCAGGGCATGGGCCACAATTTCCTCCTTTAAGAGACCGGT
>CALFAC010000060.1 GCA_937927935.1 uncultured Bacillaceae bacterium
ATGGCCATTGTGGGTGGGCGCCTTGCTGTTAGCAGCCCTTAATGCTTTAACATTGTTGACACGGGGACAGCCTTGGGGTGTCACCTCCGCCTTCGCCTTGTGGGGATCAAAGGCGGCCCTGGCTTTAGGTATCGATGTCACCCAGTGGGGATACTGGCAGGGAGCCAGAGCAGCCAGCTTATCCCAGTCCGTTTTCATGGACAGCACCAGTGTGCTTAACTTCGGGATTATGATCGGCGCTTTCCTCGCCTCTAGCCTGGGCGGCCTGTTTGTGCTAAAAAAGATCCCCTTAAAAACAGCCGCTGCTTCCATCATCGGCGGCCTTTTGATGGGTTATGGCGCCCGGCTGGCATTTGGCTGTAACGTTGGGGCCTATTTCAGCGGCATCGCTTCATTGAGCGTCCACGGTTGGGTATGGGCGGTCATGGCTTTAGCCGGAACATACGTAGCCCTCTACTTGCGCCCCTTGTTTGGCCTCTCTGTCCCCAAACCGACCGATTCTTCCTGCTAAAAAACGGGTTAACCGCGATAATCCGGTTCCCTGACGATAACGATGTAAACAAGCAAAGCCATAATATAAAAGAATAAACACCGGACGAGCATCAATCTCGTCCGGTGTTTTGTCGTTTTTGTAACGTGGTTATAGGTCGTTAATATCTTTTTAACGGGAGTTTAAACGTCCCCTTGATTCCCTTTATAGCCAAAGGCTTGGCTGGCTTCATCTTTGATCCGGAGCAGGTATTGGCTGAGGTCGTCATCTTTATGGGTAGGGATCACATCCTCAAAGCCTACCAAGGTGATACCAGCCACCAGTTGATTTTCATAATTTAAGACGGGCACGGAGACGGAGTAGACGGAAGGCGCCAGGGCTTCCGTGGCAAAGGAGATATGCTCCTCTTTCACCTTCTTTAACTCTTCCAGAAGGGAAGCCTGTTGTTCCGGTGATAGGGAGGCTATTCCTGCCTCTAGCCACTCTTTGCTTTCATCTTCATTCATAAAGGCGGCAAAGATTTTACCGGAAGCGGATTGAACGGGAAGATAGGAACCGAGCTGGGCGCCAATATTGATGCTTTTATTGCCATTCAGGATCTTGACGATCATGGGCCCCCGGGGCGTCCACATGATGAGTAATACCGTTTCATTCCATTTCCGATTAATTTCTAATAAAAATGGATTAAGCCGCTCCATGGCATCCATGCTATCCACGGCTGCCATGCCGTATTCAATCAGCTTGCTGCCCAGCATATACCGGCCACTGGCCTTATCCCGATACAAGAGCCCCAAATCGGTTAACGTGTTTAAATACTTGTACAAATTGCTTTTGGCCATGTCGGTCTGGGCCAAAATCTCATTAAATTTCATCGGCTGATGATGTTTGACTAATAGTTCAATAATCCTTATTCCCACCTGAAGGGACTGTATGCGATCCTGACTCATCTCTTCCAACCTTTTGTTGTATTTTCTATGAAAAATGGCTTCTAACTTTATCTATAGCATAAACGGGACAATTGCTCAATCCAGCCAGCCCCGGTAACCATACAGCCAATCCACATCTGTATAATCGTCGCTGCTTCTGCTCTTTAACACCCGCGAACGTAAAATAGCCGTCACTTGATCGTCGGTATGCAAAAAGTCACCCCACAGCCGGACCGAGCGCTGCACCCGGGCCGTGCGGGGAATACGCTCCTTTTGATAGGCTTGAAACGCTTTTTCAACATCCTGTTCATTTTTCAGTTGAACAGCCAGATAAGCCGCATCTTCCAATGCCTGACAGGCCCCCTGGGCCATATACTGCAGCATGGGATGAGCCGCATCGCCCAATAACGTAAGTCGGCCAATGGTCCAGTTGTCAATGGGTTCCCGATCATACATGGGCCAGCGCCGTCCCCGGTTCATATAGCCGGCTGCATGGCGAACATGGGGCGCACACTTGCTAAACACCTCATCCAGTTCTTCAGGCGTGCCCCAATCATCTGAATTCTCCTTATATCTAAAGCTTCTAAAGACTGCCACCTGGTTAAACAGCTCCTTGCGCCGTACCGGATACTGAACAAAATGCATATGTGGCCCGATGTACATCACCACATCATCTTCATGAATATCCGCTTTCATCTCCGCCATGGGAATGGTGCCCCGGTAAGCCACATACTCGGAACAAATAGGCTTGTCATCGCTTAACAGTTTACGGGTTTGAGACCACAGGCCATCCGCTCCAATCACGGCCTTAGCCCGATAAACGGAACCATCCTCACAGGTTACGATCACCTCATCTGAAAGAGGTTCAACCTTAATCACTCTCTTATTGGTACACAGATGGATATTCTCTTTTTCCCGACAGGCCTCAAGTAAGGCAAAATGCAAGTCGGAACGATGGGTCACGATATACGGATACTGATAGCGAGCCTTAAACTTGTCGCCAAGATCCAAAGCGCCCAACTCGTCGCCGGTATAGGCGTCTCGAAGAACCAGACGCTTGGGAAAAACCGCATGCTCATACACCTTGTCCAATACGCCAAAGAAGTCCAGTGCCGCCAGTGCGTTGGGAGCCAGCTGCAAACCGGCCCCAATTTCCCCAAATTGAGGCGCCTGCTCCAACACCCACACATCCGGACTATGTTGAGCGGTCGCCAATGCGGCGGCTAATCCACCGATTCCCCCACCAACAATCAAGGTTGAGCACTGTTGTTCCATTGAACGATACCTCCCTTTTGTCCATATTTGGAGAACTTAGTTATATATTAAGGATAAAATCTTTCGCGATCGGATGTCAATATGAAATTTCGGTAAACCATATTTTTCTTAATCCTGCGAAAAAAGCAAACGGCTCTACCTGAACCATGGCCCAAAAATAAAAAAAAGAAGATCCTCCTTTGGATCTTCCTAACCATGCGCGCCATTCATTTATGTCCATCTTTTTAAGTGATCACCTCAATATTTCCATCCGGTTCAAAGTTAACCACCTCAAGAACGATGGGCGTGCCCGGTTCGATGGTTTCCTCCTCACCAACAACAATGGATACTTGGCCTGTACCGGATCCGCCTGGTACATAGGTCGTTAAGTTGCCCATTTGCATAACACCATTAATGTATACATTGTAGTAGGAATTGTCGGTGGCTAATTCAGGAAATTCCGTGGCAGCATCCCCAGCATCCGTTTCAAAATCTTCCACCGGAATAATATGTGTCCCCTCCGTCACCTGAGTAGGGACGGTATGAA
>CALFAC010000061.1 GCA_937927935.1 uncultured Bacillaceae bacterium
TCTTCCGATCCCGCATGTCCAAAATGGTGTCCAGGAGGGTCCGGTCACACCCTTTGCGGGGCGGATCCACCACAATCACCTCGGCGCCAATCCCCTCCTCTTTCCAGCGGGGGATAACCTCTTCCGCCTTGCCTGCTTCAAAATGAACATTGTTCATACCGTTTAGAGCTGCATTCCGTTTGGCATCTTCCACCGCTTCAGGCACCACTTCCACGCCGTACACCTGTTTTGCTTTTTGAGCTAAAAAGAGTGAAATGGTGCCGATGCCGCAGTAGGCATCGATCACCGTCTCTTCGCCCTTCAGATCGGCAAACTGTAGGGCGGTATTATAAAGCACCTTGGTTTGCACGGGATTGACCTGAAAAAAGGAACGGGCTGAAATGGCAAAGCGAATCGGTCCGATATGGTCATAGATATAGGGCTCGCCCCACAACACGATGCTTTCGTCCCCAAAGATCACGTTGGTCCGTTTGGTGTTGATGTTTTGGACAATGCTTTTCAAATTGGAAAAACGCTCTTTTAAGGCGCTGATCAGTGCCTTTTTGGCCGGAAATTCTTTACCGTTGGTGACCAGGACGATCATCAGCTGGTCCGTGGAAAAACCGTATTTGGCCACCACATGGCGCAAAAAACCGGTGTGATGCACCTCATCATAAGCCGGTATCCCCAACTTGGTTCCCAACTCTTTCACCGTTTGCACCACTTGATCCAGCTGTTCATGCTGAATCAGACATTGGTTCATGTCGATAATGTCATGACTCCGATCCCGGTAAAAACCGCCAATAAGCCCCCCGTCTTTCTCACCGATGGGCACCTGGCTCTTGTTCCGGTATCGCCACGGCTCTTTCATCCCGATAATGGGATGAAACAAAACCTCTCTGAGATCGAATCCACCGATCCGCTCCAAATCGTTGCGGACCAGATTCTCTTTAAACTTAAGCTGTTCAGCATAGCTTAAGTGTTGCAGTTGGCAGCCGCCACACTTGCCGTACAACGGACAGGAAGGCGCCCTTCGAGCGGGACTGGACTCCACAAGAGCCAACTTCTTGGCATAGCCATACCTTTTTTTGGTTTTTAATATCTTGGCCTTCACCACTTCACCCGGCAGGGCCCCTTTCACAAACAAAGTATAGCCCTGATAGCGGCCCACACCGTACGCCTCATGCGTCAGATCTTCAATGTGCAGCTCAATTTCATCGTTCTTCTGGACTGGTATCTGCTCCGTCATAAACCCTTTCCCTTTCTTCGGACGGTATAAAAAAATTTGGATCTACACCCTTTAAGCTATCCGTCCCTGTGTTTTGTTCCGTTATGCTCTCGTCCCCCAGTAAGATTATACCTGATTCATCGGTTTTCAATAAATTCCACTAGCAACGCATTAAATTGATCCTTTTGATCATAAAAGGAGCCATGGCCGGCATATTCTAGCGGCACCAATACCGAGTGAGGGATCAATTGATGTTGCACCTCTCCCAGTTGAAACGGAACCACCTGATCATGAATACCATGTATAATCATTGTCGGCACTTGGATGGTTTTCAGATCAGCAAACAACTCTTCGTTGATCCAAGTCTGGGCTATGGCTGCCGTGGCCCAGCCAGCCGCCTGTAACCCCAGCTGAAAAAACCAGTCGGAGAATGCTTGTGATGTGTGTTGAAAGAAGAACATATCACCAAACTGACGAAGCATCTGAGGACGGTCGTGATAAGTGTTGGCAATGATCTCCCGTACGGTCTTTTCATCAAGGCCATAGGGAAAGTGGGGCCGCTTGATTAAACTGGGGGCAGCGGCTGCCACCAAAACCAGTTTGGCCACCCCGTAGCCTCGATGACGGGCCATATATCTGATCGCAATGGCCCCGCCGGTGGAATGGCCCACCAATGTAAAGTGGCGCAAACCTAACGCGTCAACCACGCCCCGCACATCGTCGGCCAAGGTATTGTAATCATAGCCTGCAAAGGGCTTATCCGAGTTGCCAAACCCTCGTGTATCAAGGCCAATGCAGCGATATCCCACCAAAGGCAAATGATCAAACTGGTATTCAAACAGCTTATGACTCCCGGGCCAACCATGCAAAAACAGAATGGTCTTATCTCCTGCGGGATTCACATCTTCAACATAGAGATTGACATTGTTCACCTGTACATAATAGCCCATATTCTCTCTCCTTTAGGCATCGCTTCTAGACCATCATATTCTTTAGCATAAAGTCAGGTGAGGATGGATAACGTCGCAAAACATTAGAGGCTGCCAATGACATCTGGCAGCCTCAGTCTATATATAAAGCTTAATGCGAAACCAATGGGGCTTTCCTAAATGGAGTTTTTTTCCTTACAAGCAAAGCCACACATTCCACATGGGCCGTCTGGGGAAACATATCCACTGGCTGAATCCACTCCAGCGCAAAACCGCCGTCTATGAGCACTTGGCAGTCTTTGGCCAGGGTGGCAGGATTGCAGGAGACGTAGACAAACCTCTTGGGACGGACGTGAAGGACAGCGGACAGCAATTTGCGATCGCAACCGATGCGGGGTGGATCGACCACGATAACATCGGGACGGTAACCTGCTCTAAGCCATGAAGGCAAAAGCACCTCACTTTTCCCCTGATAAAAGCGGACATTGGTGATTCCGTTTAACTGTGCATTCTGCCTGGCGTCCCGAACAGCTTCAGCAATTTCCTCGATACCGCGCACCTCAGCCGCTTGGGGGGCCAACCAGAGGGCAATTGTTCCAGTGCCACAATAAGCATCGACAACGCGCTCCACACCGGTCAAAGCAGCAGCTTCTTTTACATAATCGTACAGAACCGTTGTCTGTATCGGATTAATCTGGAAGAAAGCCCGCGGTGACAAGCGATACGTCAGATCGCCCAGCCGCTCTTCAATTTCCGGTTTACCCCACAGCACGCGGGTGTGTTCCCCAAAGACAAGGGGTGTATTTTTGCGCTGAATATTAACGGCGATCGTGGCCACTTCTGGTAACTTGGCGGTGATGCCCTCGATCAGTTGTTTCGCTTTCGGCAAGCGATCCTCTGCAAGGACGAAAGTGACTTGCAGTTCGCCGGAATAGGAGCTTTTCCGAAGGACAACAGTGCGGAGAAGGCCTTCCTTCGATTTTTCCCGGTAAGGCGGGATGCCTAACTCTTCAATTATATCGCGGATTGCGCCAACGGCTGTATTGATGTCCTGCTGCTGAATTTGGCATCCATCAATATTGACAAGCTTATGGCTGGCCGGCGAATAGAGGCCGAGCACCATACGCCCGTGGATGGTACCTGCTTGCAGTTGGGCTTTGTGGCGATACCCCCACGGATCGGCCATACCAGCCATGGGGCGGATAGGCGGCTCGACGATCCCAGTGTAGCGGGCGAAGGATTCGCGGACGATCTCCATCTTTCCCGCCAACTGACCTGCACCATCCATATGCTGCAACTGACACCCTCCACATTGTTCGTAAACGGGACAGACCGGCGCAGTCCGGTTTCGAGATCTTTTTTCGATGCTGAGCAACTCCGCTTCTATGTAATGCTGTTCCGAACGGACCACCTTCGCTTTAACCACTTCCTGGGGCAGGGCCCCAGGCACAAAAACCGCTTTGCGCCGATAGTACCCAACCCCTTCGCCGTTGATGCCCAGCCGTTTGATGGTGACAACAATTAAATCTCCTCTTTTTAATTTGTCTGCTTCCGTCTTTTTCATATCTATTGAATGTCCGCTCCCTGATTTCATCCTGCATGCTTGCATCACTACCAGAATAACAAACAATAAGCTCAAGAGGCGCAATTAAAGGCTTTTTCATGCTGAATTGCTTCCCTCTGAGGAGCTAAACAAGTTTTTCAGCCAGTCGAAAAAGGAGATGATCACATCCAGCACCTGGCGGATAAAGGAGCGGGTTTCTTCACTGTCCAAAATCTGATTGAGATTGTCCCGAATATTTTTCAGCTGATTGCTCACCTGATCCCAATCGATATTGAGACTCGCCAACCGCTTTAACAGATGGACCAAAGCGTTAATATCTTCTTCGGTCAGCTCGATCCCCAGTTCAGCGGCAATCTGTTCAATTAAACGGCGGTAATCCTCATCCGTTTCCAATTTGGTGTCGCCCAACTGCTCTTTTAAGCGGCGCATCAGTTCAGCCGCCTTTTCAGGCCCCACCTTGTCAGCCAACTCCGCGGTGCGCACCATCTCTTCATTGGCTACCTGCTTCTGCTCTTCATCAATCTGGATGTCGGCTGCCGCTTCAAAGGCTTTGATAATTCCCGTCAGTCCAGCTGTGCCGCTCACTCCAAAGGGGGCGGTCACATACACATCGGCATCCTTGATCCCTGCCGTAGCCAGAGAATTGGCATACATCTCTTCGGTGACCCAATCAATATTGTTGGTTTTAACGGTAATGCCAGACCCTTCTTCCAGGATGGTGATCTTGGCCGAGGAAATGGCCCGAGAACCAATGGTGCGGGCATCGATATAATCCCCTAAATATTGATGCTCCTCTTTGTTGGAAACGTAGATGATTTCCACATCTTCATCGACGCCCATTTCCGCTAAAATCTGTTTTTTCTGCTCTTCAGTCAAATCTTCCCCTAGCGTGACCACTGTCTCCCCGGTGATAGCATCGGCCGCTGCCGGTTCGGTGGAGACAACCAGCAGGGTTAACAAGAATACTGCCACGAGCAAAGTTAAACCCATGTAGCGTTTTATCTTAAACGGCATTCTATCTCCCTCCTTAAATCACTGCTCGAATGCTTTTTCGTTCCACGTTCCGCCTGATAGGTTCAACCTTTCGGATCGCTGCTTAAAAGCGCTCTCGTCCCATCCTTAAAGACGAGATCAGTCATAGGTACTCCCATTTTTATTGTTCTACATCACGGGTTTGGGGATGCGTAGCTTTACATGTTGGGGCAATACGGTAAACGTGGCAGGCAGCTGTCCCCCCTTCTCCCCGTCCAAGTTGAGCCACACCTTATGTTCAGAAGAAACGGTTAATGTTTTGGTTTGAAAATAGGTGACATACGGATCCAAAACATGTTCCCCCCGGGGCACACGGGCCAACAGTTTCAAAAAGTCGGGCATGGACACCTTTTTAACCACTAGCACATCAAAATAACCATCGTTCACCTTGGCCTTAGGGGCCAGTTTATCAAATCCTCCCAGTGAACCGATATTGGCCACTAAAAAAAGCATAATCTCTTCATCGATGCGCCTGCCCTCAGCCTGTATCGTCATTTTGGTTGGCTCAAGGGCGGCCAGCTTTTCAATTCCTTTCATATAGTAGGCCAACTGACCCAAAATCATTTTTAAACGACTGGGCACTTCATAGGTGAGTTCCGTGAGGGCGCCTCCCCCAGCTACCCCGAGAAAATAATGCTGGTTCACCTTACCCACATCAATGGGCTGAGGGACACCCTTTATAATCACTTCGCACGCTTCTTCAAAATCTTTGGGTATCCCCAAGGCACGGGCTACCACATTGCTGGTCCCCGCCGGCACGATGCCTAGCTGTGGTCGGTAATGCCTTTCGGCCAGCCCATTGATCACTTCGTTGATGGTGCCGTCACCACCGGCTACCACAACCAGTTCATATTGCCGCTCGCTGGCCAGCCTGGCGGCCCGGGCGGCGTCTCCCGCACCCGTGGTCGCATGACAGGAGGTTTCATAGCCGGCCCGTTCCATCTTTTCCAGCATGGTTGGCAAAAACTTGCGAAACTGCTCCCGGCCGGCCGTGGGGTTATAGATGATCCGTGCCCGTCTATACATGTTGGACACTCCTTTACAGGAAAAGGTTGCATCATGCAACCTTTAACATTGCAAACCTTCATCCAGCTCCTTAGTGGATCATTTTTGCAGCAATTTCAATCTTATCATACCCAAATCCTACCAGCTTGTCACCTCATTCTATGTCCAC
>CALFAC010000062.1 GCA_937927935.1 uncultured Bacillaceae bacterium
TATCGAGATTGTTGGAACCATCAGATTTTGGTGTAGTAACTGCAGCACTCGTAATCATCGGTGTTAGCGAAATAGTTAAAGGATGGCCATGAGGTACTCGTCATAGATAATTTTGATCCTTACTATGATCAGGCGGTCAAGCGGGACAATATCCGGACTGCCCGCCAGCAGGCTAACTGCCGGATTATTGAAGCTGATATCAGAGACCGGGACAAGCTGGCAGATATTTTTTCCGAATTCAAACCGGAAGTGGTGGTCCATTTGGCAGCCAAAGCCGGTGTCCGCCCTTCTGTGACTAATCCCCAGGAATATGTGGATGTCAATATTAACGGAACTCAAAGTGTATTGGATGCCTGTGTGCAAGCGGGACTTCCCAAGGTTGTGTTTGGCTCGTCCAGTTCAGTTTATGGTTTAAATGACCAGGTCCCCTTCAGTGAAGACCATCCCACGCTGCGGCCTGCTTCTCCGTACGGGGCAACCAAAGCGGCTGGCGAAGCATTATGCCATAGTTACAGCAACTGCTACGGGCTTAATATTGTCTCTTTGCGTTTCTTTACCGTGTACGGACCACGCCAGTGCCCTGATCTGGCCATTCACAAGTTCGCCCGTAAAATTCTGGATGGGGAACCGATCGCCCTGTTTGGAGACGGGACAACCAGCAGGGATTATACCTATGTTGATGATATTGTGGCCGGGATAAAAGCGGCTGTGGCCTATCCGGTACAGGGGTATGAGGTGTTCAACCTGGGTAATGACCAGCCGGTACAGCTCTTGACACTGGTTGAGAAGCTGGAGAAGGTGCTGGGCAAAAAAGCTGTGATTGACTGGCAGCCAATGCAAACGGGAGATGTGCCCAAAACCTGGGCCAATATTGATAAAAGCCGCAGTAAACTGGGCTATGTGCCCCAAGTCTCCCTTGAGGAAGGATTACAGCGTTTTGTGGACTGGTTGTATGGGATGCGCTCTAAAGCCCGCTAAGCCCTGTTCAAACTTCTAGAAGGTAGAGGATCAAGGCATGAACAAAACCCAAACTCCGTCGTCAAATCAATTAGTTGACCGTACCTTGGGGGGGTTCTTCTGGATTTTTTCCGGAACAGGAGCCCAGGCTGCTTTTCAGTTTCTGACGCTGATTGTCTTGGCCAGGCTGGTTACCCCGGAAGATTTCGGTGTTGTCAATGCTGCCATGGTGGTGATTGGTTTTTCCATGATATTTGCCCATTTGGGGGTCGGGCCAGCCTTGGTGCAGCGTGACAATCTTGAGGAAAGACATTTGAGAACGGGCTTGACCATATCGCTTTTGTTCGCCCTGCTGTTAACGGTGCTGATTATCGTTACAGCCCCCCTGATAGCCGGATTCTTCCGCATAGAAGCTCTGACTCATGTGTTGCGCGTTTTGGCTTTTGTCTTTCCCCTGCAAGCCGTGGCTGTGGTGGGAGAGTCTCTCTTGCAACGACATTTAAAGTTTCGGGTCATGGCCATGATCCAGGTTTTCTCTTTTCTGTTGGGCTACGGGTTAGTCGGCATCGGGCTTGCCTTGCTCGGGCTTGGTGTATGGGCCTTGGTAGGCGCCCACTTGTCCCAAAATTTGTTAACAATGGCAATGGTGCTGATCAAACAGCCAGTACCGCTGCGTTTGCAATTTGAGAGGAAAGCATTCCAAGAACTCCTTTATTTTGGCAGTGGCTTCACTTTAGCCAAAATTGGCAACTACATCGCCCTCCAGGGCGATAATTTGGTTGTCGGCCGCTGGCTGGGTCCTGAAGCGCTCGGCTTGTATGGCCGGGCCTATCAGCTGATGGTGATGCCGGCTACGCTTTTTGGCCAGGTGATGGATAAGGTGCTCTTTCCGGCTATGGCCAAAGTGCAGAATGAACAGGAGCGGCTGGCCAAGACGTTCCGCAGGGGTGTGGCGGCTGTGGGGCTTCTCACATTGCCCCTGACTGCAGGTGTGGTGATTCTTGCCCCCGAGATTATTCTTGTTCTATTGGGTGAGAACTGGACAGCGGCCATTGTCCCTTTGCAGATTCTGGCCCTGGGCACGTTGTTCCGCACCAGTTACAAAATCAGTGATTCCTTGGTGCGGGCCAAGGGAGCCGTTTACCGGCGTGCCTGGCGTCAATGGGTATATGCCGGGGCTGTGTTAAGCGGAGCCTATGCCGGCCATTACTGGGGGCTGACAGGAGTTGCAGTGGGCATTGTGAGTGCATTATTGCTCAATTTTATATTGATGGCGGCTTTAAGCCTCGATCTGACCCATATCCCCCTCAAACAGTTTCTTGCGGCCCATCTGCCCGGGCTGTGGCTGGGCATTGTGGTCTGCCTGGAACTTTTGGCTTTGTCTCCAGCCTTGCGGGGATATGGGCTGCCACCGCTTGTGGTGCTCATTATCTCTGTGAGTGTGGTTGCTGTGTCGGTGCTGCTTCTCGTGCGGATTGCGCCCCGGTTTTTTCTGGGTGAAGATGGGTTGTGGGCGTACAGGAAGGTAAAAGAATTTGTCCACAAACGGCTGCAAAAGACGGGGAGCAAGATCAAACAGAAGAAGCAGTCTTCCTAAGAGGAGCATTCCTGTATATAAGCAAATTTGCGGTTTGAAATAAAAAATGCCCCCTT
>CALFAC010000063.1 GCA_937927935.1 uncultured Bacillaceae bacterium
TCTTTATTTATAATATTTTTTGAATTAAGGATAAAATTAGCACAAAGGGGGATCTTTGATGCTTAACAAAAAGCTGGGCTATTTTCTGGTGCTCATGATGGCCTTGTTCCTGGCGGCCTGTTCCGACAGCGGTCCCTCGGAACAAACCAGCGCACCTCCTTCCCCTTCCCCGGAAGAAGCCAACGGGGAAGAGAACCAAGGGGAAACGGCAAACGGAGAACCGATCAAAATCGGCCTTTTGGTCCCCTATTCCGGTGTGTACGCTTCACTGGGGGAAAATTTGACGAAGGGGATGGAACTTTATTTTGATGAAGTGGGCTGGACAGTTGAAGGCAGGCCAATCGAAATCATTGCAGAAGATACGGAATCGGACCCTCAAGTCTCCTTGCGCCTTTTTAGAAAACTGGTGGATCAGGATCAGATCCACATCCTGAGCGGTCCGGTGAGCACTGCCGTCGCCTATGCCTTGAGGGACGAGGTGGACAGCCGAGGCATTCCTTTCCTGGTCTCCCATGCCGGCGGGAACGATTTAACCCGCAGTCAGCGGAGCGACTACATTTGGCGCTCCTCCTTCAGCTCCTGGCAGATCGGCTACTCATTGGGCGAATGGGCATATCATAATGTGGCCGATGAAGTGATGGTGGTCTCTGCCGATTATGCCTTTGGCCATGAAGTATCCTCCGCCTTTATGGAAGCCTTCCAAGAAGCCGGGGGGAAAATTGTATCCGAAGTGTATCCTCCTTTGGGGAACAATGACTATGCCCCCTACTTGACGGAGATCAACAATGTCAAACCTAAGGCGGTCTACTCCTTCTTTGCCGGAAGCGATGCCGTCCGCTATGTGCAGCAGTATGAACAGTACGGCCTAAAGGGAAAAATCCCCTTGATTGGAGCCGGCTGGCTGACGGCTGAAGATGTGCGTCCTTCCCAGGGCCTGGCCCCCGAAGGGATCATCGCCTCCATCTTCTGGGACTATTCCCTGGATACGGATGAAAATAAGGATTTTATCCAAAAGTACGAACAAAAATATAATGAAAGACCCAGCATCGAATCCCTGGAAGGCTACGATGCGGCCCGGGTGATCGTGGAGGCCTTAAAGTCCATCGGAGGGGATACGTCTGACAGCAAAAAGATCGTGGAAGCCATCTCCCAAGTGGAATTTACCAGTCCCCGGGGGCCTTTCCGCTTTGATCAACAGACCCATCACGTCATTCAAAACATGTACGTCGTAGAAACTTATGTGGATGGGGACAAAACGGAAAACAGGGTGATAGACACCATTCCCGAAGTGGTGGATCCAGGTCAGTAATCGTTATAGAAAGGGCTGATCCCCAAATGGAGAATCTTATTGTGCAAGTGATCAACGGCATCTCCTACGGTTTGCTCCTGTTTATCATCACCTGCGGTCTTTCCCTCATCTTCGGAATCATGGGCGTGCTCAATCTCGCCCATGGTTCCCTTTACATGGTTGCCGCCTACCTCGTCTTTTCCATCACCCATTCCTTGACAGCCAGCTTTTGGCTGGCAGTGTTGGTTGCCCCAGTCATCGTGGCCCTGATCAGCACTCTCCTGGAATTGGCCTTGCTGCGCCCAACCTATCATTTGGGTCATCTTTCCCAGGTGTTGCTCACTTTGGGAGTGGCCTATGTCTTCCATGATCTGGCCACCTGGCTTTGGGGAACCAATGTCCTCTCCATCACCGTTCCTCCCCTCCTCCAAGGATCGGTGGAAATCTTGGGACAATCCTTTCCCGTCTATCGGTTAGCCATCATCCTCTTCGGACTGATCATGGCCCTCATCCTCTGGCTGCTCCTGGATAAAACACGCTGGGGGGCCATCATTCGAGCGGGCTTGAGCGACCAGGAGATGATTACAGGGCTAGGGATAAACATCAAGCTTGTTTTTACCGTCATCTTTTTCATCGGCGCGCTCATGGCCGGACTGGGAGGGGTGATCGCCGCTCCTGTGTTGGGCATCTATCCCGGCATGGACTTTGAAATTCTCATCCTGGCCTTGGTAGTCCTGGTGATCGGCGGACTGGGTTCCATATCGGGCTCCCTGTTGGCCGGCCTAATGGTGGGCGTGGTGGAAACCCTGGGAAAAGTGTTCTTTCCCCAGTTGGCCATGTTTACCATCTTTGTCCTGATGGCCTTGATCTTGGTATTCCGTCCTCAAGGACTCCTAGGAAAGAAGGTGCATTAAATGCAAACATACGTCAAAACGGCTTTAACCGTAGTCATCATCGCCCTATTGGCCATTTTCCCTTTTATCTCCTCCAATTTCGCCCTGACCCTTTTGACTGAGATCTTAATCTTCTCCATTTTTGCTTTGAGCCTCAACATCTTAGTGGGCTATACCGGGCTGGTCTCCCTGGGACATGCCGCTTTTTTTGGCTTGGGGGCGTATACCGTAGGCATCGTGGCCAAAAACATCTCCCCCAACCTCTTTGTGACGCTCCTTTTAGCCTTGGTCATTTCCTTCCTTTTTGCCATCATCATCGGCTATATCTGCACCAGAGTAAGCGGCTTTTATTTTTTAATGATCACCCTGGCTTTCTCCCAGATGATCTATGCCATCGTTCACCAATGGTTTGACTTGACGGGAGGGACCAACGGGCTTTCCGGGATCCCCAAACCTTCTCTCTTTGGAGATGTGGCCCTGCAAAGCTCAACATCCATCTACTACTTAATCGTCCTCATCTTTTTGCTGGTCTATTTCGGGCTGAAACCTTTCGTCCGCTCTCCCTTCGGCCAAACCCTGATCGGCATCAAAGAGAATGAAGCCCGGATGCAGGCGGCCGGGTATAACACCTATTTGTACAAAACCCTTTCCTTCATCATCGCCGGCACCCTCGGCGGCCTGGCCGGCTGCCTGTACACCTATTTTAACGGTTTCGTCTCACCGGGTGATGTCTACTGGACCATGTCCGCCCAGGGACTGATCATGGTGCTGATCGGCGGGGCAGGAACCTTGATCGGCCCCGTTTTGGGTGCCGCCTTCATCGTCATTCTGGAAACCGTGGTCAGCAGCTATACCAAGCTATGGATGATGTTTATCGGGATCATTTTCATCATCTTCGTCATTTTTATTCCCCAGGGAATTGCCGGTTTACGATCCAAAAGAGCTTAAACACTTTTGATAAAGGGGGGTCCATGGTGAATCATACCTCTCAGTCGAAGGAAGTCGCCCTATCCATCGAGGGTTTGGCCAAACAGTTTGGGGGCCTCAGTATCTTAAGCGATGTCTCCTTTCAGGTCAAAGCGGGGGAACGAAGGGCGATCATCGGCCCCAACGGGGCAGGCAAAACCACGTTGTTCAACATGATCGCCGGCGATCTGGAACCCACCAGCGGCCGGATTTACTTCTTTGGAGAAGAGATTACCCATCTGCCCAATTTTCGCCGGGTTCGCAAAGGCATCGTGCGCACCTTCCAAAAAAACAACCTCATCGCCGAGCTTTCCGTCCTGGAAAATCTCCTCTTGGTCTTACAGCGCCGCCACGGTTTGGCCAATATATGGTACCGTCCCCGTTCGCCCAAACATTTCGGTCCCCTTTTCGAGCGGGCGGAGCAGCTCCTTTACACGTGGAATTTGATGGAACAAAAAGACACCTTGGTGAAACACCTTTCCTACGGGGAACAAAGACAGGTGGAAATTTTACTGGGCATCGCCACCGAACCCAAACTGCTCCTCTTGGATGAACCGACGGCCGGCATGTCCCAGGCTGAAACGAATTACATCACCCAAATGTTAAAAAAATTGCCGGCGACGTTGACGTTGCTCATCATCGAGCATGACATGGAAGTTGTTTTTGATCTGGCCGATCACATCATGGTCCTGCATAATGGGGGGATATTGGCGGAAGGTTCACCGGAGGCGATCCGTCAAAATCAAGAGGTATATGAAGTTTATTTCGGGAGGGAAGGTGAAGAGGTTGTTGCAAGTGAATAACATTCACACCTTCTATGGCGAAAGTCACGTGTTGCACGGGGTAAGCTTGGACGTGGAAGAGGGAAAAGTATCCGTCCTTTTGGGCCGAAATGGAATGGGGAAAACGACCATCATCAGGTCTATCATCGGCTTTACGCCACCATCACAGGGTAAAATCATCTATAAAGGAGAGGAAATCCAGCGTCTTCCTTCCTATGAAATTGCCAAAAGGGGCATCGGGCTGGTCCCCCAGGGAAGACGCATCTTTCCTAATCTCACTGTGCAGGAAAATCTAACCGTATCCGCCCGACCCGGTTTAACGAAAAGTTGGTCCTTGAAGGACATCTTCAACCTCTTTCCCCGCTTGAAGGAACGGAGCAAAATTATGGGCAGAAATTTAAGCGGTGGTGAACAGCAAATGCTTTCCATCGGCCGGGCTTTGATGACCAACCCCGACCTTTTGCTTTTAGACGAGCCTTCGGAAGGTTTGTCTCCTTTAATGGTGCAGGAAATCAAAAAAATCATATTGGATTTAAAAGCAAAGGGCCTCCCCATGCTGATGGTGGAGCAAAATATAGCCATGGCCTTGGATGTGGCCGACAAAGTATATATCATCAGCAAGGGACGGGTGGTTTTTGAAGGCACTCCTGATGCATTAAAGCACAATCCAGAAATAAAAAGGCGTTATCTTGCCCTCAGTCCTAATTAGGGCAATAACGCCTTTTTATTTTCACTCCATCTTTCATTTATCAGCCTCATTGGCCGGCCAACCCAGGAGATGATAATGAAGATGGAACACTTCCTGTCCCCCTTTTTCGCCGACATTAACAATCAGGCGCCAGCCTTCACATTTCTTTTCCTTAGCTAACTTTTGGGCCACTTTATGGATATGACTAATCAGGGGGAGATCTTCCTCCGTCACATCGGCCAGGGTGGGAATCGGTTTTTTGGGACAAATCAAAATATGGATCGGAGCCCGAGGATTAATATCCAGGAAAGCGATTGTAAGATCATCCTCATGGACAATGGTGGCCGGCAATTCCCGGCGAATGATTTTCCCAAAAACGGTGTCAGCCATTTTAATCACCCCTATTTATGATCGTGCCTGTTTTAATCATGCTTGTCATCCCTAGCACATATCCATCTATAAAGGGGTTGACAAGCCAGATGGTGATGAGAGATTTCGTCATTCCACTCGCTGCTGGTTTAGCTATTTTTTTATTTGGCATGCAGGCCATGCGCATCGGGTTTGAACAGCTGTTTCTCAAACGGGTGCAAAGGGTGCTGGCCAGATTAACCCGCACGCCCGTTTCAGGTCTCTTAACGGGCCTTTTTGTCACCGCTTTGCTGCAAAGCTCCAGCGCCGTTATGTTATTGGTGATAGGTCTGGCCCATGCGGGGCTTCTCACCTTTCGGCAAACATTGGGGATTATACTGGGGACCAATATAGGCACGGTGCTTACAGCGGAACTAGTGGCCATCAGTGTCACTGATTTAGGGATTTATCTCTTTATTGGGGGGGCTTTACTCTTTCTCACTGCTCCTGTATCCATCAGAAATATTGGCCTGGCCTTGGGAGGCTTCGGCCTGCTGCTGGTCGGCATGGAAATTATGCAAGCAGCCACCGTTTTTATCCAAACCATTGCTCAGCCTTTACCCATTCAACAGTGGGTCAATCATCATGTGCTAGGGGCTGTTCTTGTGGGCACCCTCTTTACCGCCCTCATTCAAAGTAGCACCGCTACCACCGTCATGACCATGAATCTGGTTCACGAAGGTTTATTGACCTTAAAGGGAGGGCTTGGTGTCGTCTTAGGCAGCAACATCGGCACGTGTGCCACCGCATTATTGGGCAGTTTAGCCACCAATGAAACGGGGAAGCAGGCGGCCATTGCCCATCTTGTCCTCAACTGCCTTGGCGTCTTCCTTTTTATTCCTCTGGTTCCGTTTCTCCAATGGGTGGTAGAAGCGATGGCGGACAACGCTCTCGTACAAGTGGCCCACGCCCAAGCCATCTTTAATATCCTTTGTTCTTTGGCCGCTTTACCTTTCGTTTCCTCCCTGGAAAAACTGGTCATTTGGATTACCTCAAGGGGCAGAACCAACGATGGCCAGGCTTGAACTTGACCCTAATCGGGTAGCCCCAGCCTTAATCATAGCCATGGCCTGATCATATGTTCGGATGCCGCCAGATGCTTTAATCCCCAGCCGCCCCTGGACAATCGAACGGATCAGACGGACATCTTCTACAGTGGCACCAGGGGCCGAAAACCCGGTGGAAGTTTTCACAAAGTGAGCTCCACTGTCTAATATCATCTGGCAGATGGTCGCTTTTTCATCTTTTGTTAATAGCCCTGTTTCAATAATCACCTTCACCAACGCATGATCAGCAGCTTCAGCCACCACCGCTTTGATCTCCTCTTCCACATGTTGAAGGTGGCCCGACTTGAAGGCCCCTAAATTGATCACCATGTCAATTTCCTGCGCCCCTGCTTTAAGCGCCTCCCTGGTTTCCGTCACTTTTGTCTTGAGCGCATGTGCCCCTAAGGGAAAGCCCACCACGGTGCACACTTTAACCTTACTATCAGATAAGAGGTCGGCACAATGTTTCACCCAATAGGGCAAGACACACACTGATGCAAAACCATACCGCTTGGCTTCAGCGCATAAGGCTTCAATCTGTTCTTGAGTGGCTTCCGGCTTTAACAACGTGTGATCAAGGAATGAAGCAAGCTGGATCGCATCCATCTGATTATACGTCTCCTTTACTGTAAGGCGATAAGCGCCTGCTGAAAAACCTGCCGGTTGTTTTCATAACCCTTCTCATCCTGAATGGCCATCACCTCTTCCAAGTCCACCCAGAACACACGGTTGATTTCTTCCAGTTGAGGTTTGAGCTGCCCCCCCTGGGCTTTCACTAAAAAGTAACTCACTTCTTTATCAATTTGTCCCCGCTCAGGATCGGTATATGTATAGTGTACAGTGGACAAAGGCTTAACAATCTCCCCCTGGATGCCCGTTTCCTCCTCAATCTCCCGCAAAGCTGTCTCTGCCAGTGTTTCCCCTTTTTCCTGTTTTCCTTTCGGAATCGTTACCCGATGATAGCGATCCTCAATCATTAATATAACCGTGTGCTTCCCCTCTTTTCGATAGACCACGCCTCCCGCAGAAATTTCTTTCCTCAAGGTGGCTCATCTCCTTCTTAAAATCTGGAAAAAGGAGGCTTATCCAATGACAAGGTGTGCATCGGACAGCCTCACGAGTCAAAATTTTGGTCTATTATGCTGTGACATGCTGTTTGTTCTCATCGAAATATAGTGAGCCTATACTATAAGGGTAGCCAGCTTGATCAATCTGCACTTTAACCAGTTGCCCCATCAAACTGGGGTCCCCCTTAAAGGCGACTTTAAGATAATTGTCGGTATAGCCCATCAAGAGATCACTCCGCTTGCTTTTCTCCAGATGCTGTTCCGGAATAACCTCCAGGACCTGCCCTTCAAACTGGGCCGCATAAGCTTTGGATAGCTGTTCAGATAAGGCTATCAGGCGGTTTACTCTTCTCTCCTTGACGTCGGCCGGCACCTGATCCGGCATACGGGCCGCAGGGGTTCCGCTCCGGGGTGAATAGGGAAAAACATGAAGTTCAGCGAACTGTAGTTCGCGAATGAAATGATACGTATTCATAAACTGCTCCTCGGTCTCCCCCGGAAAGCCGACAATCACGTCGCTGGTTAAGGCAAATTCAGGCAGCACCTGGCGCACCGTTTGGATCTTCTCTCGATATTGAGCTGTGGTGTATTTGCGCCGCATCCGTTTTAAAACTTCATCATCTCCCGCTTGCAGGGGAATATGCAAATGGCGACATATTTTTTGAGAATGTTTTAGAACCTCGAGCACCTCATCGGTAATCTGACTGGCTTCAATAGAGCTGATTCGCACCCGTTTGAGCCCTTCAACTTCTTCTAAATCAGCAAGTAGCCGAGCAAAGTTATAGTCTTCCAGATCTTCTCCATAACCGGCCGTATGAATACCGGTTAAAACTATTTCCTTATAGCCGCTGGCAACCAATTTGCGGGCCTGATTTAGAACACTTTCCGGAGAACGGGAACGAAGGAGGCCTCGAGCCCACGGAATGATACAAAAAGTGCAGAAGTTGTTGCATCCATCCTGAATTTTTAAGTAGGCCCGGGTTCGCTCACTATATACAGGCACTTCCAATTCCTCAAACTGGCGAGCTTTCATGATATTGCCCACCACATTGATAGGCTGGCGCTCTTTACGGTACCGTTCAATATAGTCCAAAATCTTAGACCGCCCTTCAGTGCCGATCACAATATCCACACCTTCAATGGCGGCCACCTCTTGAGGTGAAGTTTGGGCATAGCAGCCCATGACGCAGATGACGGCATCTGGATTTTGACGGATGGCTCGCCGAATCACCTGGCGGGATTTACGGTCTCCCGTATTGGTGACGGTACAGGTGTTAATCACATACACATCGGCCATCTGATCAAAGTCCACTTTTTGATAGCCGTTCTGCTTAAACAGCTGCCAGACTGCTTCAGTTTCATAGTAATTCACTTTACAACCTAAAGTGTGAAAAGCAACCGTTGGCATCAACATTTCCCCCCCATCTGTTCAAAATAAAAAGAGAGCGAAGCCAAAACATATTGAGAGGCGGTCTCCGTTCTTAAAATGCGTTTCCCCAAATCGATAGGGATAAAACCATTCTCTTTTAAAAGGCTAACTTCACTTCTGGCCAGCCCGCCTTCGGGGCCGAACACAACCAAAACCTCCTGGTTAGGCTTCAGTTGTCCCAACGCTTGTACAAAGGGAGAACGCCCTGTATTCGACTGCTGGCTAAGGGCTTCATCAGCCACAAGTTTAAGATCCGCCTGCACCTCCACCAGCTCACAAAGCTCAACGATAGGGCACACATTTGGCAGAAGCTGGCGATGGCTTTGCTCTGCGGCTTCTTTAGCGATACTTTGCCAACGCTTCACCTTTTTTTCCATTTTGGGCTGATCATATTTAACAATGGTTCGCTCTGAAATAAAAGGAATAAATTGTGACGCTCCCAATTCCGTTCCTTTCTGAACCACCCAATCCATTTTATCCCCTTTGGGTAACCCTTGGGCAATGGTGACCTTGACGGGAAGTTCCCGATCTTCATCCAGTTCCTCTACAATTCTGCATCTTACTTCTTGGGGCTGCAATGATTCAATCTCAGCCAAAGCTGAGCGTCCTTGTCCATCACAACAGATGATTCTCTCTCCTTCTTTTAGGCGCAGCACCCGTTGGATGTGGTGAGCATCTGCACCTAAAAGAAGGCAGGTGAAGCGATCCATCTGTTCCTCAGGCAAGAAGTAGCGTTGCATACCACCTGTTCCCTTTCTGGCATTGGCCTTATCTCTCTTAAGCTTACACTTTTTGAGCGATGATAGCTACCCAATCGTCCATGTTATCTGTTTCCACAATGGTAAACCCTTGGGAAACGAGGGAATCGGTGACCATTTTTTCCTTGCTTTTTATGATCCCTGAGGCAATGAAAACGCCTCCTTGCTTCAATCGGGGATCAATCTCAGGTATGCTTTTAATTATCACTTCGGCCAAGATATTGGAGACGATCAGGTCGGCCGTACAATCGATCTGATCCAACAAATTATTTTGTAGCACGGTCACCTTTTCTTCCACTTTGTTTACGCGCACATTTTCCTGGCTCACCTTGACAGCCAGCTCATCAATATCCACAGCCAATACACGGCTCGCCCCCAGCTTGGCCGCAGCTATGCTCAAAATGCCGGAGCCGCACCCCACATCAATCACCTGATCATGCAAGTGAACATATTTTTCCAAAGCCTGAATACACAGCATGGTGGTAGGGTGAGTGCCAGTGCCAAAGGCCATACCGGGGTCCAATCGAATCACTAATTCATCTTGCGATCGGGGTTGATACGTTTCCCAGGTGGGTGTGATGGTGATGCGCTTAGACACACGCACCGGTTTATAATATTTTTTCCAGGAGTGGGCCCAATCTTCTTCATGAATCTCGTTTAAAGTGACCGTTCCTTTCCCCACATCCAATTCCAAAGCCCGCAAGTGGTTTAAAGCCAGCTTGATTTCTTCCACTGTTTGCCCCAGCTTACTGTCCACAGGAAAATAGGCTTTAACCAGAACCCCTTCCTCAGGATAATCGCGAGGGTCCAGCTCAACCAAATACGCTTCTTCTGTAGAATGATGCTGCCACACTTTATGGTGCAGGTCGTGGGCGTCCTTAATGACAACGCCACCTGCTCCCGCCTCATGTAAAATGTTGGCCACTGCCTCTACCGCTTCTTGGGTGGTATGGATACTCACTTCCGCCCATACATTCATCTATCTTCATCCATCCTTTTAATCATTGCCCCGAATGGCTTTTTTTACCCGCTCAAAAAAACCTTCCGTTTGCTCTTCCGGAATCTGCTCACCGCTAATGGTCGCAAACTCTCGCAACAGCTCCTTTTGCCGCTCGGTTAACGATTTGGGTATCACCACTTTCACCCGAACATGTTGATCTCCTTCACGTCTGCCGCGATTAGCGGGAACTCCTTTGCCCTTGAGGCGAAACATGGTACCGCTTTGAGTGCCTGCTGGAATTTTCAGTTTAACGCGTCCTGTTAATGTGGGGACTTCAATTTCATCCCCTAAGGCCGCTTGCACAAAGGTGATGGGCATTTCGCACAAAATATCTTGCCCTTTCCGCTCAAAGAATTGGTGTTTTCTAACGCGAAGCAGAATATATAAGTCCCCAGGGGGACCACCATTTCTACCCGGCTCTCCCTGTCCCGCTAAACGAAGCTGGATTCCGTCATCGACGCCAGGGGGGATACGAACGGGTATGGTCTTGGTCCGTTTGACGCGACCTGTGCCGCGGCAGGTGGGACACTTATGTGGGATCACCCGGCCCGTCCCTTGGCAATTCATGCAAATTCGACGATTAACAATGCGTCCAAAGGGGGTGGTTTGCACTTGTTCCTGTTGGCCGGTTCCATGACAGACGGCGCACGTTTCAGGCGCAGTCCCCGGTTTGGCTCCACTCCCCTGACAAGTGGAACACGTCTCTTCCCGGGGGATTCTGATCTCCGTTTGAGTGCCAAAGACCGCATCAACAAAATCAATGGTTAGGGAATACTCCAAATCGTCCCCTTTGCGAGGCGCATGGGGGTTTCGGCTACCGCGTCCGAGGAACATTTCAAATATGTCTTCAAACCCGCCAAAAACAGCTCCGAAGCCACCGAAACCCCCAAATCCTCCTGGCTGCCCGCTCTCTTGCCCGACCCCAGCATGACCAAATTGATCATAACGGGAACGGGTCTCGGGGTTACTCAGCACATCATAGGCTTCTTTAATCTCCTTAAACTTCTCCTCAGCATCAGGAGATTTATTAACATCGGGATGGTATTGCCGGGCCAATTTACGATATGCCTTTTTAATTTCTTCTTGACTGGCGTCGCGGCTGACTCCCAGCACGTCATAATAATCCCGTTTGCTCATCGATCAAGGTCACTCCCGCTACAATCCATAAAATTTATCATAACATGTTGCTTAAAAAAGTCAAAGCCATAATGGCTTTGACTTTTTTGTTCTCCTTACTCCTTTTTGTCTTGATCCAGATCTTCAAATTCAGCATCCACCACATTGTCCCGCTGTTTATTTTCCGACTGACCCGATCCCGCTTCAGCCGTCTTTTGCTGGGCCTGCTGATACAACTTAATGGAGAGCTCCTGTACGATTTTAGAAAGTTCATCCTTGGCCTGTCTTATTTCGTCAATGTTGTCACCTTCCAAGGCCTTTCTCAATTTTTCCTTGGCCGCATTGGCTTTGTCAATTTCGCTTTGCTCCACTTTATCGCCCAAATCCTTCAATGTCTTTTCTACCGTATGGAGTAGGGAATCGGCTTCATTTCGAAGCTCAGCTCGTTCACGCTTTTGCTTATCTTCCTCTGCATACATCTCCGCTTCCTTGATCATGCGCTGAATCTCTTCTTCAGAAAGGCCACTGGAAGATTTAATGGTGATTTTCTGCTCCTTCCCTGTGCCCAGATCTTTCGCCGAAACATTGACGATGCCATTGGCATCAATATCAAAGGTGACCTCAATCTGAGGAACGCCCCTTGGTGCTGGTGGAATATCTGTCAGTTGGAAGCGGCCCAGCGTTTTGTTATCTGCCGCCATCTCCCGTTCCCCTTGCAGAACGTGAATTTCAACGGCGGTTTGGTTATCAGCTGCGGTGGAAAAGATTTGAGACTTGCTGGTGGGGATGGTGGTGTTGCGCTCAATCAGTTTGGTAAACACGCCACCCAACGTTTCAATACCAAGGGATAAGGGGGTGACATCCAGAAGCACCACGTCTTTGACTTCACCCGACAACACCCCTGCCTGAATGGCGGCTCCCAATGCCACCACTTCGTCGGGGTTGATCCCTTTGTGGGGCTCTTTACCAGTCAATTGCTTAATTGCTTCCTGAACGGCAGGAATGCGGGTTGAACCGCCCACCAGAACCACTTTATCCACATCGCCAGGCTCAAGACCAGCATCTTGTAGGGCCTGACGAGTGGGTCCCAGGGTCCGCTCCACCAAATGGGCGCTTAACTCTTCAAACTTAGCGCGCGTTAATGTTTCTTCAAGATGTTTAGGCCCGGTGGCATCAGCCGTAATAAAGGGCAGGGAGATGGTGGTTGAGGTGACGCTGGACAAATCTTTCTTAGCCTTCTCAGCCGCTTCTTTTAAGCGCTGCATGGCCATTCTATCCTGGGAAAGATCGATTCCATTTTCCTTTTTAAATTTATCAATAAGGTAATCGATAATCACTTGGTCGAAATCATCGCCACCCAATTTGTTGTCACCGCTGGTGGCTTTCACTTCAAAAAATCCATCTCCCAGTTCCAAAATAGAGACGTCAAAGGTTCCACCACCCAGGTCATACACCAAGATGGTTTGATCCTCCTCTTTATCTAAACCATAGGCCAAAGCAGCGGCTGTGGGCTCGTTAACAATGCGCAAAACTTCTAGCCCGGCAATTCGGCCGGCATCCTTTGTGGCTTGGCGCTGGGAATCGTTAAAGTAAGCCGGAACGGTAATAACCGCTTTCTCCACTTTTTCCCCCAGGTAAGCTTCCGCATCCGCTTTCAACTTTTGTAAAATCATAGCCGATATTTCTTGAGGGGTGTACTCTTTATCATCGATTTTCACTTTGTGGTTGGTGCCCATATGGCGCTTGATGGAAATCACCGTTTTATCAGGATTGGTGACAGCCTGCCGCTTGGCCACCTCTCCAATCAGCCGATCACCATCTTTAAAGGCTACGACAGAGGGGGTGGTCCGTCCACCTTCAGCATTAGGGATAACGACAGGCTCTCCACCTTCCAAAACAGCGACACATGAATTGGTTGTTCCTAAGTCGATGCCGATCACTTTACCCATGTTTCTACCTCCTTAGGGGCTAGAGTAAGTAGAAATTGATTGAAATTGATTTAAGAGATTGATTTATTGGCTTACCTTGACCATAGCGGGTCTGATCACTCGATCTTTCAGTTTATATCCTTTCTGCAGCTCTTCCACCACGTAGCCCGATTGATACTCTTCACTTTCAACCTGCATCACTGCTTCATGAACATGGGGATCAAAAGGTTGCCCCACCGCTTCAATCTCTACTAAGCCTTGCTGCTGAAGCACTTGTTTAATTTGGGTGAATACCATTTCAACCCCTTTAAGCATGCCTTCCTGATCTTCCGTTTGTTTACCAGCCTCAATAGCCCGCTCAAAATTGTCTAAAACGGGCAACAGCTGCTCAATTAAAGAGACGGAGGCATAGGCCTCAAGCTCTTCTTTCTCCTTGCGGGTCCGACGGCGAAAATTTTCAAAATCGGCCTGAGCCCTGAGAAAGCGGTTGTAATTTTCTTCCGCTTTCTGTTCTGCCTCTTTCAGCTTCTCTTGAAGCTCCTTGATTTGAGCTTGGATTTTCTCCATATCCATTTCCTCAGTTAAGGAAGCGTCGCGATTGTCGCGATTCTGATCAGCCTGTTCAGCGGTTTGGTCCGTCTCCTCACCGCCCGTTTCACGTTCGGCTGAACCATCTGCCGTTTTCTGTTCCAACTCATCCAGATCCTTATTGTCTTGGGTTATGTATTGGCCTTCTGTTTCAGTTTCGTCCCTCTCTTGTACCTTATTGTCCTCTTTCACCGGGACACCTCCTCCTATCATCAGCAGATGGGGCTAAAGTACTGCTTTAGCCCCATTTAAAAAACACCGTTTTACCAGTTGTAGACCATTCTCTTCATTTTCATACGCTGCCAGTGGTTTTCGCTTACTCCCAGTGGTTTCTCCTACGCTCTGCAGATTAATAGACATTGTCAAGATAGTAACTTAAATCACTAGCCAAAACATGTAAGATGGAAATCACTTTTTTATAATCCATCCGGGTTGGTCCCAATATGCTTAAGGTGCCGACAGGCTTACCCCCGATGGAGTAAGTGCCCGTAATAATGCTGCACTCCGAAAACGCTTCCTCTAAATTTTCATGACCAATAGAGACGGAAATGCCTTCCTTCTCTTTGGATGGAGACAACACATCTTGAATCCGATCATGCTGTTCAAGAAACTCAAACAACCCTCGGGCTTTTTCCACGTCCCGAAACTCAGGTTGAGAAAAAATGTGGGTGGTGCCTGTTAGAAAGACACGCTCATCTTTTTCACTGATTAAGACTTCCTCCAGCATTTTCATGACAGCCTGATATTCAGTGATGTGTCGTTTCAGTTCGGAAGCGATTTCCGTTTTCAGTCGATCTTTAAACTGGTACAGGGGGACCCCCACCAGCTTGTCATTTAAAAGATTGACCAGCTTCTCCATATCGGAAAGATCAACGTTATCAGGCACAGATACCGTCCGGTGTTCCACATGCCCGGTGTTGGTCACAATGATGGCAACGGCCAGCTTATCCGAAAGGGGAACCATCTGAATATGCTTTAAAGTGGCCTCAAAAAAGCCTGGGCCCAAAGCGATCGATGTATAATTGGTTAACTGAGACAAAACGGTGGCTGTCTCTTGGATCACTTGCTCAAATTGTAAAAACCTTTCGGTGTATAGCTGGTGAATCCTTTCCACCACTTCTTTAGACAAGCGCTCCGGAACCATCAAGTTGTCCACATAGAAGCGATAACCCTTTTGAGAAGGGATGCGTCCCGCTGAGGTATGGGGTTGCGTTAAATAGCCCATCTCTTCCAAATCCGCCATTTCATTGCGGATCGTTGCCGGAGAGAAATTGATCCCTTCCCGCTTGGCAATGGTGCGTGAACCGACGGGCTCTGCGGAGCGCACATAGTCATCAACAATGATTTTCAAGATTAACTTTTGACGTTCTGTCAACATGCTATACCCCACCTATTAGCACTCATAATAAACGAGTGCTAAAACTTACTTTCAAGATACCAAACCGAACTTTAAATGTCAATCAGCTTAAATAAAGGTGGCAAACACTTCATTGCCCAGAAAAATCCCCTTGGGTGTTAACCGATAACGTTTCCCGTCGGTACAGATTAAGCCTTTGTTAAGCAGATGATGAAGTTGTGGTCCATATTGTTCTTCCACCTTTATACCAAAACGCTTATAAAACGAATCCTTACTCACACCTTCCGCCAGCCGCAAACCCAACATCATCGTCTCTTCCATGGCTTCTTTCAGAGAAACCAAGTGCTCCTCTTCCCTGGCTGAGCCCAGCTCAAACATCTGCTTGATATAAGCCGTAACCCCGTTCACATTCATATACCTTACTCCCTTTACATAGCCGTGGGCTCCCGCTCCAAAGCCATAGTATTCCTCATTGCGCCAATAAGTCAGATTGTGGCGGCTTTCATAACCGGGACGGGCAAAGTTGCTAATCTCATACTGGCGGTAGCCCGCAGCTGTCAGCCGATCAATCAACAATTGAAACATGTCTGCTTCCATATCTTCATCAGGAAGGCTGAGCCTGTTCTTCTGATACAGCTTGTCATACACGGTGCCAGCTTCGATGGTTAAGCTGTAGGCCGATAGATGGGGCAAATCAAGCTTGACCGCTTTCTCTACGCTGTCTTCTAGTTGGTCCATGCTTTGACCAGGCAAGCGAAACATCAGGTCGATGGAGATGTTGGTAAAGCCGGCGCTTCTAGCTAAGTCTATGGAACGATAAATGTCGCGAAGAGAGTGTATGCGCCCCAGTTTCTTTAAAAGCTTCTCATCAAAGCTTTGTACGCCGAAGGAAAGGCGATTCACCCCATTTTGATACATCAGATGAAGCAGATCATAATGGACAGTGCCGGGATTGGCCTCAATGGTAAACTCGGCAGATGGTGAAGGCTTTAAATACCTATTGATGGTATCCAACAAAAATTCCATTTGACGTAAAGTAAGGACGGTGGGGGTACCCCCACCGATAAAAACAGTTTCCACATTATCAGGCGCATGCTCTGTCGCTAGTTGTATCTCTTTCGCCAATGCCTTTAAATAGTCGTCAACGGGCTGTCCCTTTAGATGGTATTTATTAAAGTCACAATAGGGACAAATCTGCTGGCAAAAAGGGATATGAATGTATGCGGAACGGGGCATGCTCCCTCACCCTTTCTGGTCCATTTGAAGCACCGCCATAAAGGCTTCTTGAGGGATTTCCACGTTGCCAACGGCTTTCATCCGTTTTTTTCCTTCTTTCTGTTTCTCCAGCAATTTGCGTTTGCGGGTCACATCACCGCCATAACATTTAGCCAAAACATTTTTCCGCAAGGCTCGTATGGTTTCCCGGGCAATCACTTTGTTACCGATGGCCGCTTGGATGGGAATCTCAAACATTTGCCGTGGAATCAGCTCCTTCAATTTTTCGGCCAACGCTTTGCCCCGATGATAAGCTTGGCTGCGGTGAACAATCAGCGATAAAGCATCCACCCGCTCGTTGTTAATCAGTATATCCATTTTTACCAGATCGCCCGGCTTATAGCCGATCAGTTCATAATCAAAGGAGGCATAGCCTTTCGTGCTTGACTTTAGCTGATCAAAAAAGTCGTAAACAATCTCAGCTAAAGGCAGTTCATACTGGATTTGCACCCGCCGCTCATCGAGGTAGGTCATATCTAAATATTGACCTCTTTTGTTCTGGCACAGCTCCATCACCGCTCCCACATAATTTGTAGGAACGAGGACGGTGGCCTTTACATACGGTTCTTCGATTTGTTCGATCTTTTGACGCTCCGGCATTAAACTGGGATTATCGATCAATAAGGTTTGACCATTGGTTAAAGTGACTTTATAGACCACATTGGGCGCTGTTGTAATCAGGGGGATATTAAATTCCCTCTCGATGCGCTCTTGGATAATCTCCATATGCAACAGGCCAAGAAATCCGGTGCGAAAGCCAAAGCCAAGGGCTTGAGAGGATTCAGGCTCCCAAGTCAGCGCGGCATCATTCAGCTGCAGTTTCTCCAAAGCTTCGCGTAAATCGTTATAATCGTCTGAGTCAACGGGGAACATGCCGCAAAACACCATGGGATTGATGTTCCGGTACCCTGGCAGAGGCTCTGTGGCCGGACGCTGGGCATCCGTAATGGTATCCCCCACCCGTGTATCCTCTACACTTTTGATGGAGGCAGCCATGTAGCCCACATCGCCAACCGATAACTCCTCCACCTTGGTGGGGTGCGGGCTGAAGGTCCCCACCTCCGTCACTTCATACACTTTGCCGGTCGCCATCAATTTCACTTGCATGCCAGGCTTTAAAACACCGTCCACCACGCGAATATACGTGATAACGCCGCGATAGGGATCGTACACCGAGTCAAAAATGAGGGCTTTTAACGGGGCATCTGGATCTCCTGAAGGAGGCGGAATTTTTTCCACCACTTGTTCCAAAATCTCTTCAATGCCTATCCCTTCTTTTGCGGAGGCTAAGATGGCTTCACTGGCATCAAGACCGATTACATCCTCAATCTCCCGTTTGATCCGATCAGGATCGGCACTGGGCAAATCAATTTTATTGATCACTGGAATAATTTCCAAATCATTTTCAATGGCCAGATACACGTTGGCCAAGGTTTGAGCTTCTATCCCCTGGGCCGCATCCACCACGAGCAATGCCCCTTCACAAGCAGCCAGACTGCGGGAGACCTCGTATGTAAAATCAACATGTCCCGGCGTATCGATGAGATGAAACAAATACTCGTTGCCATCTTTGGCCCGATAGGTGAGGCGGACTGCATTCAGCTTGATGGTGATGCCTCGTTCCCGCTCCAAATCAAGCTGGTCAAGGAATTGTTCCTTCATTTCCCGTTCCGAAAGGGCCCCTGTTTTTTCCAGTATCCGATCGGCCAACGTGGATTTGCCATGATCAATATGGGCAATAATGGAAAAATTACGGATCAGACGCTGTCGTTGTTTACGCTCTTTGCTCTTATCGCTCATCATGTTCACTCCTGTGTCAAGCAGGGTTCAGCTTCCAGTACCCCTTTCACCCACATTTTTAACTAAAGAGATTATAGCAGAAGACGAAAAAAACAAAAAGCCGCATCAACATGCAGCTTTAAGGCTTCTTTAAGGTATAAGCAAGGATCTGTTATAGTAGCTTGGCCAGCTGGTTGGCAAACCACTCCGCCCCCTTTTGAGAGGCGGAATAAACCATCTCACCCAAGGCGTTGCCAATTTTACTATAGCGATTTTGGCTATGGGTGAGTGCCCACTCTTCTTCCTTTTCTTCAAGTTCCTTGAGGGAAAAGGGGTCATTGACATAACCCACTTCCACTTCATCCCCATCTATTCTTTTAATATAGTGATCGATGCTTTTGGCTTCATGGTGGCTGTCAGTCATCTCAACCTCTAGATCTCCTTGAAAGGTTTGCACCCCCAATATGGATAATATGCCGTGTTCAGCCTGCTGAATTCCCAGTAACATACCAATCAGCAGGGTGCACGCCAATAGCAGCACTTTAACCATAAATCGTGCCATCTCTATCATCCTCTCCGGCTAACCGGCTACTTTTCTTCCTGCTCCGCCACTTGTTGAGGAGCATCCACTTTTTCCGCTTCCCAATATAAATCGGCAATGGCTTCGGCCAACAACTCCGCTGTTCGGTACGACTCTTCCAATGTGTTTTCTACTCCGCCTATCTCTATTAATAAATTATATTCGGATAAGGACTGATTATACTCCCCATGTCCCGTCTGCCGGGCTAGAATGCCTCGGGACAACCCTGGATACCGCTCCTCCAATATATTATTGAGCGCTTCAGCAAAGCGAACATTGCTTTGATAGTTGGGGTTGTTTTTACCGATCACGAAGAATGGACGGGCATACTGTTTTCCATCCATTTCAAACGTGGTATGCTCTCGGCCGGAACTATCCCTATGTAAATCAAACATAAACAACAGATCTTTATTTTTTTGCAGGGCGGCTTCAACCACCTTCCGGGACTGGGCGTACGACTTGGAATAATTAAGGCCAGCTTTATCAAGAAGATAGCCGATATCCGTCGTATCCACCTGAGCCCCAATCCCCCTTTTTTCCAGTTCCTGTCCCAGCTTTTCCCCTACCTTGGTAATGTTGATCTCCTTGTGAAACGCTTCATCCGCCTTTGTGGCAGAGGGAAGATGGGGCAACCAGGACTCCCGGTTGTGGGTATGGTAGATTAACACCACTTTTCGTCCCCCAGTGGTTAGGGCCGGTTTTTGATCAGGAGAATCGGTCTCCTCTTCCTCTTTTCCTTCCAACGATTGCAGGACAGCTTCCCGTTCCGCCAAGACCACATCCAATGGTGGGGAGGATTCAGAGGTTAGGGCCGTGTAGGAGACGCCTTGTCCGGCTACGATCAAATCATCATCAAAAAAGGAGAACCCTGGAATCTCACTTCGAATGAGGGTACGGGGATCCTCAGGATTTAGAGTGGTGGCCATTTCAACCATAATGTTGGAAAGCTTGGGCAGGTGGACATGCTCTTGGATATGCACTTTCAGCTCTGGTATCTCCACCATCAAGGGGGCCGCCAGCGTTTCCACCGAAATCTGCCGGGTCCATTTTTTTAACGAGTCGGAGCTCAGTTGAAAAGAGGCATGAACAACAGCAATAAACGAGGGCAAAAGTAAAAGCAGCAGGCATCCAACCACGCTAAAAAGAAGGAAGCGACCTCTAGTCCTTTGAGCAAAGGGACGGGAAAGGCCTGATATTTTTCCCCATTTAATACGTTTAATTAATGGGTCAATAAAACGCCTTCCCATTGAATCATTCCTTTCATCTTCCCACCATAGTCCCTTACACCGTTTGCTACCACTGTATGACAAGGTTGTCCAAATTAGAACAGGGAAATGGAAAATGAAAGGAATGCCAGATTTAAGGGAAGTTAATGATTGTAAGCAGCGACATTGGTGCGATCAATTTTTTCATGAAGGGCGGCGCTTAAAGCGTTGGCGATGATGTTGCCCATATCATCAATAAAATCATCCACCTCTTTGGGAGTCACCATCAGCTGATGCCCTAACGGTTTTAATACCTCATAAATCAACTGCCTTTTCTCCTGTTCCTCCAGGGTGCCCACCAAACCTAAAATCGTTTTTCGCTCAGGGAGTGGAGGAATGGAGTTGGGATCAAATTGTTTCACTTCCCCAAACTGAAAAGAAAGACCACCAGGTGCTAACGCCCGTCTGGGATTGGTCCCAGTGCGTTCATCTTTTAACTCCTGCCCGAGATGACCCAACAAAAAGTCGATGCTATCACTTACGATAGAGACGGCATCCACCACTGTTGGTACGCCTATCGCAATCACCGGTATGCCTAAAGTTTCCTTATTCAATTCCTTCCGTTTATTCCCCACCCCCGATCCGGGATGGATGCCAGTATCCGTAATTTGAATAGTGGTGTTTAACCGTTCTATGGAACGGGCAGCCAAAGCGTCAATGGCAATGATAAAATCTGGCTTAGTCTCTTTAACAACGCCGCTTATAATTGCACTGGTCTCCATTCCAGTCAATCCCATCACACCTGGCGTCAGCGCACTTACAGGCCGAAAGCCGCTTTCCACCTGATCGGGTTGCAGCTGAAATAAATGGTTGGTGACCACCATCCGTTCAACCACAATGGGCCCCAGGGCATCAGGAGTGATGTTCCAATTACCCAAGCCCACCACCAAACATTTGGCGTCAAGGGCAATGCCCACTTCCTGTAAAAATTGATAAAACTGGTTGGCCAAAACGGTGGTCACCTTGTCCTGAAAATCGCTATCCTTAGTTCTGAGGGCTTTGGCCTCCAGCGTTAAATAACGCCCTTTTTGTTTTCCCACCCGTTTGGCTCCTTGATCCGATTGAATATGTACTTTTATAATTTTGATACCGTCCTCTTCAAATTCGTCATAGAGAACTCCCTCAATATCTCCTGAGTCTTGATCGGCCTCTTTTTGGGCATCTAAAGCCATTTGGCGGGCTTCAACGGCCAGGTCCGTTCTCACCTGAAAAGCCGATAGATCAAGACTTTGCTTATCCGTCTTTCTCAAACGCTAACCCCCCTCTAAATTGGTGAAAGTTACCCATAGTTTATACGTTGCAACACTGTTTATTCCAAACCAGACAGATTATTGCAATCCCTAATTTTTCAGGGTATAATTTAATGCGTTGTATGATCTGGGGTGTTTGTTCAAGGAGGTGAGCCCATTGGCCAATATAAAATCATCTATTAAACGGGCCAGACAAAATGAAAAAAGGCGTTTGCACAATCGGTCCTTACGGTCCGACTTACGCACAGCCCTTAAAAAAGTGGAGCGGCTTGTTGAACAGAAAGAAGTGGAGGCTGCTCAAGAAGCATTAAGAATTGCCACTAAAAAATTGGATAAAGCTGTCTCCAAAGGCTTGATACACAAAAATAAGGCCGCCCGCCATAAATCCAAACTGGCTAAAAAATTTAACCAACTTGTTCAGGAAACATCGGCCTAATGCTCCTTGGCCGTAAAAAAGGTGTCCGCTGCTCAGATGACAGGGACACCTTTTTGATTGGGTATAGATTGTAAAATAAACAGATGAAGGGCCAGCTGTTTATCAATTTGACCCGTCTTCATTTGATAATCAAGTTGGGCCAAATGTTTTAACATGCGGGCTAAATGGTTTAATGTAAACGGTTTACAGTGCTGGCTAGCCAGCTTGGCCACGTACGGGTGTACACCCATCAGCCGGCTGAGATCCCGCTGTGGATAACCCTTTTTTAACAAGTATTTCGCCTGATACATTAAGCGAAATTGGCGCGCTAAGAGAAAAATAATTTTGATCGGTTCCTCATTTTGCGCCAGCAGTTGATTGAGGGCATAAAGGGCTCTGGATATGTTTTGTTCAGCCACATCATTGACCAACTGAAAAACATTGTGAGCTGTTGTTTCGGCTGCAAGATGATGCACCACTTCTGTGGTGATCGTTCCGCCAGGCCCCACATAGTTAGCCATTTTAGCCAGTTCTTGATCTAAAAACGTCAGGTCATTTCCTGCAAACTGGTGCAACAAAGCCCCGGCGTCGGCGTCCAGTTGTACCTGTCGCTGTTCTGCCCTTTTGATCAACCAGGGAAGCAGATCTTTGGGTTTAAGCGGACTAGCTTCTGCCACAACCGCTTGTTTTTTCAGCAAGCGAACCAGCTTTTTCCGCTCGTCCAGTTTAGGATGATCAAGAACAAGTACCAGTACAGAATAGGGGGCGGGATTCTCAAGGTATGCTTCCAAGGCTTCTAAATCATGCTCTACCTTCTCTTTCTCCCTCACACTGCTTAAAAAAGTAGCGCCATAACCCACCACCAGACGTTTGTCACCCAAAAAAGGAAAGGTTTCCGCCGCTTCAAGGGCCTGTTGAACGGGATGTTCAGTCAAATCAAAGCGTTCATAGTTTAAATCATTCTCAGCACCACCGATCAATTGGGTTCGTAACAGATTGACCGTTTCTTCAATGAGCAGCCGTTCCTCTCCATAAAGAAGATAAACGGGGGCTACTTCCCCTTTCTCAATCTGTTGAGTAAGTTCAGTGATAGCCAGCATAGCTCCTCGCTCCTTTAATCACTGCTTTCTGCCGGTGATGGAGCGCTGCTTCTATCTTCCTTTTTCGGGATAGGCTGTGCTCCGTCTTGAATGGGATGTTCCAACTGTTGTTCTTGCCGTTCTGGAACGTTGATCAGCCAGTACTGCTCCTCTTCTGTATCCAGATGATAGAGGACATAATACAGTTCGTGGTCAGAGACCCAGCGCATCTCTTTGATCCCCCATTCCTTCCCCTGGGGATTGATGGCGATATAGTAAGGCTTGTATTCTCCATTTACCACCTGATCAAGGCGAAGATCTTCCCCATCTGGACCGATATAGGCCAGATAGGTGCGATCAGGAGAAAAAGCGCGGTCCCCTTCTTTTAACCCTATGGCAAGGCTCTCATCCTCTTCATCCTCTAACAATTGAGTCATGGCAGCCTCATCCACGTCTTCGGGCAGTTGATCATGCTCCAGATCAGATTCCTCGGCTTGGATGGGGTCTTTCGCTTCATCTCGGCTACCGCTAAAAATTTCAGCACTGTCTTCCGGTGCACCATCCTGAGCCATGCTCAATTCGGAAGACGTTAACGAATCGTTTCCCCCTCCCCAAATGAGAGCCACAGCAAGTAATACAACAGCCACCATCGTCCCAGCCAACCACTTGCCCTTGGTGAACCTGGCCCCTTTCTCGCTTCCTTTTTTCTCTTTCACCAGGAATTTTAATTCTAAGGAATCAGTAACAGAGCGGTCTGGATTCACCTTGGGCAACTCTTTTAACAATTTGTCAACTTGGCGGTACTGTTTGTGCTCTTCAGAGCAAGACGGACAGTGGGCCAAATGGTGATGAAGCTCCTTTTCCTCAATTTCTGACAAATCTCCATCCAGCTGACGTTGAATCAGCTCCGCTGCCTGTTCACAGTTCACCCGCATCACCACCTTCCCCACCTTCCTCGTGGGCAGAAAGCAGCTTCTTTAACGCTTTCCGCGCCCTGAACAAGTGGGACTTCACAGTATTTAAGGGCAAATCCATCGCCTCGGCGATCTCTTGATAGGTGAAATCATGCATATAGCGCAAGACGATGGCTGCCCGCTGTTCTTCACTTAATTGACAAATGGCCACTTCAATCTCCCCTCTTAACAAGCGGTGTTCAATCTCTTTTTCCGCACGATGTGAGGGAAGTTGCTTGATCTCATCCACACTTTGATTAACTACTTTTATCTGTTTCCGCTGTCGGCAAAGATCGATACATAAGTTGGTTACGATGCGTTGCGCCCATGTTTTAAACTGGGCCTGCTGCTTAAACTGCTTTATGTGACGATAAATTTTAATCAGCGCTTCTTGGGTCATATCAAGGGCGTCCTGCTCATTGCCTAACATGTAGTATGCCGTGCGGTACAAAGGGGTCTCAATTTCGCGCAGCAACTGAATCAATGCTTCTTGATGGCCGGATTGGGCCTGTTTTACAAGTTCGGAGTCCGGCACAAAAGTACCCCCTCTCCCCCTTCACTCAATAGACGTCAAAATGACTGGAAATGTTGCAGTAAGATAAAAATGATGAAGGGAATGGATTTTTTTGAGCACATCTTTTATACTAAGCATTAGAAAAGCAGGAGGTTGAAAAGATGAGTGCAAATCAATTGAACCAGGAACAAGCTGTTCAAACCAGCAATCAATTTGAACAAGACCGGCACGATACGCGCAATGACTTGATGGATTCCATCGTGGGCTTCGTTGTCTCTTTTGGCTTTTTTATGCTTGTTTTTATCCTTTTCATCGTCTTTGACCTGATCGGCAATCTAAATTAGCCCAGACAAAGTGAAACAACCCTGGCCGCAAAGTTTTGGCCAAGAATCATGTTTTGGCCCCGCTTAATGGTTAAGCGAGGCCTTTTTTAATGGGTCTCCACTTTCACTTGCTTATACCAATTCCTCACGCTTATTGTACCTAGTCCCCCTCCCATTGTAAAGTTGGGACCACCTGGTACCCCGATGGGCTGATGATAAAGCGAACGGCCCCATGCTCAGCCGTGTTCAAGATGCGGGTCCCGCTGTTGTGCAAACGGTGCAACACCTCTTCATGGGGATGACCGTACCGATTATGAAGGCCCGCAGAGATGACGCTTACCTCCGGCTGTACATGCTCCAGCCAGCGCTGGGAGGTGGAGGTGCTGCTGCCGTGATGGGCAACCTTGAGCACGTGGGCCTGAAGGCGCGGATAGAGGGCCATGATCTTTTCTTCCCCGTCCTTTTCCACATCGCCTGTCCACAAAAACGTGGTGTGGTAAATCTTGTTCCAAAGCACCAAATTGTACTGATGCACATGATGGGCATGCCGTTGAACCTTGCCACCGGTATCAGGGTGCACCACTTTAAATTGCGTATCATCCGTCTGCCATCCAACTTCTCGCTCCAGAAAATACACCGGAATCCCCTGGGCCTGCAGGTTAAGCAGCAATTGTAGTTCCACCTCAGACTGGGGCAAAAGAGGTGGATAAAGCACCATACCAATGGGGATTTTATCTAAAAGCCCCATAAGCCCTCCATAGTGATCAAAATGACCATGGGAAATCACAATTTTATCGATCCGGTTAATCCCCCTATATTTAAGATAAGGCAAGATAATATCCCGTCCCACCTCAAAGGGGTTCCTTTGCTGTTGCCATTCTTCCTCAACATATCTTATATTCCCACCTACGTCGATCAATACCACTTCTTTCCTAAATGGGGCTTCTATCACAATGGCATCTCCTTGTCCCACATCTAGAATGGTAACATAGCCATGTTTGTCAAAAGCCGGTAAGATGAGCATGATTAAAAGCAAAACAGGAAACAGAATAAGGGAAAACAAAAACCGTTTTTTCAGTCCGTGTTCTGCCCAGACCGCCATGTTTATAAGCAAGAGAATAACCAAACTGAGCCACCACCAACCCGGTTGACCGGTATGGATCACCACGTAAGGGAGCTGATAAATGGTGGCTAAACACTGATTCAAAAATTGGAAGCTATGATCATAGGCCCATAACAAGAGTGAAATTGACTCTTCACTAATAAAGCTGAGTACCGTCAAAAGATACGCCCCAGGAATATAGACCGCCGAGTAAAGAGGGACCACCACCACATTTAACAAAAAAGAGAGGGGCGAAAAAGCATAAAAGTGATATAAGATGATGGGCAGCGAAATCAACTGGGCCACCAAGGCCACCGCAAGTCCCTGCTTTAGTCGCTCATGTTTTCCTGGCATAAATGGATATACTTTGGGAACCATGGTGATCAGGCCAAACGTGATAGCAAAAGAGAGCTGAAAGCCCATCTGAAACAAAATGTTTGGCTCGGCCAGAATCATGGCAACCAAAACCAGATATAAACCAAGCAAGGCATGGTGGTGCAGTCTAAAGCGCAAGAAAAGGAGCACCACCATCGCCATCAATCCGGACCGAATCACCGGAATATTAAATCCGCTAAAAACCATATAAACAGGGATAAATAAAAAAAGAAGCAGATAAATCGTTTCACGGGTAAAAGGCAAGCGAGATAGGATGGCATAAACGACACCGACCACAATAGTGACGTGCAGTCCGGAAATGGCGAGCAGATGAACCAAACCCAAATCTTGGTACAATTTGAGCAGGTCCTGCTCAATGGCCGTCCATTCCCCCACCGTCATGGCTTGAACCAAGGGGGCGATGGATGGGGAATAGAGGCGATCCGTTTGTTCAATCCAGCGCTGCCGGAGATCAAAAATGGAATGAGCCACTGAAAAACGGGGTTCGACCCGTTTTATACGAACCTCTCCTTCCACTTGGGCCACATAATGAATACCCTGTTGAGCTAAGTAGCGCTGATAGTCAAAGGCGCCGGGATTGCGGGCGGGATGAGGCTGGGAAAGCTTCACTTGGCCCTGCCAGTGGTCACCCCCCTTTAACCGTTCATATCGATCCCTTTCTTCCAAGCTTTGAACATAATGGGTCACCACCACGGGTTCAGGCTGACGTAGCTTATAGTCATCCACCTCTAAGACACATAAGGTAAAGCTGACTCGCTGACCATCAATCTTAACAGGGGATTGAACAATACCGCTGATTGCAGCAGGTAAAATCAGGGCATCTTGTTGCAAATCGGTAGCCTTAGTCGAGGTGGCCACCATCTCCCTGATAGAGGAATGTTCTAGGCTAGCCTGATACCAGCTCAGATAGAAATTACAGAATATAAGGAAAATAAGACCCAAAGCCCACATCATCAATTGTTGTTTTCGGCGCAAAAACAAGGGGTGATTCCTTGGTAAAACGAGCCGTTTGCGGAACAGAAATAAAAGAAACAAAAGGGAGCCCCACAAAAGATTAAGCTCCCCAGTGATGCTTGCTTGCAAGATGCATACAGCTTGGATGATAAAGAGCACGATCACATAAGTGGCCATTTCCACCATACGCTCACGCTCTTTCCCGTTTAATGACTCCCTCTTATTCAATCACATTTGTCAACAAACCGGGAGGTGGTGTGTAGCCCTCTAATTGACGCAAAACAATCCCTTTTTGCCTCAACAACTGTTCCACCTGCTCTTGATCTTTTCGATATTCCCGATGATAAACAATCTCCCCAATCCCGCTATTGGCCAACATGTTGGTACACGTCCAACACGGCTGATCCGTCACATAGACGGTGGCATTTTGTCGATCTTCCCGATCGGTAAACAAGAGCAAATTTTGTTCAGCATGAATGGGACGGATACAGTGTGTTTTTTGAACCCGCTTCCCATCCAGCTCCTCCCAAGTTTGAGACAAAATGCAGCCTGCCTCATAACAGTCGGCCACTCCGGCGGGTGCGCCATTATAGGCAGTGCCTAAAATTTTTTTCTCCTTAACCAAGATCGCTCCCACATGCCGCCGCGGACACGTAGCTCTAGAAGCTGCCATATAAGCGATATCCATAAAATAGTGATCCCATGATTTTCTCATTATGCCACTCCTTAACCAAGCATCACAAAAAGAGATTAATCTAAATTACAACTCGATCTGATCAGCAATGTTTTCCAATATTTTGGGTCCAATCCCCGACACGTTCGTAATTTCATCAAGGCTTTTAAATGGTCCATGCTCTTCTCTGTAACGCACAATGGCGGCTGCTCGGGTGGGTCCAATACCTGGCAGCGCTTGCAACTCTTCAGCGGTTGCCTTATTAATGTTGATTTTGCCCGAGTTGGACACGATGCCCCCTGCCGGCCCATTGGTGGGGATGGATAAAACGCCTTCCTGCAATTCATCCTGCGTCGGTATATAAATCACCATGCCATCCTGAAGAGGTTGGGCCAAATTGACAGACAGCGTAGATGCCTCCTCTAGGAGTCCTCCAGCACGCTCAAGCGCATCAATCACCCGATCAGTGGACGAAAGGGTATAAACACCAGGGGCCTGCACCGCACCTTTAATATCTACCGTTACCTTCTCTTCCATGCCAGGGGATGAATGGAGAGAATATTCAGTCTCCTGTCCCACTAGATCTTGATCACCGTGATCATCTTGTGCCCGAACATTGGTCCCCTGAACTAAGTCCGGATAAGGTTGCAATGTCTCTTGGACATAAGACGAATCCCCCCTAAAGTGATGGAGAAAGAAACCACCCACCACGAGAAGCAAAATAAGATTTATACCTAACAACATCTTCTCTCTACTCGTCCAGCCATAAAACATAAGCCCTGTCCCTCGCTTTCAACAAAAAGAGTAGGGCATATGGCAAGCCTACCATTACATAAACATGTATAAACAGCATTGGGGAGGAGCGTCTATGCGAGTTGGTTTCATAGGTACAGGTAATATGGGCCGTATCTTAATTGAAGGATTTATACAGGCTAAAGCCCTGCGACCGCAACAAATATATGCCTCTAACCGTACCTTTGCCAAAGTGATGGAACTGGCTAAAAAGCATACAGGACTACATGCTTATTCCAGCAACGTTCGAGTGGTCCAAGAGGCAGACCTTATATTTCTCTGCATTAAACCGCTGGAATTTAAAGCTGTTATCCAGGAAATTGCCGCTGATGTTCATCAGGACCAGCTGATTATCTCCATCACAAGTCCAGTCACCATCAAAGATTTGGAATCCCAACTGAAGGGAAAAATTGCTAAAGTGATTCCCAGCATTACCAATGCAGCGGGGCAAGGGGCTTCCCTGATCATGGCGGGAGAACGCTTAAAAAGTAGAGAAAAGGAGACCATCTACTCCCTGATGAAAACGATCAGTCACCCCTTTTGGATAGATGAAAAGTATACCCGCATTGCCTCTGATCTGGTCAGCTGTGGACCAGCCTTTATCAGCTGTCTGTTGGAGATGATGGCCGATGCCGCGCATGACAAAACCGGTCTTCCAAAAGAGCAGGCGGTGCAATTGATTACATATATGTTATCTGGGTTGGCGGCACTGTTGGATAGTCACACCTTTAACTTTAAGTCGCTGCAGGAAAAAGTATCGGTTCCTGGCGGAGTGACGGCAGTGGGCTTAGATGTAATCAAAGAGGAGGCAGGCAGCCTGTTTCATCACCTGTTTAAAGCCACCCACCTAAAATATGATGAAGATTTAAATAAGGTATTTCACATGTTTTATGGCTAGTCTCTTTTTTACCCTGGTTTTGCTGATCCCTAAACAACGATGTTGACGAGCTTGTTGGGCACCACAATCACCTTGCGTATGGTTTTTCCTTCTATATCCGCCTTAATGCGGTCGTGATTAAGGGCTTGCTCCTTCAGCTCCTCCTCAGAGAGATCAACTGGAACCGTTAAGCGTGCTTTAATTTTACCTTTTATTTGAACCACCACTTCCACCGTCTCTTCCACCAGCAGGCTGGGATCATATTCAGGCCATGGCTCATAAGTAATGGTCTCTTGATACCCAAGAGCTTGCCACATCTCTTCGGCAATGTGGGGAGCAAAGGGAGAGAGCAGTTTCACAAAATCTTCAACGGATTTCTTGGGCAATGTTTCTTGTTTATAGGCCTCATTAACAAAGACCATCATCTGACTGATTGCCGTGTTAAAGCGCAGGTTTTCAATATCGTCCGTTACCTTTTTGATTGTTTGATGCCAAACGCGTTTAAAGGAAGCGTCCCCTTCCACATCTTGCACATGCTCTTTTAGTTTCCCCTCATCATTCATCACCAGTCGCCACACCCGGTTTAAAAAGCGGTGCGCCCCTTCTAGGCCGTCCGTGTTCCACGGCTTGCTGGCTTCCAAAGGTCCCATAAACATCTCATACACGCGCAGGGTGTCGGCTCCATATTGGGCCACCACATCATCGGGATTGACCACATTGCCCCTCGATTTACTCATTTTTTCATTGTTTTCCCCTAAAATCATGCCTTGGTTAACCAGCTTTTTAAAGGGCTCTTTGGTCGTCACCAGGCCCAGGTCATACAGCACTTTATGCCAAAAGCGGGCATAAAGCAGATGAAGGACAGCGTGCTCAGCGCCGCCGATGTACAGGTCAACCGGCATCCATTTTTCCTGCAGTTCTTTAGAGCACAATTCCTTGTCATTGTGCGGATCGATAAACCGCAGGTAATACCAGCAGCTACCGGCCCATTGGGGCATGGTGTTAGTCTCCCGACGGGCCTTCATCCCCGTTTCCGGGTCAACGGTGTTGACCCACTCCTCAACATTGGCCAAGGGGGACTCCCCTGTTCCCGACGGCTTGATTTCATCCACATCAGGCAAAGTGAGGGGAAGCTCACTTTCAGGCAGGGGTTTAATGGTGCCATCTTCTAAGTGCAGGATGGGGAATGGCTCTCCCCAGTAGCGCTGCCGACTAAAGAGCCAGTCCCTCATTTTGTAGCTTACTTTCCGTTCACCAACACCCGTTTCCTCCAGCCATTCAATCATTTTTTGAATCGCTTCATCATTATTTAAGCCGTTCAAAAAATCGGAGTTAATATGTTCACCGTCACCGGTAAAGGGTTCTTGCTGGATATCCTTTGACCCCTTCACCACTTCAATGATGGGCAAATTATAAGTTTTGGCAAATTCATGATCTCGCTCATCGTGGCCAGGTACCGCCATGATGGCCCCTGTTCCGTAATGGACCAGTACATAATCGGCAATCCAGATGGGTAGTTTTGCCCCATTGACAGGGTTGATGGCATAGGCCCCAGTGAACACCCCTGTTTTGGTTTTGGACAGGTCGGTCCGTTCCAAATCATTTTTGCGGGCTGCTTGCTCTTTATACGCTTCCACCGCCTCTTTTTGCTCGGGCGTGGTGATCTTGTCCACCAAGGGATGTTCAGGGGCTAAAACGCAATAGGTGGCACCAAAAAGGGTATCGGGACGGGTGGTAAAGACCACAAAGGTATCGTCATGTCCGTCAATTTTAAACGTGATATTGGCCCCCTCAGATCGGCCAATCCAGTTGCGCTGCATCTCCTTGATGCTTTCATCCCAGTCCAGCTCTTCCAAATCTTCCAAGAGTCGATCGGCATAGGCGGTAATTTTTAACATCCATTGCCGCATCGGTTTGCGGATCACGGGATGGCCGCCCCGCTCACTTTTGCCATCAATCACTTCTTCATTGGCCAATACGGTGCCTAAGGCAGGACACCAGTTAACAGGCACTTCATCAATGTAAGCCAAACCTTTTTCATACAGCTTCAAAAAGATCCATTGGGTCCATTTATAGTAATCAGGATCAGTGGTGCTAATTTCTCGATCCCAATCATACGAAAAACCGAGGGATTTTAACTGACGTCTAAAATTGTCGATGTTTTGCTTGGTAATCGTTTTGGGATGTTCTCCAGTCTCCAATGCATGCTGTTCAGCAGGCAAGCCAAAAGCATCCCATCCCATGGGATGAAGCACGTTATATCCTCTCATCCGTTTATATCTGGCCACAATGTCACTCGCCGTATACCCTTCCACGTGTCCCACGTGCAGACCGGCTCCAGACGGGTATGGAAACATATCCAGAACATAGTAATATTCTTTTTCAGGATCATCAGTAGCAGCAAAGGTTTTATTTTTTTCCCAGTAAGCTTGCCATTTGGGTTCAATCTTATCAAACGGATAACTTGTATTTGGCTTTGACATGACCACGACCTCCTTCATCCATACCCTGCATGAACCGGGCAGGTTCATCTAAAAAACCTCCCACCCCCAGCATATGTGCGGCTAGGGACGAGAGGTTAGTGCACAACTTTCCCGTGGTACCACCCTACTTCGAAACAACGAACTCCCTTTGACCCGCTTCCGCAGGGAAGTTTCCGTTGTCCCCTCATTGCTCTGGAGGATATTGTTGGCATGTTTACCTAGAATTATAGGCAAGAATGGTGAAGCATGTCAACTTTTTTTAATAATTGATGGAATTGGTCTTTTTTTGCTCACAAGCTTTGTGAAATCTGAATGCGGGAAGCATCGGCCCATATCTTTTCCAAATTGTAGAACTCTCGCTCCTCCTTATGAAACACATGCACAATAATATCACCAAGATCCAATAACACCCAGCGGGCATGATCCAGCCCTTCCGCCGGTTTGATGGAAAGCCCCAATTCTTCTGCCTTTTCTTGCACCGCAGTGGCGATGGCCTGCACTTGGGTTTCTGAGTTACCGTGACAAATCACAAAATAATCGGCCATAATCGACAGTCCGCGTATATCAAGGACGACTACATCCTGGGCTTTTTTATCTTCTGCACTGTCCACAATTACCTGCAGCAACTCCTCGGTATTCATCACGTTTTTTTCAAAACACCCCTTCCCTATTGGGTCTTAGATTGACGGAGAAGAAACCAATCTAAGGCGGCTTTGGTCAAAGGATACACTTTTTTACCCTTACCTTCAAGAAAGCTGACAGTTTGTTGCAAGGCTTGCTTGACGGCCTGGTCTAAATCGGTTGTCGCCAAACGGCGCACAAGATCCACTCCGGGAAATTGCCGCCCGGGCTCGATATAGTCCGCCAGAAAGACCACTTTCTCCACCAATGTCATTTCGGGTCGGCCAGTGGTATGGTAACGGATGGCATTTAATATTTCTTCATCATTTATGCCCAATTGATCTTCAACTAAAACAGCCCCTACGAAGGCATGCCACAACTCATGCCCATAGTCAAGGAGATCATTAGGAATTTTTGGATTGGTTTCAATCAGGTGCCTCATCTCATCCAGGGGATGATATTTGGCATAATCATGCAAAATGGCTGCCACTTCCGCCTTCTCAACATCCGCTCCAAAACGGCGGGCCAAGTCGATGCTCACCTTTACCACACCCAACGTATGTTGGTAACGGGCGGATGGCAGCACTTGCCGTACAGCTTCCAATAGAGCTTCACGATCCGGATTAGCTTTAGAACCCATCATCACGACCTCTTTCAACCCTTTAACCACTATTATAATGAACGTAAAGTTTATTTTGCTCAATATAATGACAGACGGGATCAGGAACTAAAAAGCGTATACTTTTTCCTTCCTGCACCCTGCGGCGGATCAGCGAGGATGACAAATGGAAGGGAATCATGGACACACGCTCAATCTTTTCTTCCCACTGGATCCGGTCCGCTTGATTAAACCCTGGGCGGGTTAAAACAATAAAAGTGATGTTTTGAACAAGCTCTTCACTGCGATGCCATTGATGGAGAGTGCCTAACAAATCTTCCCCGATGATAAAGTAAAATTGGGTGTCGGGATAAGTGCGTTTCAGGTGCAAAACCGTGTCAATCGTGTAGGAAGGGCCTTCCCGCTTCAGTTCAGCCAGACACAGCTTAAAATAGGAAACGGGTTCAAGGGCCAGGCGCAGCATGTTGAGCCGATCCTCTACACTGGACAAAGAACGATCCTGCTTATGGGGAGGCAATTTAGCCGGAACAAACCAAATTTCATCCAGCCCGCACTCTTTTTTGGCCACTTCAGCCATATGGAGATGGGCATAGTGAACGGGATCAAACGTGCCACCGAGCAAACCGATGCGGGGCTTGTGGATAGGCATCAGGCGGCCTCCTCTATCTATTTTCTTCCAAAAAGCGACGCACAGCTGCTTCCATGGTGTCCACCGGTGCCTCATACCCAGTAAACAGTTTGAAGGCTAAAGCCCCCTGATAAATGAGCATGCCCAAACCATAATGAATCTTTGCTCCTTGTGCTTTGGCCTGCTTTAAAAATAAGGTTTCCCTGGGATTGTAAACAATATCGCTCACGACGGTATCTGATCCCAACCCCTTAAGTGCAAGAGGCGATTGATCTACATGGGGCCACATGCCCACCGAAGTGGTATTAATGATCAGCTGAAAACCTTCTCCCCCTGTTTGCTGAACCAAGGGCCAGTCTAACACGGAGATCGTCTGCTCCCCCTTCGCTTGCTTGTCAGCCCTTCTTTCCTGATACCGTTTTAAATGCTGGGCCAAACGAACCGCCTTCTCTTTGGTCCGGTTGGCAATCACAAGCTCTGCAATTCCTTCCTTAAGAAGATAAACCCCAATCGCTTTAGCCGCTCCTCCAGCTCCTAGCATAAGCACTTTCTTGTGGTTCAGTTCAATTCCGGTCTCTTTCCTTAAGGATTGGATATAACCTGCTCCATCTGTATTATAGCCCTTCAGGCGGCCCTCTTGGGTCAAGACGACTGTATTGACCGCTCCGATGGCCTCAGCTTCGGGGTCAAGGTGATCAAGGTAGGGGATAATGCTTTCCTTGTGGGGAATGGTAACATTAACCCCGGCTATTCCCAATGCTTTTAAAGCCTGAACAGCATCTGCCAAATGGATAGGCGGCACATCAAAGGGATGGTAATAATAAGCAAGACCCAGCTTAGCGAAAGCTTCATTGTGCATAATGGGCGACATACTATGCCCAACGGGATGGGCCAGTATCCCAAACAGTTTTCTCTCTTGTGCCATCTTTTCCTCTCCCTAAATTAATGTTGTCCGCTTCAGCACCTTCACCCCTTGAGGGGCATGGAGCGTAACTTCCCCCTTTTCTCCCTTAAAAGCGACCCAACCCAGACCAGCTATCACCAAGTCGGCCGATTCATCCAACTGAAAGGTGTGTTTCTCGAGTGGCCCCCAGTTGGATAACGCTTGAGCCCGTGGAGGGTGAAGTAACCCTCCCAAATGGCGACGATATAACCTGTCGGCCCTTTCCAACTTGGATCGATGAATGGGCAGGGAGTCCGCCATATAACAAACAAATGAGCTGCGCACACCTGCGATAAAGTCTAGCCTAGCCAGCCCGCCAAAGAAGAGAGTCTGCTGTGGATTCAACTGATAAATTTTGGGTTTCAGTTGTTTTTGCGGCAAAACAAGTTTAAGATCCTCAGCCGACAGGTAATGGGTCATTTGCTCCCCACTGATGACACCGGGCGTATCATAGAGTAGGGTTCCATCCTTTAAAGGGATAGCGATCAGATCTAATGTGGTCCCAGGAAAGCGGGAAGTGGTTAATTTCAAATCAGCTTCCTGATCAATGTAATTTAAAATTTGATTAATCAGGGTGGACTTACCCACATTGGCCGCCCCCACCAGGTAAACATCCCGGCCTTGCCGATGGTTACGGATGGCTGAAAGCAGTTCTCTTATGCCGGATCCGTTTGCACCACTAACAAAAACAAGGTCCACCGGCTTCATTCCCAACGTTTCAATCTGCCTTTTGATCCACTCTTTAATCCTGCCCCAATTGACCCGGGGCAACAAATCAATTTTATTGACCGCGACCACAACGGGATTAAACCTCATTAGCCGGGCAAAACCGGGGAGCATAGTACCGTTGAAATCAAAAAGATCAATAATTTTAACCACCAATGCTTTTTCCTGGCCAATTTTTTTTAATAGGTTGTTAAAATGGTCTGGGTTTACTGTAACGGGAGTAAGTTGATTGTAATGGCTTATTTTAAAACAGCGTTGGCAGATCACATTTTCCCGAGATAACAATTCGGGCGGAACATAGCCCGGTCGCTTTGGATCAGAACTTTGAATCTGGGCACCGCATCCGCTGCAGATTTTTGCCATCTTATTCACCTGTCCTTATTTCTCTTCCCAAACAATCAATCCCTTTTTTTTCAGCCAATAAAAAATGATCCGCTCCATTTTACGGTTAAACCGAGTAAAAAAACCGTCTGTCTCCACTAACGGAACAACTAAAATGGTATAAAACCCTAATCGGTTGCCCCCTAACACATCTGTGAGCAGTTGATCCCCAATCACCACAATTTGCTCACTCTCCAGTCCCAACATCTGCTGCGCCTTTTTAAACGAAGCTCCCAAGGGTTTCCGAGCCCGAGAGATAAACGGAATCCCTAATGGCTGACAAAAACGGCGCACCCGTTCCTCTATATTATTGGACACCACCACCAATTGAAACCCCTTGTGGTGCACCAGCTTTAACCAATTGGCCAATTCGGGTGTAGCCTCCGGTCGGTTCCATTCAATCAGGGTGTTATCCAAATCGGTGATCATCCCTTTTATTCCCTGCTGTTTAAGTTGATCCAGATCTATAGCTTGAATCGATGGAACGTACAGATCAGGTAGCAGCAATTGCATCAGGCAACCCCCGCTTTCTCCCCATATTCCACTCGTTTCACAACAGGTTCTTTTTTCCCTTAGTCCTGTGCCGTATTTTTAGTTTAACGCCGCTATATTATACCATATCTTAACAGAGTTACTCTCAATAAAAAGTCCGCCTATCCCGGCTGACTGCCAATCTAGGCGGACTGTTCCTTGTGTTCTCATTATTTCACGTTTTGGGTATTGGTCCACTTTATGACCGCACTGTGGATTGAGCCGTTTCCGTTTCCTCACCATTTTTCATCAGTAATTTAAGAAGTGGCGGTGTCACCAAGGTGGACGCAATCACCACCACCAACGCGGCACTAAACAGGTCAGTACTGATTATGCCCCGCTCAATGCCGATCATGGCAATAATTAAGCCCACTTCCCCCCGGGCAACCATGCCGGCCCCAATGCCAAAAGCGCTTTTGGTGTTAAAGCGGGCCACTTTGGCCCCGATGGCTCCACCTAGCACTTTACCCAGGACAGCCACAATCACCAGCAATATGCTAAACCAGATGATATCGGTATTAACCTCTCTAAAGTTGGCCACCAAGCCGATATTGGCGAAGAAAAGGGGGACTAATAAAGGATAGCTGAAGGTTTCCACTCTTTCCGTCAGCTCATCCCGTTGGGGGGTCAGGCTGAGCATCAGTCCACACACATAGGAGCCTACAATGCCGGCCACCCCAAACAATTCACTCAGATAAGCAAATAGTAAAGCCACAATAACGCCGAAGGCTAACATGGTTTGGGTAACTTGCAAGCGCTGGAACCATTTTAGCAGTGGTGGCAGTACAAAGTACCCAATCACAACCGCAATCACAAAGAAAACGGCGATTTTGATAATTAAAAATACCAAATCAGCCACACCACCGGCTCCAGCTGAGCTGCCTGCTGTAAAACCTAACACAGCTGATAACACGATAATGCCTAACACATCATCTAAAACGGCAGCGCCAAGGATGGTGGTCCCTTCCCTGCTTTTCAGTTTGCCCATTTCCCGAAGCGTTTGAACGGAGATGCTGACACTGGTAGCCACCAAGAGCGTACCAATGTATACGGCCACTGTTGTTTCAAATCCAAACAGCAGGGATAATCCCATTCCTCCTAAAAAGGGAAGCACCACACCGCCAATGGCCACCGTTGTGGCTGCAAACCCGTTTTTCTTAAATTCATCTAAATCCGTTTCCAAACCGGCTAAAAACATTAAAAGAATAACACCGATTTCCGCCAGATGACTAATAAGCGGACTGGGATGAATAATGTTTAAGAGCGAAGGACCTAGTATGATTCCCACTAATAGCTTTCCAAATACTGAGGGTTGTCCAATTTTTGTGCTTAAATGACCCATCACTTTGACGGCGATGACTAGAATGGCCAGTTCAAAAAGAAAGTAGAATTCACTTGCTTGCTCAATTGTGCTAACAATTGAATCCCATAAATTCATAATAATGTGTTAAGGCAAACCCTTAACGTCCTCCTCTCTATTTCGATGTTCTCTTTGAAAAAAGAGGTTAAATTTACACTGTACCATTTTAACACACAGTTGAAAGAAATGACTAGATATCGAATGGTTTTCCAATTTTCAAACAGATTGAGGCTGACCCGTAGGACAGTGTTTCCTACAAGTCAGCCCTGGCTTCAGCCTAACTTTTAACGGCGCGGCGGATCCCTTCCGAAAGAAGATCAACAAAAAATACCAGCAACACATAACAAAGCAAATATAAAGCGATTTCCGTGTAATGGAACCAGCTCATGCTTAATTTAAACTCCATGCCCAAACCTCCGGCACCCACAAATCCAACCACGATAGTGGTGCGGATAATCACTTCCCAGCGATACAAAATGTAAGTGATAAATTTAGGCAGAACTTCTGGAATCACCCCATAGATGAAAATTTGCGCTTTGCTCGCCCCGCTTGACGCCAAATTGCGAATCGGTCTTAAATCCAGGTCCTCAATCACTTCCGCGCACAGTTTGCCCAAAATGCCAAAATTGTGTAAAGCCAGGGCAATAGCCCCTGGTAACAGGCCCGGGTTAAAAATAAAAATGATCATCATGGCCCAGATCAACTCGGGAACCGCCCGGGAGAAAATATAACACAGGCGAAAAAAACAAAAGATGAGCCAATTATACCAGCGCCTCACCAATGTTAAAGAGCCCTGGGCCACATTGCGGGCAGCTGGTACCACCGTCACCAACATCGCCGTGGTGGCAAAACCGATAGCCATAATGCTCATTACCAATGTTTCAAAAGTAAGGGTAAGCGCTTTCTTCCAGCTTTGGCCCTCTAGAAAAGCTGGATGTTCATCCTCCAATCCTATCAGTTGACGGATAAACTGCAGCCCATGCTGTCTATTTTCTTCTGAAAACAGTTCAGAGAGACTGGCCTGGTCCACAAAAAAGATATGGGCCCACGAGGCCATGATCAGCACCAGAGCAATGAGTAGCGATAATCTTAAACTCATGCCACCAACCTCTTTCGGATCACCTGACTCCATAAGTCCACCACAATTACCAGACCAATCAAGAAATAGAGGAAGGTCCACACTTCACTATATTTCAAATCATGCAAGGAAAGATCAATTTGGTAACCCAATCCTCCTAAGCCCACAAAGCTCATGATGGCCGAGGACCGGATGGCACACTCAAAGCGATACATGGTGTAGCTGGTCATATCGGCGGCTGCCAGGGGGAGGTAACCGTAAATGAGCAATTGTAGTCTTGATGCCCCTGCCGCCTGTAATGCTCGGATAGGTTGGGGCGGCACATCACTCAACATATCGGCAAAAATGCGACCCAAAATGCCGCCATAGGGAATGGCGATGGCAAACACGGCAGCAAACGGCGTTAAGCCGAAAGCCGCCACAAAGAGCCAGGCCCACACCAGCTCATGAATGGCTCGCATAAACCCCAATACACCGCGAAAAAAAGTTTTTAGACCGGAGCGGCCCAAAGATCCCTGGGCTAGTACACCTGAAGCAAGGGTACCAAATCCAAATGCAAAAATAATGGCGAGGGTCATCCCTGCAACGGCGTAAACCAGCGTTTGCCAAGAGGCAACCAGAGCCAGAAGCAGTATATCGCCGGATAAATCAGGGGTAAACATCCCTTTCACCATTTGCCACAGGGAGGTGCCGCCCCCCGCATGAATCAATTCCGGTCCCCAGTCAATATAGAGGAGACTACTCAGAAAAACCAGGAACATCAACCCTGTGAGAACGTTCTTTTTATGAAAATCAATGAGCGGCCACATACTGATTCAGCTCCGAAAGATGATACAGTTGACTTAACTGTTCATCGGTTACTTCGCTCGCCGGCAGGTCAAAATATAACCGTCCGTCCCGCAAGGCGATGATCCGGTCGAAATACGTTTTGGCATACTCAACGGTATGCAAAGTGGCGATTAAGGTTTGCTGTTCTTCTTCCACCAACTTAACCAGCATCGCCAAAATATCGTGGGCTCTGGCCGGATCCAGAGCTGATACCGGTTCATCGGCCAGAATCAGCTCAGGCCGTTGCACCAGCAAGCGGGAAAGGGCCACCCGCTGCTGTTCACCCCCCGATAAGTGAGCCGTTTTTTCATACACTTTATCTTTCAAACCCACCCGGGCCAGGGCTTCCACTGCTAGATGACGCTCCTGGGGCCAAAGAAAAGATAAACAGGACTTAAAAAATCCCCAATCTTTTAATCGACCGGCCAGCACGTTATGGATGACCGGCAGGGAGCCTACCAGATCAAACTGCTGTCGAATCACCCCCACTTTATGGGCAAACTGCCGACCGGTATAGCGGTGGGCCGGTTGGTCGTCTATTTCCAAACGCCCCTCGTCCGGTTCAACGATGCGGGCTAAAATATTGAGCAGTGTTGTTTTACCTGCTCCACTGGGGCCAATCACAGCGATTTTTTCCCCCTGGTCAACTTGAAAAGAAAGGGAAGACAGCGCCGTTGTCTCCCCATACTGTTTACGGATCCCGTCCAGTTTGACCATCACTTTTGCCATCAGTTAACCTCCGCTATTTTATAATCCCTAATTCTCTGGCCACTGTTTCGATCGCTTCATAATTTTCATTTTTGGTTTCGATAAAGCGATCGGTATTAAACAGAGCCAGCACACTTTCATTTTCATCGATGGAGAGCAATGCTTCCCTTACTTTTTCTTTCGTTCCCTCACCAAAGATGGAATCCACCTCATTGATGGTCCAGTGATAATCGTAGTAAGGGGGGGTAATATAAAATGCTTTCACCTTGGTGGTGTCCACTTTTCCTTCTTCAACCGCATTGTTCCAAACAATCTCATTTAATGCACCGGCTTGAAAGGCCCCCGACTCCACCAGGGCGTACGTTTTATCATGGGAGCCAGAATAATTGAGACTTGAAAAATCTTCTTCCGGATTAATGCCCTCTTCCATTAAGAAATAACGGGGCATCAGGTGACCGGATGTGGAACTTTCACTGCCAAAAGTGAAGCTTAACCCCTTTAAATCTTGAAGCGTCTCAACCTCAAGGTCGCTTTGAGCAATGAAAACGGAATGAAATTGCTCATCGGCTGGTCTTTGAGCGATCGCTTCTGCTTCAGGCACTTCATTGCGAGCTTGTACACCAGTAAGGCCGCCAAACCAGGCCAAATGAATTTCCCCCCGTTTGAAGGCGGTAACCAAGGCCGCATAATCAGTGGACGGCACATATTCTACAGTTAAACCCGTTTCCCTGCTTAAATAGTCGGCAAACTCGTTAAAACGACGGTTTAAATCAGCCACGTCTTGATCAGGAATTCCGCCGATCTTAAATACCAAGTCAGTTGAAGAGGAGTCCTGTTCAGCTTGATCGTTTTGTTCGCTGGCCCCCTCTGAATTTCCACATGCAGCGAGGAAGAAAACCAAAGCTAATGTAATGATGCTCCCCCATACTGTTCTGTAACGCACTGCTTTCATCAATGGGTCCTCCTTCGATAAAATGAGTTATAGTAATATTAACGATAAAAAAAATTCATATAAAATGATATCACCTTGAGTGCAATTGTAAAGATTTAATGCTTATCGACATTTAACCATGTTATAAACGGGGTTGTAAGCTTTCTATTTTGCCAATATTACGACTAAAGGATTCAAAAAACAAAGGATCCCGTTTTCATGTCTGACTATCGGGATCCTCCTAGGTTAAAAATGATTTATGGTTTGATCAAGGTGAAAACCATCCCAAACAAAAGCAGCCAGAAGGGGAGTACCATAAACAATCCGTTGCGCAAACCTCGATAAAATTCCAAAGGCTGTCGTCCTTTCCAATGAGTTTATCCAGTGGTACATTCAGTATATCCATAAAATGCCCGTGCCAATGATTCCTCACCTTGGAAATTTTTAACGGGAGTTGTTCTGTTTATTCTTAGACCGATAAAACTCATGTAACAGCTTCATTAACGCTCTTTTTTCAATGCGGGAAACGTAAGAGCGGGAAATTCCCAGTTCTTTGGCCAATTCCCGCTGGGTTTTTTCCTCTTCCAACCCCAGCCCGAATCGGCCGATAATCACTTCCTTTTCCCGCTCATCCAAAATATCGATATGCTGATAGATTTTATCTTTTTGCATCTGCAGCTGTACTTCATCCAGCACATCTTCAATATCTGCCTTTAAAACATCAATTAACGTGATGGCGTTCCCCTCTTTGTCGGTACCGATGGGATCATGCAGCGATACATCTTTTTTTGTCTTTTTTAATGACCGCAAATGCATTAAAATCTCATTTTCTATACAGCGGGCAGCATAGGTGGCCAGTTTAGTCCCTTTATCAGGGGAGTAACTTTCCACTCCTTTTATCAAACCGATGGTGCCGATGGAGATAAGATCTTCCGTATCCTCACCTGTATTTTCAAACTTTTTAACGATATGGGCAACCAATCTCAAATTGTGCTCAATCAGCACATTGCGGGCATGCTCATCTCCTTGACGAAACAGGTGCAAATATTTTTCTTCCTCTTCTTCACTTAAAGGCTGAGGAAACGCATTATTTTTCACATAGGAAACAAAGACCATCAGTTCCTTGATCAATAAAGCGATAGTGGAAAGGATGCCTGGCAACGGCCCACACCTCCGATACCTTTTAGACCAGTGTATGTTGGGCATGGGCCTAAATTGTCTGTCCACGCATAAACAGCATCGGTTAAACACAGTCTAAAAGTAAAAATGGAGGAGAGAAAGATATGCTGCGCTCGTTTCGGTTTTGGCTCACCTTGGCTGCCATCTTAATTTGCTTATTTAATTTATTTGGCTTTGATCGGGATAATCTTTTGTTTTTCAGCGTGAGTGTCCCTGCCTGGCTGATTGAAATGTACCAAGAAATCTATACGGTCAACCGCTTTTTTGTCTACTTCCTCACCGTTCTTTTTTATTTTCTTGTGGGTTACAGCATTGACTACTTTTTTTCCCGGGCAAAAAAGGCCACCTCACACTAAACTTATGGCCCTACTTGTTCAAGCTGATCCACTAGCTCATCAACCACTTCCAGGGCTCGGTTCGATTCATTCGGTTTTTGGTTTAACACAACCACAGCCAGCGCATAACGAGGCTTTTCCACCGGGTAAAAACCGGCAAACCAACGGTGTTCTATGTCGTTTCTCCCGCCTTGGGCCGTGCCCGTTTTGCCCGCCAGGGAGTGGGATGACAATTTTTTAGCCGTGCCACTGGTCACCACCCCTCTCAAAAGTTGCTGCAGTTGATAAGCGGTATAAGGGGAGATGGATGGGCCTTCTAACGTTTTGGGGCCAAAAAGATAAAACGTGCCTCCTGTTTCATACTCAATCGCGTTGACCGCTTTTGCTTGATATTTACTTCCCCCTCGGCTAATGGCTGCCATCATATTGGCCACTGCCAGGGGGGAGAGTTGCACATCTAATTGGCCAATTCCCGTCTGTCTTAAATATTGAGGATCACGCCGTTCCTCCTGCGTACGCCCCGCATGAAAAACCTGCCCCTCTTCTTCCTGATCTAACTGTTTAAAGTCAGCCAAGTGAAACAATTGATCCGTATGCCATCCGTTTAGCTGTAATAACCCCAGTTTATGGGCATATTCTTCCAACCGTTCATCGCCTAGCTCCTCCGCCAATTGACCAAAAACAATATTGCAGGACTGATAAAAAGCCTGGGCAAAAGTAAGGGTGCCATGCCCTTCCTCCTTCCAGCACTTAAACGAACTGTCCGACAGTTGACCGGGGCATTCATAAGCGGTGTCCATGGTGGTTAGTTCCTCCTCCAAGGCCGCCGCAGCCACCACCACTTTAAAAATAGAGCCCGGTGCAAAACGTTGCAGCCCTTTATTCTGCCATGATGAATGGGAAAAGTCCCTTTTCTGGGGAATGGGGCGGCTGGCCAGCGCCAAGATTTCACTCGTTTCACTGTCCAAAATCACCACCGCTCCTTCAGCAACTCCCTGGTTATCCAATATCTCTTCCACTGCCCGCTGCAATTGGATATCAAGGGTGGTTTGGACTGTTAAAGGATAAAAGGGATTATCATCCGCGATATATTTTAAACCAAGACCGTACAGAGGCTCTCCTCGCCCGTCTACATAATAGGCCAGTGACACAGGGCCCAAGCCCTGTAAAAAGGGTTGAAAGGTGCGCTCCAATCCGGAGATACCCACCACGCTATTTTCCTGAAGGAGACCTTGATCCACTTCCTGTGAATAATGGTTTCGAATCCACTCTGGATTTTGCCCCAAATAACCTAACAAGTGGCTGGCCAGTCGCTTGTCGGCAGGATAACGCAGCTCATAGGGCAGCCCCAAAATGCCAGGAATATTTAGTGCATTGATTTGCTCTGCCTCCTGTTGGGTGATAAAACGGATCCCATCTGCATCCTTATAAATCATGGGCTCCGACTGATTCATCCTTTGGAGCAAGTCGGGTACGGAGATGTGAAGGATTTCGGCCACTTTTTGTAACTGCTCAGTCTGGACCGATTTCTTAGATAAAGGAAACATCACGAGAACATGTTTAATTTGACCGGTCAGCACTTCGCCATTGCGGTCGGTAATGGCCCCCCGACCGCTTTTTAAAATTAATTCTTCTTGACGCTGTTGCGCCGACTGTTTGAGGAGATTGATCTTGTGGGGGGAAAAACTTTCTGCCACGACCAACTGAATATAAGCCAACCGAAACAGTAAGAGTCCTATCAATATGAAAACTACTGTGAACAGGATGATAAAGCGTCTTAAATGGTGTGCTGTCATGGCAGATCACCTGATTCCGGCCTAAATTTTGTTCCTAGTAGCAGTTTGGACCGGATTAAATAAAAAAAAACGTCATGATCAATTCATGACGTTAACTGGTCACTTTTAAAATCTTAACCTCTATCTCCCCGGAAGGAGTATGTATGGTGACCACATCACCTTCTCTTTTACCCAGCAACCCCTTCGCAATAGGGGAGTCGTTAGAAATTTTACCAGCCAGGGGATCTGCTTCCGTCCTTCCAACAATGGTATACGTTTCCTCTTCCCCATCTGGAAGTTCCTGAAAGACGACGGTTCTCCCAATGGTCACCACATCCCTATCTTCCTTCGATGAATCGATAATTTTGGCATTCCGAATCATCTTTTGCAGCTGTAAAATGCGGGACTCAATAAAGGCCTGCTCATTGCGAGCGGCATCATACTCTGAGTTTTCACTAAGATCACCGTAACTGCGGGCAATTTTTATTTTTTCCACCACTTCTGGCCGCTTCACGGTGATTAAATGTTCAAGTTCCTCCTTTAATTTTTGTAGTCCTTCTTCCGTCACCAATGTTTCTTTCTCTGACACAGCCACCTTCCTCCTTACTTGAAATTACTATACTGTATATGCCATTTAAGTTTGTCCACATTCCAATCGCCTTCATAAAGCCCTCTTTTTTACACTGATGGCTAAACCGTCCCCGATGGGGACCAAACTGGTTTCAAATTCCTCAAGACTGATCAGCCAGCGGTTAAATTGATTCAAGATTTCTGCCGTCACCATTAGGCGTCGGCTTTCCGCCGGATGACCAGCCACCCTCCCTTTAAAAAGCACGTTATCGGTGATAATGATGCCGTCAGGGTTTAATAAGGCGGCGTATTGTTTAAACAAGCGGCGATAGTCCCGCTTGGTGGCATCGATAAAGATCACATCATACATTCCTTTTAACTGATGGCAATAAGTAAGTGCATCGGCATGATGAACCGTAATCCGCTGGGACAGGCCGGCCCGCTTAAAGTATTCTACTGCCCGCCTCACCCAGCGCTCATCCCGCTCAATGGTATCAATGTGCGCCTGGGGAGAGGCAAGGGCTAAACCGGCGGCTGAGTACCCGATAGCGGTTCCAATTTCCAGTATGCGCTGCACCTCGCCTTTAACCCTCAACAACACCCTGATAAAGTTGAGCGCTGTTCGGTCAATGATGGGGATGCCATTTTGGTGAGCCTCAGCCTCCATTTCCCTTAGCACAGGATGGGACAATGGCGTGAGCTCCTTAAGATACTGCTCCACCAATGCGTCGACGATCATGTTTAAAACAAACTCCTTTGCTCAGAATCCCGAGCTTCCTTTAAAAATTACCGCGGCTTTTGGCATCGTGCTGTAAATGTTCCTGATAGGTGCGGGAAAAATTGTGCCCCCTAGAGCCATCATTTTTTACCACAAAGAAGAAATAATCATGTTCCTCAGGAAAAAGAGCGGCTTCAATGGATGCTGCTCGAGGATTGGCGATGGGTGCAGGCGGCAGGCCATCATTCTTGTAGGTGTTAAAGGGACTTTCCACTTCCAGGTCTTTCAATGTC
>CALFAC010000064.1 GCA_937927935.1 uncultured Bacillaceae bacterium
CAGGTTAGCATGCGCAGCAGTTCATCTTTTTCAATATTCTTAAACAACTCCGTTTGCACAAGAAGATCCGTCCATTTAGCATCAATCGGCCGCTCTTTGACCCGGTTCATTTGACACCCCCCTCTAGCCCATTCTTTATAGCCGAAATCTTCTTAGTTTCATCTTAATCGAAAACCGCAGAGAATTTGGTAACGTATGTTACAGTTTTTAAACGCGTTTTTGAAAAGTTTGTTTCAAGTGAAAGGGGGATAACACCGGCTGGCGTTCTCTGATCATAAAGCATCCGCCTCCGGAAAACAAAGCGAGACAGGTTAGGGCTGAATGGTGAAAAAATAATAACAGCCTGTAGACCCGCTTTTGTAAAGCTGATGTCTACAGGCTGTAACACCTTTCTTTGTGAAGCCTATTTAGTGAAATATTGGCGTTTAAATTGGGGTTAATCGTTTTAAATAAAAAGGATCAATGCGCTCACTGCAGCACCGATATAGATCCAGATTAAATCTTTCCGTGAACAGGAGAAAAACTTTTTCAATCTGATTCACTCCCTCATGACCAATATATATTTAATATAATTTAAAAGATTGTGCCATGCTAGTGCTGATGACAAAATCGTCACTTATAGAGAAAGGATTGTTGTTAAAATAAATATACATAAAAGTTGTATGAGCATAACGGACCGGGAATTGTTAGCGGTTGTACCGTTTATTTAAATGGGGTGGAATAATGACTAAAATTCTGGTGGTGGAAGATGACCAAACCATTGCTTTAGGTATTGAATATTCGTTAAAGCAAGAGGGTTTCCAGGCGAAGGTGGCTTATGATTTTGCGACCGCTAAAGCAGTGCTTCAACAGGAAACATTTGATCTTGTTTTACTTGATATCAGTTTGCCTGATGGAAACGGGTTTGATCTGTGCCGGCTTATTCGGGAGCGATCGGATACACCTGTTATTTTTTTAACCGCCCGGGATGAGGAAGTCAATGTGGTGATGGGGTTGGACATGGGGGCGGATGATTATGTGACTAAGCCCTTTCGGGTGCGGGAGCTGATCTCCCGCATTAAAAGCGTTTTGCGCCGCTATGGCAAACAGTCGGCATCAAGCTCGGAGATTCGCCTGGGGGATTTGCTGATTGATACGGCTCAAGCCCGGGTGTTTAAAAAGGAAAAGGAGATTGAACTGACCAGCATGGAGTATCGCTTATTACTTATTCTGGCCAACCATGCTGGACAGGTGCTTTCCCGCCAACAAATTTTAGAGCAGATCTGGGATGTGGCCGGCGATTTTGTGAACGACAACACCCTTTCTGTCTATATTAAACGGTTGCGGGAAAAAGTGGAGGATGATCCCCATCACCCCCAGTTGATCCACACGGTTCGGGGGTTGGGCTATAAGGCAGGTGTTCATGTTGAGGCTCGCTAAAAATCCGGAAGTGGTTAAGTTGGCGCTGGTTTTAACGGTACTTTTTATGTTTGTCCTACTTCTCGCCGTCAGTATCACCTTATTTAGTGGTTACCAACTTCAGCAGACCCTATCGACCAGCCAGGCGGCGTTCATTGGAGCCGTCCTGGAAGCGTATCCCGATGCTGAACGAGGGTTGATCCAGCAGGTGAAGGAAGCTGATCAGGAGGCCATCCAGACAGGGGAAGCGGTGCTGGCCAGGTACGGTTTTTCCACAGATCATTTGCTCTATGGTGGAGAAGCTGTCAGGCAAACCACCAAGCTGAACGGCCTGTTGTACGCGTGCTTAACTGTGGTTGTATTTACGGCCCCCGTTGGCCTTTTTTTTCTTTTTTTAAGCCGCCAGTACCGAAAGATCCGATCCATCAACAACTATTTGAGACGGGTTGCGGCTGGCGATTATTCACTGGCCATTCGGGACAATGCGGAAGGGGAGCTAAGCCTATTAAAAAATGAACTTTACAAAATAACTGTGATGCTAAAAGAGCAGGCTGAATCCTTAAACCAAGATAAAATCCGCCTAGCCAACTTCCTGGCTGACATTTCTCACCAGCTGAAAACTCCCCTCACCTCCCTCATTATGTTGAGCGATCTCTTGGAAGACGATCCTGACGAGAAGGTGAAGAAGGAGTTTCTGACGCGGATCCGGTCGCAACTCAAGCGGATGGAATGGTTAACCACCTCGTTGCTTAAACTTTCTCGGTTGGAAGCAGGGACCGTCTCCATGAAAAAGGACACTTTTAAAATTAAAGATTTGGTGGACCGGGCCGTTGAGGCGCTGGGCATTCCGCTGGAACTTAAAAGGCAGACGGTGCAGCTTGAGGGAGATGAAGGGGCGATGATGACAGGGGATTTTAACTGGACCCTGGAGGCTCTAATCAATATTTTGAAAAACCATATCGAACATACGCCGGAACAAGGCTTAATTCGCATTACGTATGAGGAGAACCCCATTTTTACTAAGATCTCTACGGCCGATAACGGGGTAGGCATTGATCCCCAGGATCTGCCTTATATCTTTAACCGATTTTTTAGGGGCAAAAACGCCAGCGAGGATAGTGTGGGCATCGGTTTGGCCATGGCTTATGAAATCATTAAGCAGCAGGGTGGGGACATCACGGTGAACAGCAAGCCCCATGAGGGGACCCAGTTTACCATAACCCTTTATAAGCAGCCCATCTCATAGGCATCTCCTGGATAGGATAAATAGGTAGACTAGGCGTAAAAGATGACTAAATTGTCACCTGCGTTGTCACCGTATCGTCATCCGGAGGCGTTATCCTGATCTTAGAAACTGAAACAAAGGAGTTATGAATATGGAGATTCTGAGAGTGGAGCAAGTGTCCAAAGTATATGGCAGAGGTGAGACCCAGGTGAACGCCCTGGATAACGTCTCCTTTACGGTGAACAAGGGAGAGTTCGTGGCCATTGTGGGTCCTTCCGGATCAGGGAAATCCACCTTACTGCACATCTTGGGCGGGGTGGATCGGCCCACCAGCGGTACGGTGCTGATTGAGGGAACCAATATATATGCCCTTGATGAGACGCAGCTGGCCATCTTTAGACGGCGGCAGATCGGGTTGATTTATCAGTTTTTCAACCTGATCCCCATTTTAAATGTAAAGGAAAATATCACCTTGCCGCTCCTTTTGGATAACCGCCAGGTGGATGATAAACGATTGGATGAGCTCTTGGAAACACTGGGTTTAAGCGATCGCGTCCATCATCTGCCCAATCAGCTTTCCGGTGGGCAGCAGCAGCGGGTCGCCATTGGGCGGGCCTTGATCAACCATCCCGCTTTGGTGTTGGCCGATGAGCCCACTGGCAATCTGGACAGCAAAAATTCAAAGGAAATCATCGATTTACTTAAAATGTCCAATCGTCTCTACCATCAAACGCTGATCATGATCACCCATGATCACAACATCGCCCTGCAGGCGGACCGGATCATTACCATTGAGGATGGGCGCATCTTAAAAGATGAGGTGATCCGGTCATGAAGGTGCTCAGGCAGCTCACTTGGCGCTATTTAAAGTTGAATAAAAGGCGGACCATCGTCACGGTGATCGGCATCATCCTCTCCGCCGCCATGATCACCGGAGTGGCTGCGCTGGTGGCCAGTTTTCAGGATCTGTTTGTGCGTGCAGCTATAGAAACAGATGGGAGCCATCACGCCACCTTTTTCGGTGTTCCGTATCAAAACAGCAAATATATTACTGATCATGCCTATACCCAGACCGCTATGCTGAGCAAAGATTTGGGCTTTGCTCCATTGGAAGGGTCCCGCAACGAAGAGAAGCCTTACTTGCTGGTGAAAGCTTATGATCAGGAGGCTTTTCAACACTTCCCCTTGACTCTGAAAGAGGGGCGCCTGCCGGAGCGGGAAGGGGAGATTCTCCTCTCGGAAGAAGTGTTTTATGGGGGTGGAGTGGAATACCGGATTGGGGATCAACTGACGCTGGAGCTGGGCCAGCGGGTGGATCAAGGTCAAGTTTTGGAGCAGGAACCATTAAGCAAAACTGAAACACTGGAGATACAAGCAACTGAAACCTTTACAGTGACGGGGATTGTGGCCAAGCCTCGCTTTGAAACCTGGAGCTTGCCGGCCTATGGGGCGATTGCCTATTTGGAGGAGAGTCGTCTTTCGCCAGAGGAGCGCATCAATGTTTCCATTGTATCCATCAACCCGAAGAAAATTTTTGATCAGGTCCCTCAGATGGCCGAAGCTAGCGGAGCAGAGGCGTATGACTATAACAAGGAATTGCTCAAATGGATGGGCATTTCCCAAAACGAGCAGGCCATCACCATGCTGCGCTCGGTGGGCCTCATCATTACCCTCTTAATTGTGGTGGGTTCGGTGGCTGTCATTTATAATGCCTTTGCCATCTCAGTCAATGAACGGACCAAACAGTTCGGTCTTCTGTCCAGCATTGGGGCCACCCGCAGGCAGATCAGGCGGATGGTGATTTGGGAGGGACTGATTGTAGGCGTCATCGGTCTTTCCATCGGTATCATGGCCGGCCTGGGCGGCATCGGTGTCACATTGGAAGTGATCAACCGCCTAATGCAAGGTTCCGTTTTTGACACCAATTTGGACTTAAGGCTGGTTGTCTCCCCTTACGTTATCCTGATCTCCATTCTGTTTATCGCTCTTACTGTCCTGTTGTCAGTCTATATTCCGGCCCGGAGAGCCTCTAAAATTTCCCCCATTGAGGCGATCCGGCAAACGAGGGAGGTTCACATTACCGGAAAAACGGTGAAGACGTCCAGGCTCACCCGCATGCTCTTTGGCATCGAGGGAGAACTGGCTTTAAAAAACTTAAAGCGCAACAGGCGGCGCTATCGGGCCACCCTGTTTTCCCTGTTTATCAGTATTGTGCTTTATATCTCATTTTCTGCCTTTATGACGTTCGGGTTGGAGAGTAACTCCATTTATACGGGGGAAGAGTTAGAGCATGACCTGGAAGTGGTGAAAGAGGAATCCGCCGGACTGGATGAAGTAAATCACTTTTATAACCAGGTGGTCCAAATGGATGAGGTGGAACGATTCTCCGTTATTCGCGCCATCTATACGATAGCCCCGGAAATGAAATGGGAGCAACTGGGCTCTTTTGTCCAAAAAGCGGTGGAAGAGAAAGAAGAGCTAAGGGACTTCTTACGCACACCAGATGGAAAGTATCGGTTCAACTTTAGTCTGATCACAGTGGGCAAAGCCGAATTTGCTCACTATGTACAAGCACTGGGGCTGGATATGGCCGATTATACCGATCCCAACGTGATCCGGGGTATTCTGGTGAACCATGTTGTGATCCCTGGCCTGGCTGCCTATGAACCGTTAGCCATCAAGGCTGGTGAGACGATCCAACTGGTGGAGCCCGATTATGAAGAGCGAGAGGATGTGCACCGCTTTACGTTGGAAATCGGGGCGGTGACCGACCAACGTCCCCTGGGGGTTGATTCCAGCCATCTGGGCGATGTGGGGGCTGTCCATGTGATTATCTCCGAGGAGAGCTTTCAACAGATTTATCAGCAGCTAAATGCAGAGCAGAAAGCGTACGTTGATCATGGCCGCCTGTATCTCAAGTTGAAGGAAGGGGCCGACCGGAGAGCCTTTGGGGAAGCGGTGAGAACTTTAGATGCCAGGTTAAATCCAGGCTCTCGGCTGCTGGTTTTTGACATCACTGAAGCCAAAGAGGCCATTTCCAGAACCAACATCATGATTTCCATTTTCTTGTACGGCTTTGTCAGCCTGATTACGTTAATTGGTGTGACCAACATTTTTAATACCATCAGCACCAATATGGCCCTGCGTCGCCGGGAGTTTGCCATGTTGAAGTCGGTGGGGCTCACGGCGTCAGGCTTTAATAAGATGATTTACTATGAAAGTTTCTTATACGGTCTGAAGGCCCTGCTTTACGGTTTGCCGGTGGGCATTTTGATCAGCTTCTTGATGTACCGCTCCATAGGGGGTGTGTTCCAGTTTGCCTTTACGCTACCTTACAAGGAGATTATCGTCTGTATCGTAGCCGTCTTTATCATCGTTTTTGCCACCATGCTCTTTTCCAGCGCCAAGCTGAAAAAAGAGAACATTATAGATGCGTTAAAAGAAGAAAATTTGTAAACATCGAAGAAAGGCTCCAGCATGGTCCAATACACCTTCTTATCCGCTGATTTTTTGGTTCCAATCTAGGCGGTAATCGTAAAGCCATTCGTTGGACGCTCGACCTGCCGCTTTAAAAAAGAGGGGGAGCAAGAGGTCCCGGAAAAAGACCTGGATGCGGTTTTTGGCCTGCTTGTGCTGTCCAATTTTCCTGGAATAGCGGACAATCTGTTCCACCCGCTGGCGGCGGAGAGATTGAAAGGTGGCCAGGGCTTCCCCTACCTCTTCCTTATCCCTTAGACAGATGGCGAGTAACATCGCATCTTCCAAAGCGAGAGATGCCCCTTGTCCGGCGTTGGGGGAGGTGGCGTGGATAGCATCGCCAATGAGCACAGTGCGACCTTGATACCACTTGGGCTGATAGAGCATGTCATAAATGGGGTAAACGCCAATTTCACTTATGGTATGGCGGATGATTTCCAGGATGGGCTGGGGATCATCCCGATATAAATCGATCATTTTATTCCGCCACTCCTCTTGGGGGATGGCCATTAACGCTTTCTGGGTGGGTTGGCCCGGATAATCCAGGTTGCCAAACCAGTAGATCTCTCCATTTGGTTTTCCCATATAGCCGAAGAAAGCTTTTCGACCAAACACCATATGCTGTGTCCCCGGTTCAAAGGGGATGGAGGAGCTTATAGCAAAACCACCAAAACTGATTAGTCCGGTATAGTCCGGTTGATTGGCATCGGGCAGGATCACCTGCCTGGTTTTAGAATGAATGCCGTCACAACCCACCAGAACATGGCCTTGAGCGGACGTGCCGTCTGCAAAGCAAGCGGTGACCTGATGGGGTTCCAAGCGCACATCCACTAGCCTTTTTCCAAAATGGACCGGAATGCCCTGTCCTTCGGCCGCTTCCCGAAGCACTTTATGCAGAAAGCCCCTTTTGACGGTGTAGCCCTGAGGTTCGCCTTCAAGCTGGCCCACCTCTCCCAGCCATTTTCCATATCCGCTTTGGAAACGCATCCTGTGCATGGCGATGCCTTCCTGACGGATCGCCTCTCCCACTTTCAATTGGTCTAAGATTTTCAAACCATTGCGGGCCATATTAAGAAACAGGCCCGTATAATCATCCGGCTCCGGCAGCGCTTCGAAAACAATGGGCTCAAAACCGGCCCGTTTCAGAAAGAGGGCTGCAGCCGGTCCGGCAATCCCGCAGCCAATAATCAGAGCTGTTTTACGGCTCATCTTTTCATAACCTCCTTTAATTTTGGGGAATAAGTCTGTCAGCAAGATATCTTAATTATTAAGATAATAGGTTGCGCCGGTTTCGCTTTTTTCATCATACGCTTGTTACGGCAGGGATCAAACCGTCCGGAGGCTCAAATTTGCTCCGTCTGGAGATGGATTAAAAAGTTGTCAGCTGGTCTAAATCTCCTTCTTTCGGACGAAAAAATCTGTGCTATAATGGGGAACAAATTGAAAGGACCGGGGGATATAGCATGGGCAATGATGAGAGGCAACAAGAGCTGAAAAAGCGGCTGCTGGAAGCGTCCAAACGTTTGTCCACCCAAACCATCATTTTTCATCAGGCTGTGGCCAATCGCCTTGGTTTAAACATTACCGATCATAAATGCTTGGACCTTCTGCTCAGTTCAGGAAAAGCCACAGCCGGCCAATTGGCCGAATGGATGGGCCTGACCACAGGGGCCATCACCAGTGTGATTAACCGGCTGGAGAAGGCAGGGTTTGTCCGTCGCCGGAAAGATCAATCAGATCTTCGCCTCGTGATTGTGGAACCTGTCTACGAGCGTCTTCATCCCGTCTGGGAAGTTTTTGCTCCCCTCAGTGAAGCCATGGATCGCCTGCATGACCGCTACAGCCCCGAAGAGCTTGCCCTTTTCCTTGACTATCTGGAACGGTCGATCCATGTTTTAGCCCAGGAAACGCACCATTTACGGCAAAGGAAAGAGAGAGATTAAAAAAATAATACTCAAAGTGAACAATCAGATGCATTATCCGTCCGGTACCCCAATATGATTGAAATCATGAGTTAAATCAAAGAAGAGAGGAGTTTTTAAGTGCAACAAACTGTGTTGAAGGTGGAAGGTTTAAACAAATGGTTTAAAGATAAGCAGGTGCTCCATGACATCTCCTTCGAAGTGTATAAGGGCGAGATCATGGCCATTTTAGGCCCCAATGGGGCAGGAAAATCCACCACCATTCGCAACATTATGGGGATCATCTACCCGGATGAAGGAACCGTTACGTTTAACAACCAAAAAGAGATTCCCCGCCATAAAATCGGCTATCTGCCGGAAGAGCGAGGCTTGTATAAAAATGTTAAGGTGATGGACATTCTCCTTTATTTGGCCGAATTAAAAGACTATCCTTTAGATAAAGCCAAGCAGCGCGCTCTTCATTATTTGCAGAAGTTTGGGTTGGAAGGAAAGGAAAATGCCTCGGTGGAGGAATTGTCCAAGGGGATGGGCCAAAAAGTGCAATTTATTGCCTCTGTGATCCATGAGCCGGAACTGCTTATTTTGGACGAACCCTTCTCAGGCCTTGATCCCGTCAGCCAGGAAATCTTTAAAGAAGAGATCCGCAGTTTGGCCCAAAAAGGGACAGCCATTCTGTTATCTTCCCATCAGATGAATTTGGTGGAAGAATTGGCCGACCGACTGTTTATGATTCATCGCGGCCGGAAAGTGATCTATGGGCCCATGAATGAGGTGAAGCGGCAATACGCCAATTTTAAATGCACCATTCGAGGCACCTATCACTCTGCTCGGTTGGAACGTTTGCCTGATGTGGAGCGGGTGGAAGAAGAGGAGGGGGCCGTTGTCCTCTATCTCTCTAAAACGGTGCAGCCGGCCTTGTGGCTCAAACAGCTGCCAGATGACCTAGTGATTGAAGAGCTGACCATTGACCGCATCTCCCTTCATGAAATCTTTATCGACATTGCCACCGATCGAAATCAGTTAGCGGAAGAAGGTGTCGTCCATGCGTAATGCCTTAAAAGTGGCCAAGTGGGAATTTAGGCGCAACATCAAAAACAAATCATTTCTGATCGGCTTATTTTTGACCCCAATTATTTTTCTCGCCTTCATGTTTTTTGGCAGCTTGTTTGATGATTCCGCCGAGAGTGAAGGTGAAACCACCCGCGTCTTTATCCATGACCAGTTGGGGCTGTATGACACACTAGCGGAAACGGTGGAGCAGCATCAGCTCAACTGGGAAGTTCATCTCACCGATCTTGATGAAGAAGCGGTTCGAGAGGAAGTGCAGTACAGTGAACATACCGCTTATCTCTTTGTGGATCAGCGCGCATTGGAAGATAGCATTATTCCCGTCTATACCAGTGAATCCATCAGCCCCCACTTTATGAGTCAGGTGCAGGTGCTGGAAGCTCCATTGAAAGCATGGCAAATGAAGCAGTTGGGCCTTTCCGATGAGGAGCTGGCCCTCATTTCGGCCGGCATACAATTTCAGGAAACCAGCGCCGATCAATTGGTTGAAGAAGGAGAAAAGGCAACTGAGTTAGATGATTCGCTCGTCGATTCCATATTGGAGCGGGCTGTGTCAGGGATTGCGGCCGGCATTGTTTTGCTGTCCATCGTTTTTTCCGGCATGTACATCTTTCAAAGCGCCTCCCAGGAGAAAAAGGATAAAGTGGCGGAAATCATTTTATCCTCCATCACACCAGGGGAACTGATGCAGGGCAAAATTATCGGTTACTTCTTGCTGGGGATGGTGCAAGCTGTCGTTTTCTTAGGCTTTGCCCTTGGCATAGCCTTATGGAAGCTGGATGCGAACATTCTCCAATACCTATTCGTCCCAGAACTGATCCTGTTTCTGTTGATCGCCGTTTTGGGGTACTTTCTTTTTGCCGCCCTGTTTGTGGGGGTGGGGGCCACCATGGCCGATGTCACCACCTCAGGGAACTTTCAGGGGCTGGTCTTTATGTTGCCTTTCCTACCCTTTATCTTTATCGGTCCCATTATCAATGATCCCAGCGGATTGATTGCTAAGATTGGAAGCTTTATTCCCTTCTCTTCACCGGGCGTGTTACTGTTACGTCTTTCCTTGTTGGAAGAGTGGCCCTGGGTGGAGATCATCATCGCCTTGGCCATTCTGGTGATCAGCATTGTGATTATGATGAAACTGGCTGGCAAAATCTTTAAAACGGGCATTCTGCTGTACGGCAAAAACGCCACGCCAAAAGAAATCTGGAAATGGATTCGAGCTTAACAATCAGCTGGCTTTCATGGTGGAACAGCTGATCGGAATAGGACCAGCTCGTTATCTATATCATTAAAAATTATAAAAAGGATGTCCCCTAAAAGCGTTAGGTGAGGGACATCCTTATTTTATTTTGACAGACCAAACCTTAGTGCACTATAATATTAGTACACTATAACGCTATTACATTGTCTGCAGGGAGGTTATTTGATGAGCGCATGGGGAGGCCTATTAAAAAAAGAGCTGCGCTTAGGTTTGATCGGTTTTTTGGTCCCTTTTTTTCTGGGTGTGTCCACAGTGGGCCTGGCCGGGTATATGGCCCATAAGTATAGCGAGCCGGCCATCTTGGTGGCCGCAGCCATAGCGGCCATCATCGGCCATCTTTTTTATCTGCCCTTGTATGTAGCTGTCAGCATAAGCGGGGAACAGGGCAAGATGCATCTCTGGCTGCACAATCCCTTAAGCGGCTACGCCCTACTTTCCGCCAAGTATATGAGCGGCCTGATAACAATGGCCCTCTCTCTTCTGATTCCAGCTTTAACTTTTTATTGGAACAGGGATCATATTTCTTCCTTAGCCGTGAGCAGCGACCAATGGACGCTCTTTCTTCTGGTCACCCTGTTTTTTGTAGTGGCTGCATCCCTTTATTTAACGTTATGGGGCGTCTTATTGTGGGCCATCAGCCGCCTGTTGGTCCCTTACCTGGGAAAGTTGCGTTGGCTGGCGATGATTGTTTTGGTGATGGTTGGGCTATGGCTGTTTAGTTACTGGGAATCTACTGCATTTTATCGGGCCGTCACGGAGTGGGGGGCTATCGATCTGGATTTTGTCCGCTTTATGTTCAACTTTGCTGAAGATGGCTTCACGATGGAAATGAGAGAAATAGGAAGCTTTTATATAGGAAGCGTCGTTTATGATCTGGTGGTGGCCAGCGCCGTATTTCTGCTATCCGGCTGGTTACTAGACCGTAAGATTGAGGTGTAGCCCATGGGTGAGGCCTTTCATAATCTGACCCCCATCTATATTCAGTTGGTGGAACGGATCAACCGGCAAATCGTACGTCAGGATTTAAAGCCTGGGGATAAACTGCCATCAGTGCGAGAGATGGCTATCCAGGTGGGGATCAACCCCAACACCGTGCAGCGGACTTACCGGGAGCTGGAATTGATGGGCATCGTGGAAACCCGGAGAGGGCAGGGAACCTTTGTGACAGAAAATAAACAGGTGCTGGAAAAATTGCGGGAAATGATGAAAGAATCCCGCATTGAATCCTTTGTTCGGGAGATGAGTGAGATGGGCTATAGCGCCGAAGAAATGATGGAGGGGCTCAACCGATACCTAAGGAGGAAGAAAGGGGGAGACAAGGAATGATTCAGTTTCACCATGTGTCCAAACGCTACTTAACGCATTTGGCCGTGGATGATCTCTCATTTTCCTTGCCCCAAGGAAAAGTGGTGGGCATCGTGGGGGAGAACGGCAGCGGAAAATCAACCACTTTAAAGCTGATGGCTGGGCTGATCAAACCGACTAGAGGGACGGTCACCATCGCAGGCCAGCCAGTGGACCGTCGAATTTGTCGCATGGTAAGCTATTTATCAGAACTGGATGCCTATTATCCCTTTTTCACAGTGGGAGAGACGATCGATTTTTATAAAAGTCAGTTTGCCGACTTTGACGCTGAAAAAGCGGAAGCGATTTTAAAGTTTATGGATTTGAAGCGGGAAGTCAAAGTGAAACATTTGTCCAAGGGGAACCGGGGGCGGGTGAAAATTGTCTGTACCTTGGCTCGAAACGTACCGGTCATATTGATGGATGAACCCTTATCCGGCCTGGACCCCATGGTGAGGGAATCCATTGTAAAGGGTTTAATCTCCTTCGTTGATTTGGAGAAACAGACGGTGGTGATCACCACCCATGAGATTAAAGAGGTTGAACATGTCCTCGATACGGTACTGTTACTCAAAGGAGGGCGCCTAATCGGAATCGAGGACGTGGAAAATATCCGTTCAGCTCAGCAGCTGGGCATTGTGGAGTGGATGAAACAGCGCTACGAGCGCGTAGAGGAGTGAGCGAAATGGACTGGAGATTACAGCGGGACCTTTTTATCGGCTTTTTTAGGGCTGGAATGTTGGGTTATGGCGGAGGCCCCTCCGCCATTCCCCTGGTACATAAGGAAGTGGTTGAGCGTTACGGATGGATGAACGATGAAGAGTTTAGTGACATTTTGGCTTTGGGCAATGCCCTACCCGGCCCCATTGCCACTAAAATGGCGGGATATATCGGCTATAAGGTGGGCGGAGTAATTGGTCTTGTGAATGCCCTGGCAGCCACGGTGTTGCCCACGGTGCTCCTCATGATCACCCTGATCGGCACCTTAGTGGCCTTTCGGGATGCTCCCGTGGTACAAGGGATGACGAAAGCCGTTACACCAGTGGTGGGTGTCATGCTGCTAACCTTAACCTATTCTTTTCTAAAACAGTCTGGCCGCAGATTGGGCTGGACGTCTACGTTAATATTAGGGGTGCTTAGCTTAATCGCCTATCAATTTTTACACATGCACCCCGCTCTATTGATTGCCATTTTGCTCTTGTATGCCCTGTTAAAAAAAGAAAAAAATCCCGGCGATCACGATGAGCAAGATCCCCAGCATGCATAGGAGGGGTAACAGCGTGATGTTATACTGGCAAATCTTCCTGGCTTTTTTTATACCTGGTATAGTGGGCTACGGCGGTGGTCCGGCCTCCATTCCGCTTATCCAAAATGAGGTGGTTCACCGTTACGGTTGGCTGACCTTAGATCAATTTGGAGAAATACTGGCTTTAGGTAATGCATTACCAGGGCCTATTGCCACCAAGATGGCCGGTTATATAGGTTACGAAGTGGGAGGCATCCCAGGGGCGTTTATCGCCCTGTTTGCCACCGTGGCCCCCACAGTGCTGGCCATGATTCTTTTGTTGCAGGTATTATACCGCTTTAAAAATTCACCCAAGGTTAAGCGGATGACCAGTTTAATCCGGCCCACCATTGCTGTTTTGCTCGGTGTTTTAGCCGGGGAGTTTTTGTTTGACAGCTGGCAAACCAGTGGTGTTTTCCATACAGCGATTCTAGGAGGAGCCAGCGTGCTGCTGATGGAAAAGTGGAACGTTCATCCCGCCTATGTCATTGGCGGCGCCTTGCTTTATGGTGCCCTCTTTTTAGGGTGAAAAATTTGCTTTAAAATTGCATACGCCTTAATTTGTAGTTTTTGTAGCTTAGCAAAATATGCACAAAATCAAGCTATTACTACGCCCCATTTTGATGGGGTGTTTTTATTTGAATCAAAATATTAAGGTATAATGAGTAATTTAGAGAAAATAAGAGAAAATTAAAGTTTTTAATACAAAATGGCTCTTTTCGTTTATTTTTGGCTGTTTTATTCCCTATAGGGTTTCGGTATAATTGACCCTAGATGTTCATTATAACGAACAATATAGTTCGTTATATCATTAGTCCGTTGTATATGATGGTAGGGGGGATAGCTTATAGGAGGGGAGTGAGATCATTGGGATACTCACGGATGAAAAAGTATTCACGGCAGAAGAAGGTGAAGCGGTACTTCATTTATCTCTATGTTCATCTTTTGGCTCTGTTTATGATCGTATACTTAATTGGATCAGTGTCAACTCCAACCAGTGCTTTGCTTAATGATACGGAGGAATATTTGTATAGGGTGCAGACGGCGGCAGAGTTTCCCCTGGATGAGGAACTGTTACAACTCCTTGAAGAGATGATGAAGAAAGAAGAAGAGGCGTTAGCACCTGATGGTGAGGAAGAAGAAAAGAGTGAAGATGAATTGAATGAAGATACGGCCAATGAAGATACGGCCATCGAGGATGAAAAGGGGGAGGATCAGGGTAACCCTGCCCAGGAGAATGAAGAACAAGCAGTAACCGACGAGGAAGAGGGGACTGCACCGCCTGATTCGAGTGATGTTGATGCCCAGCCGAGTGAAGAAGAGGATGAGACGGGTCAAGAGTCGGATAGCGCGCCCCAACCTGAGATGACGCCAGAAGATGATCCGGTTGATAACACCAATGTCCAGCTGAATACAACAGAGGGGAATACAAACGGGTCTGAAGAACACCATTCTGAGAAACATCATGATGAGGAAGAGGCATCTTGGGAACAGCTGGGGGATCAACAACAATCGGGGGATCAACAATGAAATCAATCTTTAAAATTTTGGCAAAAGCGTTAAGTGTTACGATTTCGATCGTGTTGTTCATCTCTTTGGTGTCTTTGCTATGCATGGTGATTATCACCCATACCACGGGAGAAGCCAAACTGTTTGGCTATCAGTTGGTCACCGTTCATTCCGGATCGATGGAGCCGGCGATTAAAACGGGGTCCGTCATTTTGGTAACAGAGGTTGAGGACCCATCAGCGCTCCAGGTGGGAGATGTGATTACTTTCTATCAATCGTTTGATCGAATTGTAACCCACCGCATTGTTGAAGTGATTCAATCCGGAGATGAGGTGCTGTACCGCACCAAGGGAGATAATAACGAAAATCCAGATATGACGCTGGCTTTAGCGGATAATGTCTTGGCTAAATATACGGGAATTACCGTTCCTTATATGGGATACGTCGCTAAGTATGTCAATACCCAGGTGGGACTCATCTTGCTTCTTGTTGTACCCGGTATCATTTTGCTCGTTTATTCGATTCATCTTATCTATCAGGCCAGCAAAGAACTAAGGCAACATAAGGATGCATCTATTACTTCTGCCTCTCAACCGGGAAAGCAAGAAGAGGAAACACCGTTGGTTCACTCGATTAGAGTTGACTGAAAATAGAAGAGTAAATTGGTTTGAAAGAAAAATGGTGGTTTCATCCTCCCTATGTCACCACATAGGGAGTCAAAATAGTAGCACCATTAATAATCAAAAATCTAAGGAGGAGAAATGGATGAGTGTAAAAAGGAAAGTGGCTATGGGGGCTCTGTCAGGTGCCCTTGCTCTGGCCTTGATCGGAGGGGGGACGCTGGCAGCATTTAACGATGTTGAAGCTTTTGACAACCGCTTTGCCACCGGTACCCTAGATCTTGAAGTGGAGCTTGGGGATGAAGTGGATGGGCAACAGGTGCATGGCAATTTTGACTTGAGCAATCTCAAACCTGGTGACTCCATGACCCGTACTTTTAAGTTGAAAAATGTTGGCACCCTTGCCATTCAGCATGTTCTGCTTCACTTTGACCGGGAAGCGATAGCCGAAAGCTTTAAAGGTCAAGAAGGCGTTACCTGGGAGGACTTTTTGAAGCAGTTTCAGGTGACTGTGTTTCGGGTAGACCAGGGCACCGGTGAAGGCGATGTAACAGAACATCCGCCCTTCTACATTATTAGTGAGGAGCATGGGATGACCTTATGGCATTTGGTGACTCGCAACTATACTGACGCCTTTATCAATTCTATGGGTGACTACCTGGTTGAGAGCGACTTTTATACCGCTCCAAATAATAAGCTGATCAACTTGGCGCCCATCAAAGGTGAGCGGGGAGATCCCCATGCCAACTATAATGGCTTGCCTGTTGAGCCTTCCGACACTGAGGTAGTTACCATCACCATTACCATGATTGATGACAAGAC
>CALFAC010000065.1 GCA_937927935.1 uncultured Bacillaceae bacterium
GTTTAAGAGAGCAAACCAAAAACCGGTTTTTCTATCAAAATAGAAAAACCGGTTTTATATTATATCCTTAATCCAGTTTAGTCACAACCACTTTATTCTGCTTTTTATCATGATACCGCTCCAACCCTAGATCGATCAATCTTTCAATCAAGTCCCCATAATTGATTCCTGCCTCTTTAAACAGCATAGGATACATGCTATAGGGGGTAAAACCGGGCATTGTATTAATCTCGTTTAAAAGTAGACGATTATCCTTCTCACACCAGAAAAAATCAACTCTGGCCAAACCGCTACACTCCAGAGCTAAAAAGGCTTCCTTCGCCAGCCGGGCCATCTTGCTGGCCACTTCGTCAGGAATTTTGGCCGGAATAAACAGTTCGGCCCCCCCATCTTGATATTTAGAGGTGTAGTCATAAAATTCAGCGCGACTCACCACTTCTCCCACGACCGATGTCATCAGATTGTCGGCATGATTGCCTAAAACCCCAATTTCCACTTCCCGACCATCGGCAAACGCTTCCACAATCACTTTTTGATCAAAACGGGCGGCCTCAAGCAAAGCCCTTCGTAGCTCTTCCCTATTTTTTGCTTTATTGATACCAACGCTGGATCCAAGATTGGCTGGCTTTACAAACAGAGGATAGTTCAGTTTGGCTTCGCATGTGGTACACACCTGCTCAATATCCTGATTAATTTGTCTGCGAGAAAAGAAGACATAATCAACCTGAGGAAGTTGATGCAGAGAAAAAATTTGTTTCATTTTCACTTTATCCATGCCTATACTGGAAGCCAGCACACCAGAGCCCACATAAGGCACATCAATCATTTCCAACAAGCCTTGCAAGGTGCCATCTTCTCCATATGGGCCATGGATAACTGGAAACACAATATCCACTATTTCCTTTAAATTAAACAAGTTGGGCTGAGATGCGTTCGTTAACCGAATTTGGTTCAAATCAGCGGGAGATGAGGTAAACTGCTCTCCTTGAATCCAGTTGCCATCCACATCAATGTACAGGGGAAGCACCGTCCAGCGCTCATAATCGATCGCTTGTAAGATGGAAAAGGCGGTGCGCAATGAAACTTCGTGCTCACTCGATCTTCCCCCATAAATAATCCCTAACTGACGTTTTCCTAGCATCCAAAACTCTCCTTAAGGCAGATTTGTATCAGTATATGCCTATCATTATATCATGCCCACCTTAAGGAAAGAGATTTTTCTTACATCATCCCCCTCACGCTGATGCGATGTTGCTCGGCATCATATTGTGCTTGAACATGACGAGCATATTTCTGATGTTCATAATGGAGACCGTTAATAATCAGCGTAATACCGGGGTGCAGGCGATCAGCCATTATTTTTCCCTCTTCATCCTTAACCTCCACCTGCCCTTTTACCCCGCTGGAGACCCCTAACTCCTTCACTTTAATCAGCTTACCTGCTTCGAGGACGCCACCCCGAACCACTCCCGGGTTTCCTTCCACATAGATGGCGTGATTGGCCCTCAGTGTTGAACTGTACACCCCTGTCCCTCTTACGTAGATATTGCCACTCGCCCTCACCGTTGAATTATGAATGTAGCCCGCTTCAATATGGCACTCTTCATCGTTGTACTGTTCCCATTCTTTGACTAATTTCTTGGCAACGGCCTCCAACTCTTCGACCTCATCCAATTTTCTAATCGTCAAGGGACCTAACCCGGTCAATTTTTGCTTAACCTGCCTGAGCCAGTCCACAAATGCAGCCTCTTTTCGTCCCGATTCATAATATTCCCGCTCCAGGCTAGCCACATGCTGTTCGAAATCGTGCAGTTTTGTTTCCAGCAGCAATTTAATCACCTGACCGGGCCCGGCATGTGCACGCTCTTTATTAAAAGCAGGTAGCTTGCTTAGCTGATGGTAACCGGAAATAAGAATATTGAGCTGCTTTATCACAATGTTTAGTTTCTCCCGTAATCTTGCGTATATGGAACCTAATCCCCCGGCCGTTATTTGACTGGAAATCACACTTTTGGCAATGGAGATATTTTTCCCTGCCATGATATTGGCCTGTGTCACTGTTCCTTTAACCTCTACATTACCGATCGCTTCAATGGCCAATCCTTCATGGACATCTCCTGAAACCACCACATCGCCATGAAAATGTATGCTCCCTGTTTCTAAGGTTAAATCACCATTAATCATGTACACCGGTTGAATGCTAACAATTCCGGAAGCAAATTCAGGACGGCCATCCATAGTGGCGATCACTTGGCTTCCATCAGGACTGTACTCCACACCCTGCCCCAGGTGCAAAGCAATCTCACGGCCTTGCTCCGCTTTGATCACCTGGCCGTACACATTTTGCCCATCCTTACCTGGCGTTGGGGGAACAATTTGCAGGATGGGTTGACCGGCCAAAACGCTTTCTACGTGTTTTAATCCAAACCAGTTCACTTTCGTTTCATCGTCAGCCACTGTGGCAGCCGTTTCACCTGTTTGGTATAAAGGGATAAACTGGGTGGGCTGACCATCAATTTTGGGTGTTCCTGCGGCCACCACAACGGGTGATAATGTTTTAAAACCTTCCTGCACCCAATTGATAATAGCCTGCTGATCAACGCCATACACAATTCCTTTTTCCTTTAACCAGTTCAATACGTCTTCACTTGTAAAAGGGAGCTTATTGTGTAAATCTTCTTGAAAGATAATTTCAACTCTTTCCTCAAGTTCCCTTACCTTCCACGATAGGTGGTAGGCCATCGATTCAATCAGCTGAATGGAGGCTTTAAGACCGTCTGCAGTCACGCTTAAGGCAATCCACTCATCCAAGTTTCCCTGATAAACGCCAGAGATGGTGATCACATCGCCAGGCATCAGGATGGTTCGTTTGGTCACTTCTAAGTCGTTAATCTTGATAATGGCTTTGCGAGGAGGATAAACCATCACTTGGCGCTCAAAGAGCTGGTCATTGACGTGCAGGATGCCATCCTTTTCCTCTACCAGTCGATTTAGGTCCTCATTTCGTTGAGCGGTCTCACCTTTGAGTTTAACAAGCTTGACCACTGCCTCCCGCCGGCGAAACAGCCCTTGTTTACCGGCATCCAACACTTCCACCTTAACTTCATCCCGTTGCCAACCTTGTTCCTTAAGCCCGTTTAACACGGCTTCCTCCACGGATTTACCCCGGGCAATATATTCCATCTGTTTCCCTCCTTCCCACCACAAGGGTGATAAATCCAACCAAAGCACTACGACCAGACTTACTTTTTTCCAGCAATTAGTTGTTTTTGTTACTTCTATTATAGAGCGTCTGTCTTAAATTGACAAAGACTTCCATCCCATTGCCACCATTTGTTCATACTCTGCATCTGGGATAAAAGAGCAAAAAAAAGCCGCGCTACAATAGCGCGGTGTTTATCAATCTATTAAAGCCAAACGCCTGCATCATTCCTTTATTGAGCATCAAAACCTTCCTTTAATACCTTGTTACCCTTTTCGGTCAACCCGTATTGATCCGCCTTTTGGGTGATATACTCTAGCCGTTCCAGCTCCCTCAAGGTGCTGCGCACCTTAAACAGAGGATGTTTGATCTGTTTAGACAGTTCAATATCCCCAAGGGGTTGATCAGCCAACACCTGTAAATAAGCTTTAATCTCTTCTTCGGTTAAAAACGTTTCAGGCTTTATGCAAGCCATTCAAATCTCTCCTAGTTATAGTTCTTTTTTGCAAAGATACCAATCGGTCACTTCCAAGTTGGGATCTTTCACCCGTTCTTCGGCCGCTTGCTGAGTTTGAGGAGGAGGTATAATCACTTTATCCCCTTTTCTCCAGTTGGCCGGTGTGGAAACTTGGTGTTTGGCAGTGGTTTGCAAAGCTTCCACGAGGCGTACGATCTCGTCCATGTTACGGCCCGTGGTTAATGGATAATAGATAATGGCTTTAATGATTTGCTTATCGTCGATCACAAATACAGCCCTATTAGTCTCCGTGGAGCTTTCATTGGGATGGATCATGCCGTATTTCATAGCCACTTCACGACTTAAGTCGGCAATAACTGGAAATTCAATCTTAACGCCTGCTTTTTCTTCAATATTTCTCAGCCAAGCGATGTGGGCCGGCAAACTATCCACACTAAGCCCTAACAGCTCCGTATTCAATTCTTTTAATTTGGGATAAATTTCCTGAAAGGCGATAAACTCAGTTGTGCACACCGGCGTAAAATCAGCGGGATGTGAAAAAAGGACCAACCAAGAACCCTTGTAATCTTCCAGCTTAATGGGACCATGGGTGGTCACAGCTTCAAATTGAGGTGCTGGATCTCCAATACGGGGCAAACTGGGCAATGATTGTACAGTTTCAAGGGCTTGCTCAGACATTTTTAATTCCTCCTTATCCAAGTAAATAAATCGGCTTTATGACTATATTGTAGTCAATAAGGGACAAAAAAACAAGACTTTTTTTATTTATTTTGAGTATCTTCTCACCGATTTATCGGTCATCCATAAAATAAATAGAATCAATGTCATCTACCCAGCCCATGCATACACTGTACAATAACGATTGGAAATAGGTGATATAGGTGATTCCAGTGACACCTGTTAACAATATTTTCAATATGAAAATAAACAACATCTCTAGTAACGGCTCCGTCAATTTTGGCAATGTGATTCATAAGGGGCACATGGCCAACTCTAAATCGGTAGGCGGTCAAACCGTCATCGGTGATTCTGTCATTCGACCGATTACCTATTTTGACAAAAATATAGTTGGCGATCCCGATATGGTTGATCAACCTTCAAAACAATTGTAAATCGATCATCCTCTATGTCCTATTTACAGGAGGAGAAAGGATGAATATCACCATTACCAATATTAATATTAACGCCATTACCAACATTGGTTCCCTTAACATTGGTAAAACCATTATTTGTAAAAACAAAGCATCCATCACTTCATATCAAGATCAAGAAAAGACTGACTCCCCAGATGGAATCGTCCCTGATGTCTCTCCTGGGGTTCCTGGTGGAGAAACGATTCCGCCACTAGGCCTACCTCACATTGGACCAGATGTAGACATTTCCCGTACCGATTGAAAAAAGAGGGATCATCCCTCATCTTTCTTTCACTCTGATGGATGATCCCTCTTGTTTTAATTTGGGAAAAAGCTGAATGGTAAGAATTCCCCGTTGGTATTGGGCGTTTACCTTTTTGGTGTTGACGGCACAAGGCAGTAAGATCTTTTTATCAAATTCACCTGAAAAGATGTGCCTTTCAATACATTGCATATGCTCATAACCCAGATCAATTTTTCCTTTGATGACCACTTCCTGTTCTTTAACATAAACCTGGATCTGTGACAGGTCAAAAACATAGGGGAGATTTACCAGAACAATAATCTCGGAAGAGTTATAAAAAAGATTATGCTGGGGTTCCGTTGTGAAGCTGGCCATCTGTTGACCTGAGAAAAAGCTTCGAAAATAATCTTTGCCTAAGATTTGTTCCGCATACTTTTGCCATTCTTTTAAATCTAAACCGTCGATGATCATATCCAGCACCCTCCACCAGGCAGCTTCATATCCTATCATATGAAGGCGGAGGAAAACGGTGTGCAAAGGAGGAAGACGATCATGGCCACCCACCCTTGCGTACGCTGCGGCCATCAGCCAGATGAAAAAGATAAATACTGCATTCGCTGCGGAGCGCCCCTGAAGAACAAATGTACCAATGATGGGGGCCTCTTGGGAGACCCCTGCAATACAACCAACCCCCCGCATGCTGCTTTTTGTGCCCAGTGCGGAGCGCCTACTTTATTTAAAAAGGAAGGACTGTTGATTTCCATTTACCCCGAAACAGATCGAGAGGAGGATGAATGGAGCAGCATCAAGCTGTTTAATCGCCCCTTCTTTACTGCTTTGGATTAGACTGCTGAGGGTAACTCTTATCAGTAACCATAAGGATAGCCAAACGGACCATAGCCAAATCCTCCCCAAAAGGGAGCTGTCCCTACGATGGTGAGCCCAATAATGGCGGCTAAAGGAATGATATACGGCCCAATGAAAAATATACTAGTCGCTCTGCCTTCACCCGTTTTTCCCAAGGCAGGTTGGGCGGTAAAATCTTTCCCTGTCTTTTGTACAGGACGGGCAACTGGCATCAAATACAGATGCTCAGGTGTCACCCGCACTACACGTCCGGCAAAGATACGTCTCTCTCTGGTTTGTACCCTTACGGTTTTACCCAAACAAGAACAACAGACACGATATAAATGATGCATGGTAACGTTGCCTCCCCACTTTTAACACTTCAATGTCATATATCGTATGCCTTAATCTTAAACGGGATTGTACATACGTGGAGCTAACTCTAAATTTGTTTGTTTGCCTTAAGCCTAATTGGGCAGTAATAAATGGGGTGGTATTTATGTATTGGTTACCTCCAGACTACCTGCACTGGTTAGAAGAACGGCTGCTTAATCTGGAGAAAGAATATGAAGAGCTGAGAAAACGGCTGGAGCAATTGAAACCCATTCATATTGAAAACCTTAATTATAAAATTCAAGAGCTGGTTGTTCGGGAGTTAAGCGGTACCTTAAATATTGGTCTGTCGGGAGAGCTGGATGAACAGCTGGTTAAATCGATGCTGGAAGAGGATTCCAACCAGGAGCAAGGGGAAGCCATTCAATTAAATGATCTTGAAGGAAAAAAACCTTCTACATCCGATGATGGCAAAGGACAGGATGGATAGCTTATTTTTTAACTTTATTCAAACGGAATGGACTGTATTTTACAACTCGCCAATTTTATATTAATATTGTGTTTAATTAGATAACTTAAAGAACGGAGGCTTCACAATGGGCGAATGTCGACTTAACCATTCCGTTGATGAAGTGCGTAAAAAACTGAAAGAGCAAGCCCCTTATCTTCCCGAAGAGTTATACCATAACCTGTGTGCATTTTTAGAGCAAAATTTGGAGCAAAACGTGCTGAATGAAACATTTCACCTCTTAAAAAAATATGATCTTGCGTCAGAAGAAGAGCGGCTTCACCGTCAAGAAAAAATGAACGCCCTGTTACAAAGATAAAAAAACCCAGGCTGTGTGGCCTGGGTTTATTGATCTCCTTCTCCATGTTTAGGCTTGCCGTACCCACTTTTCAATCCAATGAAACAGTGGCGTCGGCTGATCAAATAAAAACGCAGGATATGGGCCTAAATTGCCCTCAACGTAGGCTTGATGGTCGGCCCTACTGTGAAAAACAACCCCCCTCACCCCGGACAGCTGATTGAGCAAGGCTAACTGATCCATATGTCGTATAAGCACCAGTTTCGGATAAGGTTCAAATTTATACCCTTCCACCAAGATAAGATCAAAGGGTTCTAAGGCTGAGACCCAGTTAATCAATTCTTCTAGTGGTTGTTCACTATTGTGGGCCATGCTCAGCGCCAATCCGGTCGGGGACTGTAGCAGTGTGGCTTTAGCACCAGCCTGGCGATGGGCCAGGCTATCGCTTCCCTCCCGATCAAACTGAAAAGGGCCGTTGTGGTGCTTAATGGTAAAAATAGTGAAGCCACGTTGATGCGTAAAATAGTGGACCAACCGGGTGAGCAGAGTGGTCTTACCACTTCTTTTATAACCCACAAGCTGCAACACAGGGATTGTGTTTACCATAATCGATTCCTTTCCCGTGGGTGTTTACTCCCGTTCCATATAGTGACGATCTTTTTGGGCATCATACACTTCTGCTTTTTCCAATGTGACCAACACGTTATATTCAGGAACACCCGCTTCAGGCTCATAATTGCCCATCTCGATCAGCACATTACCCTCCGGCCAAAACACTTCAAGATTGCCGGCCCGAACATCCGCCAACTTGGCCCGTCCCCTAAAGGTTCCCACCTCATTATGCAGGACAACGGGATCCCCATCATTAATATTCAAGCGGCGAGCATCTTCAGGATTGATAAAAACATCGTAGCGGGATGCACCGGTGGCAGGATCATAGTCACTGTAAATCATAGAGTTAAACTGCTTGCCCCGGCGCGTGGTGACATAAAACTGTTCATCCTGTTTGGACACATCAGGCAGCTGGATGGGAATCAGCCTTCCTTTTCCATCCGGCGTTGGGCATACCCCCCCTTCACACAACCAGGCTCCTCCCCATTGAAAGACGTCGCCCTGCTTTTTGAGATGTTGAATACCGTCATAATTGGGATTGGCCTTGGCAATCTCTTCCCGTATAGCTTGAGCATCCTCAAATTGGATCAGATGGGCTTTTTCTGGGTAAACGCGGGCAGCAACATCACAAAAAATTTGCCATTCAGGCCGAGCCTCTCCGATTCGGGGACCCTTAATTTCCGGGCTAAAATAAACCATGCGCTCGGTGCTGGTGGATGTGCCTCCCCCCGGTTGTTCAAAACGTGTCATGGCGGGCAAGACGATCACTTCTTCCCTTGCTTCTACCAACGTAGAGGTGTTTAAGATGATATCTTGGTGAACGCGCAGTTCAATCGCTGCTAAACACTGCTTAACAAAATCGGGGTTGGGCATCGTTTCTAAAAAGTTGCCGCCGCTGGTGTAAAACACTTTCGTCTTCCGCTCGTCATGATCATCCAACAGGGCGTTTTCCAAAGTAACCCCCACTATATCACCGGGCCAACGCGGAATCTCAAACCCCCAGATGGCTTCCATCCGGTTAATGTTGTCCTCATCCAGAGGACCACCCCCTGGCAATGACATGGGTTCTGCGCCCATTTCTCCTGCCCCTTGCACCCCGCTGTGACCGCGAATGGGCATCAATCCACAATGTTCCCGACCAATAAATCCCCTTAGCATGGCTAGATTGGCCACTTGAGATACATTGTCGCTCCCAAAGCGGTGCTGCGTCAGCCCCATACTCCAGACAAATACGCCTGATTTGGCCTGAGCCAAAAGCTGAGCAAACTCTTTCATCCGTTCTTTCGATATCCCGGAGGCTTCCTCCAATTGGGGCCACTCCAGTTTTTCCACATGGGCCTTTAATTCTTCAAAACCGGTGGTATGGTTGTGGACAAACTCCAGGTCGATGGCTGAACCCCTTTCTTCCTCCTCCATCTCCAGCCAATGCTTAATTACCCCGTTCATAAAGGCGATATCCCCGCCAATATTCACTTGGAACACATCATCCACCAGCTTGGTGCCAAACAAAGCGCTTTCTAAAATGGAAGGGATCCAATACTGTTCCATGGAAGGTTCACGAAAAGGGTTAACCAGTATAATTTTGGTACCCTTCTTCTTAGCGGCATACATATATTTGGTTGATACAGGCTGATTGTTGGCGGGCACTGAGCCCCAAAAGACAAGCACATCCGTTCCAATCCAGTCTTTATAACTGCAACTTGAAGCCGCAATACCGAGAGAGCGTTTTAATGCCGTTTTACTTGGGGAATGGCATATGCGAGATGCGTTATCAATATTGTTGGTGCCTAAAAAGCGGGCCACTTTGGTGGCCGTGTAATACACCTCATTGGTAATACCCCGAGAGGTTAGATAAAAGGCCAGCTGCCTTGGTTTAACGCTTTTGATTTTGGAAGCGATTCGATCCAAGGCTTCATCCCAGCTAAGACGAGTGAATCGATTTTCACCCGGCTTAAGGGACAGGGGATAGGGAATGCGCCCCAACTGGCGTAACTGGCTGCTGTTTAGTGATCTAAGTTTCTCTACATCTTGCAGCCACTCATCGTCAATGGCCGGCATGGTGTTTAAACGAAGCACACTGAGACGTGTGGTACATAAATGGGGCCCCGTTAATGTTTGATCCCTCAAACCAGCCACCCCCAAGGCACAGCCGTCACACACACCCTGGGTGAGAATCCGGTAGGCATAAGGAAGATTATCTTTATTATCCCAAATCGCTTTTAAAGTCTCCCGAACATGTTTGGGCTTTATTTTGCCCAAGCCCATAGGCACCTTGCTTACCCACAGAGACGGCGCAAATGATTTATCCAACTTAATTGGGCCAGTATGCTTGGTTTTGCCCATCAGCCATCAGCTCCATCTTACATAGTATACTTAAAAGCAATTAGTATTATTCTGATAAAAAGTAACTATGGCAACTGTAAGACGACAGTTTTGATATAATAGTAACATGTAATAAAGAGATGTGACAATGGCAGCACATGTGCTCCGCTTAATGATCACGTGCTGTATGAAAAAAAGATGGTGAATAGCCAATCATGGAAAAGAGGTTGAGGCTTGATGCAGTTCACAGCATCTGTCCAACAAGTGATCAAATACCGTAACGGTCAAGTGCAGCGTGAACCTGGTCACATCGCGGCAGAATATCCCCTTACCATCTACGTTAATGGAGATGAGTTTGCCACCCTGGTTTGTACTCCATCCGATTTAAAAGAGATGGTGGTAGGTTTTCTCGCTTCTGAAGGGGTGATCCGCTTTTACCATGAAATCAACCAGTTAGAGATTGATGTTAAGCAAGGTTTGGCTTATGTGGAATTAAACCGATCAGTCCATCAGGTTAAAGATTTTTATGCCAAACGGGTCATTGGTTCCTGTTGCGGTAAAAGCCGCCAATCGTTCTACTTTTACAGCGATCTGCGCACGGCAAAAACGATCCGGACCGCCCCCTCCATTCCCATTCAAACCTGCTTTGACCTGATGAAGAGGCTACAGGAAAAAAGCGCAGCCTTTAAAACAACAGGCGGGGTTCACAATGCCGCTCTATGCACTCCCGAAAAGCTTGTAATAATGCGTACCGATATTGGCCGCCATAATGCCCTTGATAAATTGTATGGCCATACATTGATAAACGGAATTAGCACCGCCGATAAAATTATTGCCTTCAGCGGCCGCATCTCTTCGGAAGTACTGCTTAAGGTATCCAAAATTGGGGTGGGTATTTTGCTCTCCAAGTCAGCCCCCACGGACCTTGCCTTACAGATGGCCAACGACCTTAATGTGACGACTGTGGGTTTCATCCGCAATGATGAATTAAATATTTATACACATCCAGAGCGGATCTTATTGTAATCGTCAGGCGTATTCATATTAAAAAAAGGATTAGACACCTCGCTCCATCCTCTCCACTCCCTTTCCTCAATCAAATAATATGTGCTTAACCGGTTTAAAAGGGCGGTCCATTTTAGCTCATTCTGCCGCAGAAGGGATTCGATAATAGATTGGATGGGTTGATAGACCGCCGCCAAGGGCTGATACCGCTCAGCTTCAACTGGAATGTAGGCGTCATAACCTCCGTTTTCCGCCACACAACTTTTCAGACCGGCTATAAAACTTTGATCAAGGCAGGGCAAATCACAGGCACACACAAAGTAATAGTCAGCAAGCCGCAGACTCATCCCCGCTTGCATGCCGGCCAACGGTCCTTTTCCCTTAAAGCGCGGTTCATCCGTAATCACCACCAGGTTGTTGAGCTGGGGCAAAGATCGTCTGATCTCCTTTTTTTCTTCTTCTCGGGCCACAACAATAATATGCTCTGAAAACGGCTGAACGACGCCAACCAGTTTTTTTAACAAGGGCTCCCCCTTTACTGGGAGGAGCCCTTTTGATTGGCCCATTCTACGGCTTTCTCCACCGGCCAAGATGATGCTGGCCCAAACGGACATGCTCTTTTCCCCCCTGAGAAATGTTCCTTAAGCTGCTATGCATAAAAAGGGACAGACGTCAAACACTATGCTTTGACACGGTATTTGTTGCGGACACATTTAAGGCGATAAGCCATTCAAAGTAAGGAGCTAACATCATGAGACGTAAATGGATGAAGCCCCTCAGCGTTTCTGAACTTAGAAAGAAGAAAATGATTGAAGAATATGAAAAAAAACAGGTGGAGCCTTACAAAGAGACCAAACTACACCCCCATCTTGATATCAATCTTAACATGCTAAAGGATATATTTAAAGATTACGGCGATTTGGTCATCAGACCTCTTTTGATCGGTGGGTATGAAGAACTGCGGGCAGCGCTGGTCTTAATCGACGGATTGGCCAGTGCCATTGTCGTGGACGATTTCATTTTGCGTTCCTTAACCACCAATGTGGATACACGTTTTAAAGATCATCTGCCCACAGATCCTGAGCAGTTGAAAGAATGGGTTAAAGAGGTTGGCTTGACAGCCGCAGAAGTGGAAGAAGCGGAAACGTTAGCCGATGTGATTGAAGCGATCCTTGTTGGCGATAGTGTATTATTGTTGGATCAAATCAACACGGCCTTTGTGATTGATACCAAAGGCTGGGAGCAGCGGGGTGTTAGTGAACCTAATAATGAACAGGTGATTCGGGGACCTCGGGATGGTTTCACGGAAACGATCCGCATTAACACCGCGCTCATCCGGCGCCGAATTAGAGACCCTCAACTGAAACTGTTGCCTATGAAGCTAGGCACCCGTACCAAAACGGATATTGGCATCATGTATATTGAGGGGTTGGCAGAAAAAAGTGTGGTTAATGAAGTAAAAAGCAGATTGAATAACATCACTTTTGATGGGATCTTGGAAAGCGGTTACATAGAGCAGTTAATTGAAGATCACCCCTGGTCCCCTTTTCCCCAGGTACAGTATACGGAACGGCCCGATAAAGCGGTTTCTCACCTGTTGGAAGGAAAAGTGGTGATCCTGGTGGATGGATCACCTTTTGTTCTCGTTGTACCTGCCATCTTTATCCAGTTTTATCACAGTCCGGAAGATTATTATGAACGCTTCCTGATTGGCAGCTTGGTGCGCGTTGTCCGCTTCATCAGTTTCATTTTTGCCCTGTCGCTACCATCGCTGTATATTGCTTTCGCCTCTTTTCATCCGGAAATGATCCCTACTAAGCTGCATGTGGCCATGGCTGCTGGACGGGCCACCGTTCCTTTTGCCGCCATTGTGGAAGCCTTTGTCATGGAAGTGGCTGTTGAAATTTTGCGCGAAGCCAGCGTGCGCCTGCCCGGTTTGATAGGTCCCACCATCGGCATCGTGGGGGCCTTGGTGGTTGGTGAGGCAGCCGTAAGGGCCGGATTGGTTAGCCCCCTCATGGTGATCGTGGTTGGTCTAACCACCATCTGTTCTTTTGTTATTCCCAACTACAGTGCGGCGATAGCCGTGCGCATGTTGCGCTTTCCCCTTATGATCTTTGCGGCCATGTTCGGTTTATATGGCATTATGTTTTTCGCCATCATCATTATCATCCATCTTTGCTCCTTAAAATCATTTCATGTCCCTTACATGGCCGGCTTTACCCCTTCCCGGTTTTCCGATCTAAAAGATACGCTCTTTCGGGCTCCGCTGTATGACATGAAAAAAAGGCCCACTCCATTTAACCTTCAGAATATATTTCGCCAAGGGACCTCCAATGAAAGAGGTGGCAAGCAAAATGATCAAAACAGCTAAGAACACTAGCCGTTCGATTGACAACGCCCCAGAAGATAAAGTGATCACCCCACGTCAATTAGGATCCATTACGGCCAGTACGTTGCTTGGGGTGGGCATATTAACCATGTCCCGCAACATAGCTGAAGCTGTTGATGAAGCGGCCTGGATCGTCACTTTACTGGGCGGCTTAATCGCCATGTTTTTTTTCTACATCATCATCCGCTTAAGTTTCCGTTTTCCCTTAAAAACCATCGCCACTTACGCCCCTGAAATCTTGGGACGATCCAAGGGACCTAACTGGTTGGGAAAGCTGCTGTCTTTCCCCCTTGTGATCGGTTTAACAGCATTTTGGATTCTGACTGTGGCCATTACCCTTCGCTCTTTTGGCGAGGTGGTGGTTTCTTCCGTTTTGCCCAACACCCCTTTAGAAGTGATCATCATCACCATGCTTTTTTTAGCCTTTTTTTTAACCTGCTTTGAGATTGAGGTGGTGGCCCGGGTTAATGAATTAATATTGCCCCTCATCGGATTGCCGCTCATTGCCATCACTTTCTTTTCAGTTCAGAAATTTAAACTGGAGTTTATTCTTCCCCTGTGGCCCCATTTTAGTTTAAAGGATTTTTTCGCAGGCATTTTGCTGGGATCATTTGCCTACATCGGGTATGAGATCCTAATGGTTTATGGCGGCTACACCGTTGTTACCCGACATACCCACTTTTATAATTTGCTTGCCTTTGCGTTTCCTGTTTTTATTTACACTACCATTGTTCTTATTTCCATAGGTTCTTTTGGTGTGGAGGAGTTGAAACAGATTTTGTGGCCCACTTTGGAATTAATTAAAATTATTGAGATTCCAGGGGTTATTTTTGAACGCGTCGAATCCGCCTTTCTAGCCATCTGGATGGCCGCCGTCTTTACGACATCAGCCAATATTTATTATGCCGCCTGTTTTTTAACTAAAAAAATCGTGGCCAGCGGCCCCACCTATATCTATGGCTTGGTCTATGCTCCGCTGGTCTACTGGATCGCCCTTCAACCCCAAAATGTGTTCTCCCTGTTTGAATGGGCCAAGTTAACTGGCTACGTCTCCTTTGTTTTTAGCGGCCTACTCCCTCTCCTCTTATATGTACTGGCTCGCCTGAGGGGGATTGGCCTTCCCCCCTCAGCCCAATACGACCAATATGATACCAACAAAGAAAGGTGAAGCCTATGCCTTGCTGGCGACACTTCATGGGCACCATCCTCATCATCCTCTCCCTTTGTATGCTGGCCGGCTGTTGGGACCGGCAAGAATTGGAAGAGCGAGTAACTGTTGTGGCCATCGCCATTGATAAAACAGAAGAAACTGCTGATGGGACCCAGGATAAATACACCGTTACCGTTCAAATTCCCATTCCTATCAAAATTGTTGGCGGTGGCGGTGGAGAGGGTGGAGGAGAAGGCGGTATGGATACCGTTCAAGTGATGAGTGCCACAGGTTTTTCCTTCCACCATGCCTTAATTAATTTGCAAAAACGATTAAACCAAGAACTATTTTTAGGCCATGTACGGGTAATATTGATCAGTGAAGAAGTGGCTAGGGAAGGTGTACAGGATATTATTGACAGCCTGCGGCGCGATCAGCAGATCCGCCGCCTTTTGTGGCTAGCCATAACCAAAAACAAAGCGGCAGACGGTCTTATGATCAAAACCAGTATAGAGCAGATTCCGGCCGACTATCTGCGCGCCATGTTTGAAAACAGCAGCCGTCACGGGACAATGCCCGGCTACTCCATCGGTGATTTTTACATTGCTTTATCCAGTCCGATTCTTGATCCGGTCACCTTTTATACCGAGACGGGTGAAACCGATATCGCCTTAAACGGCTTAGCATTATTTAAAAAAGACAAAATGGTGGGTTCCATCAACGAAGAGGCGACCTGGCGCTTGATGCACCTTCTTAACCTGGGCCCTGGTGGCCAAATACTGATTGGGGATAAAAATAACAATGGTCGTCACCTCATAATCGAACCCCATAGTGTAAAAACTAAAACTAAATTGCTCACTAAGGAAACTCCCATCAAGGCCCACTATAAGGTAAGACTAGAGGTGGATATCGTTGAAAATAGCACCCAATACAACTTACATTATCCAAAAAACATCGACATTGTCTCCAAACTGATCGCCCGGCAGCTTGAACAGGAAGCCAAACAGATGATCCATCAGTTGCAACAATACGGAGTGGACGCTCTTCAACTGGGCCTGAAACTAAAAGCTCACCATTATGATTTATGGAAAAAAATGAACTGGGATCGAGAATTTCCGCAGGTTAAGATTGATGTTACCTACGATGTCAAAATTAGACGTACCGGTATGAGCGGTAAGACCAGAATTCAAATGCCAATGGAGTGAATCACTGATGAAGATGAGACAAGTAATATGTGTGCTAAGCTTCATTCTCCTCTTAGCCGCATGTACGACTGACAACATGAAAGAAGGAGCCCGCTACTTCGCCCAATCCCAAACGGAGATCAAACGAAGCCATATCCCCCTTGTGACTGTCAACGGAGAGCCAGTGCACGTACTGAGGGGTGAAATACGTCCGGAACAAATATCAGGCTCTACACAACCATCCCCTGTACCCGCAGGTGGAGTCGTTGAAATTGATTTTAAATACCAGCGTTCCGATCCAACCATCCGGATCCAGGAATGGCACGGTGGAAAACACCGCTGGAAAAAAATAGAAGGCAACAGTTTTAAATTGCCTGAAGAGAAGGGACTCTACCTGTACAATCTTCACTTCATCTGGGATAGATATGATGGTCTAACGGGAAGCTATTCTCTTTTCCTGGATTTACAGTGATCACTTAAAAATTTTTAAATAAAAATGGATCAAACGGGGACAGCCCAAAAATACGATCCTTAAACCGTTTGCGTGAGTAGACGGTTTAAGGTTTTTTCCATTAATTTACATTACTGTAATTAAATATCATTGACATCCCTCAGGCATGCAGTATAATGCAAGGATAAGGAAACCAATTGAGGTGATGTCATGGGTTCTAGCACCAAATGGGTGTGGGTCGCCCTGCTCCTATTCACCATCATTGGCCTGCAAACCTATGCATTGTACAAACTGCCTCAATCCCATGCTGAAGAGATGCGGGCGATCCAAGCTGAGAAAGAGACATTACAGCAAGAAAACACCCAAATGGCGTCTGAAATCGATGAGCTAAAAAAACAGCTATCCACCATAGAAAAAAATTATCAACAAACAAAGGAAAAACTGGAAATGACAGAAGCAAAGCTAGAAGAAACGGAAACAACAGTAAAAGAACTTGAGGAAAATTTGGAAGAGTCGAAAAATGAAATTAAGCTGCTGGAACAGGCTAAACGACAACAAGAAGAAGAAAATAAACGTTTGGAAAGACAATTGCAATCCAGGCTGGAAAAACGGAAGGTTCAAGTGGCTAGTCGCAGTCGCTCCGCAGCACAAGCATCAGCTAGCGCTAGCGCCACAAGCAGTGCTTCTTCTTCAGGTAAAGTGATGAGCGGTTTTGTTGTCACCTGGTACAATCTTACTGGTACCACCGCCAGTGGTCGGCCTACGCAAGACGGAGTAACCATTGCTGTCGATCCCAACGTGATTCCTTTGGG
>CALFAC010000066.1 GCA_937927935.1 uncultured Bacillaceae bacterium
ATGGTTACGTATGTAATATTTGCCACACCAAACCGGTTTATGTATCGCCCCATTTTAAAGCGAGTGACAATCCGTTTGGGCACCCCTTTTTCCCCGATAACCATGGCCACTTTTAGTGATAACAGCCTAATATTCAAATGACTATTTGAATATAAAGTTAAAATGCGTTAAACTATTAATCAAATCAAGATTTGAATGAAAGAGGGATCCCCTTGGCTACTGCAGCACAGTGTGACATATTCTGTTATGACGAAGAAAAAGTAAACCGGCTGAAAAAAAGCATCCATCCTGATGAAATCCAAAGGATGGCTAAGATGTTTAAAGCCCTGGCGGATGATACTCGCATGAAGATTGCCTTTGCCCTTAGCCAGGAAGACGAGTTATGCGTCTGTGACGTGGCCAATATTATTGGAGCGAGTACCGCAACCGCTTCGCATCATCTGCGCTTGCTGCGCAATATGGGGCTGGCCAAATATCGTAAAGAGGGCAAGCTGGTGTTCTATTCCTTAGATGATGATCACATTAAACAATTGATTAAGATGGCCTATCAACATCAGCAAGAAAGAGGTGAAGCATAAATGGCAATAGGCCAAAAAACAACGTATCATGTTCAAGGTTTTTCCTGAGTCAAGTGTGCTGCTCAGTTTGAGCAGAATGTAAAGCAATTGCCCAACGTAAAAGATGCAAAAGTGAACTTTGCCGCCTCCCAAATCACCGTTTATGGGGAAGCAACCATTGAAGAACTGGAGAAAGCAGGCGCCTTTGAAAACTTGCGCATTGCTCGTGAACGGGAAGAGCTGAAAAGCATGCCTCTGTGGAAAAACAAAGGGACTATCCGCACGTTAATCTCGGGCCTTTTGCTTGGCTTGGGTTTGTTTTCCTTTTTTCTCTACGGAGAAACACAACTGATAACGGTCCTTATCTTTATCTCATCCATCCTCATCGGCGGTTTCTTCCTCTTTATACAGGGGCTTAAAAACCTGGTGCGTCTTCAATTTGATATGAAAACGTTAATGACGGTGGCTATTATTGGGGCTGCCGCCATTGGCGAATGGGCCGAGGGGGCGGCGGTGGTTTTCTTTTTTGCCATCAGTGAATGGTTGGAGTCTCGTTCCATGGAACAGGCCCGCCAGTCCATCCGTTCCCTGATGGAGCTCGCCCCCCGGGAAGCGATCATTATCAGAGACGGACAAGAAGTATCTGTCCCTGTGGAAAAAATTCAAGTTGGGGAGATAATGCGGGTTAAACCGGGGCAAAAAATTGCCATGGATGGCCGGGTGGTTAAGGGCTCCTCAACCGTCAATCAGGCCGCCATAACGGGTGAATCAATCCCTGTTCCCAAAACAGTTAATGATGAAGTGTTTGCTGGAACATTGAACGAAGAAGGTCTTTTAGAAGTGGAAGTCACCAAAAAGAGTGCGGATAACACCATTGCTAAAATCATCCATCTGGTGGAAGAAGCTCAGGCGAAGCGGGCCCCTGCGCAGGCTTTCGTGGATCGCTTCGCCCACTATTACACCCCACTTGTAATGCTGATCGCCCTTTTAGTGACCATAATTCCCCCTTTATTTTTAGGGGGAGTATGGCAAGACTGGATCTATAAAGGCTTGTCCTTACTGGTGGTGGCTTGTCCCTGCGCTTTAGTGATTTCCACACCGGTCTCCATCGTGACGGCCATTGGTCATGCTGCTCGAAATGGCGTTTTAATCAAAGGTGGCGTCTATCTGGAGGAAGCGGGTACCCTATCCGCTATCGCCTTTGATAAAACGGGAACGTTAACCAAGGGAAGGCCGGAAGTCACCGATCTGATCACCCTTGAGGCAGCAGATCAAATCCTCCCTCCCCTCATGAAACAGGCAGCGACAACCTGGACGCCGGAGGCTGATCCTCCTGATAAGGGGGGAAGAGAACGGTTGCCCACCTGGTTTCCGTTGGTGGCGGCCATTGAGAAGGGATCCACCCATCCATTGGCCAAAGCCATCGTCAGCTATGCCGAAAAGCATCACCTTGATTTGACTGGTTTCACCATAGAATCATTTCAATCGATGACGGGAAAAGGGATCACGGCTAAGGTAAACAACAGAACCTATTATATTGGTAGTCCAAAGTGGATGGCTGAACAACTTCCTTACGTGTTTAGCCCTGCTATCCTGACCAAAATAAACAAGCTGCAACAGGAAGGGAAGACGGTCATGGTGGCCGCCACAGCGGAAGCGGCATTAGGCCTTGTTGCTGTCCGAGATGAAGTTCGGCCAAATAGCCCGGCCGCAATTAAAGCTTTAGCCGCTTTAGGGATCAAAAAGACGGTGATGCTTACCGGCGATGACCCCTTAACAGCCCAGGTGATTGGGAAAGCATTAGGCATAACGGAAATAAGGGCCAGATTATTGCCTGAAGATAAACTACAGGTGATAAAAGAGTTGAAACGGGAACACAACAAGGTGGCCATGGTGGGGGATGGGGTAAATGATGCCCCCGCTTTGGCCGCAGCAACGGTGGGGGTCGCCATGGGAGGAGCGGGCACCGATACCGCCCTGGAGACAGCAGATATTGCCCTTATGGCTGATGATATCACCAAACTCCCCTTTACCATCCATCTCAGTCGCCAAACATTGGCCGTGATTAAACAAAACATCTCCTTCTCCTTATGTATAAAATTGTTGGCCATGATCCTCATCTTTGTGGGCTGGCTTCCCCTGGGGCTAGCCGTATTAGCCGATGTTGGGGCCACCCTGCTGGTCACCCTCAACGGGATGCGCCTGGCCCGGGTTAAACAGCCCAATATGTGAGTTGGGGTAAACATGGCAGCCCGATTTGTGTAGAAGCCAGTATGCTTTGCTTTTTCAGGATTGTATTCAAATGCCTCCGAGTCTGGGTTATAAAAAATGGAAATCATATTTTCGTCACTACCTTTTACCCAAGAAACAGTCATCAAAAAAAGGAAGAGAGACGACCTCCCTCTTCCTTTTTTCTAAACCTCTTGAGCACTGGATACACTGGGGCGCTCTGTATCAGGCGCTCGAGAAACTAGTAAAGCACTGAAGATGAGTAGTCCTAAAGCGATAAAAAACGAGTATTGATAAGAGCCGAACAGATCGTATAGCAGCCCGGGCAAAAAGGCGCCGACGGCTCCACCAATTTGATGGCAAAGGGATACAAACCCAATCACCACACCCACCGATTGGGTGCCAAACAGGCGGGCGCATAAGGCGCTGCTTGGCGCAATGGCCGCCACTTCTGTGATACCGAACAGAACGGCAAAAGTAAAAAAGAGCGCCGGTGAATCAGCCAACATCAGCACAATAAAGGTTAAGCCGCGAAAACCATAAATGATAGCCAGCTGCTTGCCCCGATGCATCCGGTCAGAAAGATATCCGGATAAGATGGAACCCAGTATACTGAAGATAGCGATCACACTGATGATCACACTGGCTAGCTGCCGAGAGATACCTTTCTCTTCTACAAAAGGAATTAAGTGAGTAAAAATGAGGCCTAAGTCGGTAAAACCACAGACGAAAAAGGGAATGGCTAGCAACCAAAAGAATTTGCTGCTTAAAATATCTTGAACCCGATACGGTTGACTAGAAACGCCACCTCTTGCACGTACGTCCTCTTTAGTTTGGCCATAAGCTAAAAGCCCCTTCTCTTCTGGAGTAGAGCGAATAAACAGATACGAGAGTGGAGCCAAAACCAGACCGATGGCCACCCCTAAACTAAATAAGGTCCAGCGCCAATTGATAAGATCGATCAGGAAAAAGGTGACGGGAACAAGCAGCAAAGGCCCAGCGGAAATGCCAGCCATCACAATGCCCAAGGCCCGCCCCCTGTTTTTCTCAAACCAGCGACTCACCAAGGCGGTAACAGTGGTATTGGAGGCCCCTGAAAAACCGAGGGAAGCCACCAAACCATACAAAAGAAGCAGCTGCCAGAAGCTGGTGGCAAAGGCGGATAACATTAAGGCTATACCGACCAACGCTAGGCTAATCGAGATGACCAGCCGTCCACCCCAGCGGTCGATCAATCGGCCGGCAAAGGGCTGCCCTAATCCATAAACCACTAGACTAAGGGTTGAAATGGTGGCCACCATCGTCCGGCTCACCACGAAAGTGTCCTCCCAGATGGTCACATAAGCCCCGAAAGAGTTACGTATGCCCAAAGTGGCAAATAAAGCTAAAAATCCAAAACTTAATACAATCCAACCATAAAAAATAGTGGCACGATTCTCCTGCGACATAAACCCCCTCCTCTACAAAAAAGAAGAGCGCTGATGCGCTCTTAAATCGTATAGAGCAGTTAAGGAATCCCTATTATATTCCTTACCCAACTATAACTATTATAATAAACCGCGTACCGCTTCCAAAGCTTGATCATAATTGGGATGATTGGTTACTTCTGGAACATATTCCACGTACCGAACCTGGTCGTTAGCATCGATCACAAACACCGCCCGGGTTAAGAGGCGAAGCTCTTTAATCACCACGCCATAAGCCATGCCAAAGGAAAGATCACGATGATCAGATAATACCTGTACCTTATCAATACCGCTGGCAGCGCAATAGCGAGACTGGGCAAATGGGAGGTCGACGCTAACTGTTAAAATGGAAACCCCGTCCAGCTTGGCCGCTTCTTCATTAAACCGTCTGGTTTGTTGATCACAAACACCTGTATCGATGGAAGGCACTACGCTAATCAAGCGCACCGTTCCTGCGGAATCTGCCAAGGTGACCTCTTGTAGACTATTATTGAGGACCTTAAAATCAGGCGCTTGATCGCCCACTTTTACTTCGTTACCCAACAAGGTAACTGGATTTCCCTTAAATGTTACTTGAGCCATTTAGACTCCTCCCTCTCATCTATATGCGTCTTGTATAAGCTACCATACTAATTGTAAAAAAACAACTATTTTGCTCCATATTTTATCACCCGTTTGTCTTTATAACTTAACCTATCTTTGTCATCTACATGGCTTTTTTATGGTGAACTTAGTTTTGTGCCGTCACAATTCGCTCAATCAATCCTTTTATTTATATTATTCCAATTTGTCAAGTGTGATTTATAAATATAATCTGTTATATTTTTAAAGCATCTGCACGAAAAAAACCGCCTGTTTAAAAACAGACGGTTTCAAACGGCACTATATCATGCTAAATACGGACCAGATCACTTCGCTCTTTCTAAACGAAAAGAACGAAATTAAAATTACACAGACTGAACGGTGACACGTAACCGCTCTTCTTCAGCCTGATCGTAAACCACATAGGTGTCGGCAATGAGATCATGCCAGCCCTTTTTGCGGGGATGAAAGGCAGCCCATAGAAATCCGATTAAAAACACGTAGTGAGCAATAAAGCGGCCTACACCCTCTCTAAACACAATTGTTGCCCAATCTAATGGGGCCCCATCCTGACGGACCACCTTGAGCCCAAACAACATTTTGCCCACTGTTTGGCCCATCCACTTGGTCATCAAAATGAAATAAAGGCTTCCCCACAGACCGATATAGGAAAAGGAGACCGTCAAAAGAGGCCATCCATTTTCCACATTGAAAAGAGAGTATAAAACGTTGGTGATTAGATGGGAAATGGCCCCCACAATCACCAAGTCCACAATGTAAGCCAAAAGGCGAATCCAAAATCCAGCCAAGCGAAAGGAGCCTCGCTCTCTGCTGTCTGTTTCAGGAATTGACTCTACTGCATACCCTTGTTCCATTACGATCCCCCTTTCCCTTACCAGTTTAACAGATACATCACTTTGGGGCTGACATCGAGAGGGAACACTGCTTCGATTCCGATCATTTCAGGTACTTTCCCCTTGGCCAGTGCACCGCTCAGCAAGGACCAGCCCGATAACTCATAGGTGATCACTGTAGGATTTTCCACATCGGCCAATTGGGCCGCCTGTTCTATGGCATCATCCAGATACCCCAGTTCATCCACTAAACCCACTGCGTGCGCCTGCTCCCCGCTATAGATCCGTCCATCGGCTAGCTTGCGCACTTCGCTTTCAGCCATTCCCCGTCCTTCAGCGACGGCATTAACGAAGTTTTGGTACGCCTCATCCACTAAATCTTGAACAATCGCCCTTTCTTCAGGGCTCATTTCTTGTAAGGGAGAAAGCATGTTTTTATGGGGACCGCTGGTAATGGCCTCCTCCTTGATTCCCCACTGGTCAGCCAATTCCTTGATGTTGTAATTGGCCACAATCACACCGATGGAGCCGGTAATGGTACCGCTTGAGGCCACAATTTTGTCAGCAGCAGCAGAGATGTAGTAGCCGCCTGAAGCCGCCATGTTACCCATGGAAGCCACCACAGGCTTGTTATAAGTTTCCTTCAATTCCCTGATGATGGTATAGATTTCATCGCTCTCCACAATTCCACCGCCAGGGGAATTGACCCGTAAAATAACGGCCTTCACGGTAGGGTCCTCAAAAGCATGCTTAATCTGCTTAATGAACAGCCGGTGGTTATATAAAGACCCGCTAAAAAAGGGATCGCCTGACTGCTCCACAATGGTTCCTTCTACGGTTAACATGGCTATCCGATCAGGACCGCCCTGTTGATAAATCTTCTCTTTCCATTCCTCTTGTCCAACGCCCAATTCAGGCAAAGCCGCCTTACTTTGCAAGCCAATGTAGACTGCCAATAACACGACGAAAATCAATAATGCAATCCACCGTTTCTTACTCATTGAAAATAATCCTTTCTAGTTTTATTTCAAAAAGACAAGTCCATTATAACCTATCCTAAACATCAAGACCAAGATAAATTTATATCGACCGTCGATCTAAATTCTTATGCAACCCTATTGTAAGGCATAAAATAGGACACCCCTTCTATACATATAGAAGGGGGGTAACAATTATGATCATTTTTATTGATAAAGTGATTATCGCGATGGCTGGACTAAGACTTCTGTCAGGTTTTATTGAAATGATGGCCGGTCTTTTGATCCTAAAGCTTAATTCAGTGGAAAAGGCGATGCTAGTTAACGCCTTTTTGGCTTCAATCGGTCCATCGGTGCTCCTGATCAGCATGACCTTGGGGGTTATCAGTCTGGCAGGTAAAATGCCTTATTCCAAGTTGCTCTTAATTGGAATGGGCGTCTGTTTAATATTTTTAGGCGTTCGCAAATAATGGCTCCTATATAGTCTCGCTGATGATTAGGCTGATGATTAGTCTATCTTGTCCAGATGGATCGTTCCGGTCTGGGTGAAAACGCGGAGTTGATGAGCGTCATCTCCCCCGGTTACTTTCCCCCAACTGTGATCCTCTTTCACTTCATCCCAGACTGAGGGATTACTTAAATTGTCTCCCAGCCCTTGCGCGGTAATAGCTACATTTTCCAAATGATGAACATAAATATGGGTGGAACCATGATCGTTTAAAATATTCCAATCGTTGTTAAGCTGGTCCAGGGTGATGGTAAGCTGAACCGCCTCCAAGTCCATCTCTAAAGGAACGTGGGCTGGAATAAGCAGTGTGGTGTTTCCTGCAGAAGGTTGAGACCAGTTCGTTTGAGGAGGCTTCCTCAAAAATAGGTACAACGTTTTCCCTTCACGCATCATTTCGATGGTTTTGGCTGTAATCTGCTGCGCTTCCTCCCAATTTAAAGCCGCAATATTTTCCCATGTGGAGTAGACGGTTAAAACCTCTTTGTCAGTTGGCTCCAACTTGATCTCTCCATGCTGGCCGATCACTTTAATCTGTTCAATCTGACTCAAATCATCCACGGTGTAAACGGGCGATTCTATCGCAAAGTAGCGGGCTGATAAAGACTGCTGGGCCAATGCACTCACGCCAGACTCTTCAACCATGTATAGCCCAAGAGTGACCAAGGCAAATAGGATAAAGGTGAACAGGCCCAATAAATCGTAACGGATCGGGATCGCTTCTCCTTGTTTGTTTCGTTGATATACCAATAAGTTGATTTCCAGTCCCAGCAGGATTAAGAGGATGGGCCATCCCCAGTAAAAGAGATCCACCAGGGAAAATTCGTATACAAGTTTTACCAATAAAGCCACTCCCAAACTGATAAAGAAAAGACCGGTGGTTAAACTGCCAGCTCTATACGTTTTGATCATGTTCACTGTCCCCTTTTTCCCCTTGAGATTCCCTTTTTTCCAGCAGGGCTATGGGTTGGGTTGAAGGTGCTGAATAGCGGACAGATCGTAAAAGCCGAAAGCCGATAAAAATTAATATCAAAGCTACCACCGCAACCCGAAATTCTTCCAGCACCCACCATAAATTAAAATGTCGGGAAAAGAAGCGGAGAAACCGTTCAAAGAGAATATAGGCTCCCATTCCGATCAAAAGGTAAGCCAGCCCTTTTTGATACGGTACAAGCTTATCCAATATAAACAGCGGTGCATCATCTACAATGCCCTCACTCAACAATTCATATCTTTGCAAGGCGTCAAACAGGCTGTAAAACCAGATGATGGGCAATAAAACGATCAAGGCTTCGATATTAACCAGTATGATGATGAAGATGGAGCCGAAAAAGAGCAGCATAAAATGAAGTCCTCGGGTTAAGAGGCCTAAGTATAAATGGCCCACTCCGGGTAGAAACGATAGAAAAAAGGTAAGAAACTTACTCTTCATGGGATGTTTTCCCTCCAATTTTTTTGTTAATAACGCCGGATATGAAAGAGTCCAGCCAGTGATTCGCTTTTAACTTTGATTCCACCATCCAGCGTCCTGTCTCATCGAACAATACTTGAGACTGCTGAGTGTAAACCACCGTTTGATTAAATACTCCTGAACCCAATAAAAACAAAGCCAAGCAAGCAGCCAATCCATAGTGGAGCCAGGTTTTTGTCCCCCGGATAGATCGTGGTGCCGCATTCTTTTGTCGTTTTGCAGGTTTCCTTTGTATTTCTAACTCAATTTTTTGCATAATGATTTCGGCAAGATCAACATGAGGCCCATACCTCTTTTCCAATTGGCCCAAATCATTGGCAAGAAGGTGCTGATAGATGTGCATACAGTGGGGACATTGGACAAGATGCCTCTCCAGGGAATCCATCCTTTTTCTGCTTAGCGTTCCGTCCATGTAGGCTTGCCAGTCTTGCTCTGTTAAAGAACAGATCATGTTGGGCCCCCTTTCTCCCACAGTTTTCTCAACTTTTTCCGGGCGCGATAAAGTTTAGATTCTACTGTTTTGACCTGCACCTGCTCCTTTCGGGCAATTTCTTTGTAACTTAACTCCTTATAATAGTAATCAACAATCACCCGTTGATCGTCTGCTGGCAGCTGTTGAATCAAGCCCTGAACCACATTTTTTTCTTCCAGAGCAATCATTGCCCTGAGGGGATCTTCAGCCCCAGCCACTTTATTTAGAGCCTCCTCATCTGAAACAACAGGCAGTTGCTTCTTTTTCTTATGGTCCAATGTTTTATGAATAGCAATTTTTAATAGCCAGGTGGAGAAGGAGGAGGCCTGTCTAAAATGGGCCAAAGAACGGTAGGCGGCAAGAAAAACCTCCTGGGTCAAATCTTCCGCTTCTTGGCGATTGCCATCCATCATTTTGATGATGGAAAAATAGACGAGCCGCTGATATTTAACCACCAATTCGCGGTACAGGTGAGTCTCACCCTGCAAGATGCGCTGTATAATCTGTTGATCACCGATCCTCCTTCCCCCCTTCCATGATGGTTAATCTCTGGACAACAATGGACACATATTTCAGCCTCTTATTAAGCATCCCATCTATATAGACGATAAAAACGAACGTAACCCTGCACCAATGAATAAAATTTAACAATAAAAAGGGCCGTAAAAAATGGCCCTTTTCTAACTTGTTCAATATCGTTTTGCTCCAGGTTACTCGTCTGGTTCGGACTGGTTGTCCACCCTGGGATGGTCAGGATGCTGTGTGGTGTGCTCAATTTCAGTAATGCGGGGATGTTCGATCTCCGGTCGCATGCTGTTGGGCTGCTGGCGGTTGGGATCTTGCTTCATGAATAAACTCCCTCCTTTTCGGCTTAGTGTAGCCCGAAAAAAGGAGGTTATTCATCACCACATCTGCCCCGTAACTGAACCACGTTACCGACGCAAAAGACCCAGGGCCCTGATCATAAATTTATGAACCACCCAAAACATCACGATGGCCAAAACGGGATGTAAAGCGGCCATGTATGGGTACGTGGATCCAATATTGGCGGAGAAATACATCAAAAAAATTAAGAAAAGAAGGGCAACGCTTTGCCATATCCACCGTCTGGGCAACCTACCGATCAAAGCCAAAACCACCATTAAAATAGGAATCAATTCAAAGAAGCGGACAAACATGGTATGCCTTACCCAATAGACTGGCTCAACAAAGATGGCTAAACCGGCCAAAAAGACCTGAATCAGTATGCAGGCTGAAAAAAGGGCTAACATGGCAAAAAAGAGAATTCCCCATACCCTACTAACCGTTCTCTGTTCAGTTTCCACGTTCGGTTCACTTCGGCTAAGGTTTGCTCCTGGCGAACCATTTTCAGGCCGAGATTGATTGTTTAACTCTGCTGCCACCTCATCATCCTCCCTCAAATGACTTCCCTTACCATATATATAACGTTTATTTGAATAAATGTACACCGTCTATATCACGACAATCTCTCCGTCTTAAGACGGAGATCCAAATAAAAAAGCCTCCCGTAACTGGAGGCCAAGGGATAAAAAATTACCACCAAAAGAAGAAAGGGAATAGGGCGAGCGCCGCAATGGCGACAAAGGGGATCCACCAACCAAATAAAACCTCTGTGGCAACAGGGGGTTGACCGTTCATTTCAGTTGTTATTACCTCATTGTGCCCCTCATTGATTCCGCCTGCGACGCCTCTCGCCATAGGCATCAACAGCACATGGGTGGGGCAGACCCGCGCAATCATGCCGTCATACATCTTACCATCTTTGGTATGGATCCTGGCCCGTTTGCCGATATGCTGCCGACAAAGATCGCGATAACGAGCGACCATTTCCAACCTCCTCTCCTTTCTCACCTTATTACGGTTTAAATCTCCTTTGGCCCTGAAAGTTCCGGTCCTTAATATCAAGGCTACGCTATATAGATATGTTGGCTGATGGTCGCTGGACAAGGCTCTCGCCTCTGTTTTAAACGATTTTAAAAAATGGTTGACTGACCGCTAGTCTGAAGCCCCCTCAGGGGCATTATATTTTAATGGTCAATAGGGAAAACAGATAGATAGCCTTTAAGGAAAGGAAAAGTTGGACGACTACAAAAAGGTTGCCCTAGACCCACATCAACCTCGATTGATAAGATAGGGGAAGGGATGGGGGGAAATGACTTGAATGAAGAAAGATACCGTCAGCTGAAGCAGGGAGAGCGGGGAGCTATCATCAGCATCGTCGCTTATCTGTTTCTTTCCTGTCTCAAATTGGTGATCGGCTATATGACCGGCTCTGAAGCATTACGGGCCGATGGATTTAATAATGCTACGGATGTCGTCGCCTCAGTGGCCATTTTAATTGGCTTAAAAATTTCCCGTAAACCTCCTGATAGTGACCATGCCTATGGCCATTGGAAAAGTGAATCGATCGCTTCTCTGGTGGCTTCGTTAATTATTGTGGCAGCAGGGGTTGAAGTGTTTATTGACGCCATTTCCACCCTTTTTCAAGGAAAATATGAGGCCCCTGATCTCTTGGCCGGGTATACCGCCCTGTTTGGGGCGGCCGTTATGTTGGGAGTCTCCCAGTACAATAAAAAACTATCTCGTAAAATTAACAGTCAATCCATAATGGCGGCCGCCAAAGATAATCAATCGGATGCCTGGGTGAGTATTGGAACAGCCATCGGTATATTTGCTTCCCGGTTTAACATGCCTTGGATTGACCCAGTGGCTGCCATCATCATCGGTTTTCTCATTTGCAAAACGGGCTGGGAAATTTTTAGAGAAGTGACGCATTACTTGACAGACGGTTTTGATGAAGAAAAAATTGAAGATTATCGGAAAACCGTAAGTCTCATCCCTGAGGTGAAAGGGATTAAATCCATCAAGGGGCGCAATTATGGGAATAATATCGTTGTGGATATTGTCATTTTGGTCCAATCCACTTTAAATATAGAAGAAGCTCATGAAATAGCCACCAAAGTGGAAAATGCATTAATAGAAGAACATCATGTGTATGATGTCCACGTGCATGTGGAACCGGACTAGCTTGGGAAACAGGCTAGCGTGAAAGCGGTCCTCCTTTAGAAGTGACTTAACAGGCTAAAGGGAATAAAAAAATACCTCTGCTGAACAAGCTGTTCAGCAGAGATATTCTCTGGATGAGCCCATGTCTTTATTGGCCTTCACCGGTCCATTCTTTAAAATCCTCGGGATTGCCAGCTTGAATCGGTTGATCCGCACTCATATGACCAAATAAGGTTTCTACCACTTCTCCTTCCACTAAGATTTGAGTCTCTTTATAGCCAAACTGCTCCATGATCATGGCAATCTGTTCCATAATTAATAGTTCACCTGCTGAGCCCACATTGGCGTTTAAAATATCTTTCGAAAAGCTCACCTCAACAAGGCCATCTTTCTCTTCCACATATTCTACGACCACTTCTTTGGGCACCAGCCCTGTCAGTCCTTCCTCATCAGGCCCTTTCACCCAGGCTTGCAAAGCGGCTTGCGCAGGATTCTCCCCTTCAGCCACTGTGATCACCTTTTGGACGCGATAGTTTTCAACCAGATCGGCATCGGCAAAATAAAGGGTGACTGTCAGCTCTTCCCCTTCCTCTTGGTCACGAGGAGCCAATTCATCCTCCTTGACACCCTCATCATCCGTCAGCTCTCCATCGATCTGCTCATCATCGATCAGGTTTTCATTTTCATCCAGTCCGGTGTTAGGATCCGGGTTGGCCCCTGTCCCTGGATCACTATCTTGTCCGCTCTGACCACAGGCAGCCAGGACTAAGAGCAGCACCACTCCTGTCATCATCAGTTTGAAAAGCCGATTCATCTTTAAAGGATTGTGCATGTGGGTCCTCCTCCTACCAGATTAAACTAAATGTTAGTTTAATCTTAGTATGGAAAGATTGCCAACAAATTGTCCCTTTGTAACATTTTTGTTACATTTGCCTTCATCAATGTTTGCAAAATGCCACTATAACACAAGATGGAAGCATGAACCTTTTCCTGGGGAGGACTCCACCTTCAGTTGACCGTTATGCCGATCCACCATCTGCTTCACAATAGTTAAACCCAGTCCGCTCCCTTCTTTATTCCATTCCATGGCTTCCTGAGAGCGGTAAAAGGGATCACAGAGGTAAGGAATCTCCTCTTTTTTGATCCCGATCCCCTGGTCACAGACGCTAAAAATGGTGTGAGTCTTGTCCACACGATTTAAACGGATGGTAACGGTGCTTTCTTCAGGAGAATAACGGATGGCGTTGCTCACCAGATTATCCACGGCCAAAAAAAACAGGTTGGGATCCACGTGAATGGCAAGGGGGGCCATATCGTAGCAAAGCTCAATGTTCTTCCCTGCGGCCAGATGCTGAAATTGATGGTTAATGTGCGCTTTGATCTGTTCTGCCGTCACTTTTTCCCTCATTAAGGGCTGGTCCCAGATCCGGTTAATCTGGAGCAGATTTTCAACCATCTCTTTCATTCGATCAATTTGAAGGGATAGATCCTGGATAAACTCGTGATGCAAATCAGGATCTTCCCGGACAGCAGGAAGATTTTCCGTAATCATCTGCATGGTGGCCAAAGGGGTTTTCAATTCATGGGAAGAGGCGCTGACAAACTGACGCTGGCGCAGCTCATACTGGTTCAATTGATTCACCATGGTGCGGATAGCTTCCACCAGATCATAAATCTCGTCTCGGCGCCTGTATTGGTAGGTAAAGGAACGATGGTGCTGAGAGATTTGCCTTGCTTCATTAATAATTTGGTGAATGGGCCGGGTAAACCAGGAAGCGATCCAGTAACAAATGAAAAAGGCAATGGCGAGAGTAAAGGCCATCAAAATAAAAATCCAGCGACGAAAGGAACCAATATCCTCATAGACCAGATTGACATCTTCAACCATTAATAAATAACCACTTACGGAGGTTTGATTTAAGGGAATCAGGGTGTGTTGCACATAACCATAAGCGGTGGTTTTGGTAAAAACGGATCGGGCTTCAGCACCTGGTTCCTGCAGGATGGTGACGGCCAATTTCGTCCCAGGCTCCAGTCGATTGAAGCTATCAAACTGAACCAAACCTTCATTGGAAAGAACGATCAAGCGGGCCTCCAGCCGCTTGCTGTAGGCGGTTAAGTAACCTTGGGTCCGCTCCGGGAAACGGGGATAGGTGCCTCCCAGCCGCTCCGCAATACTGAGGCCCTGGGTGATGGAAACCTCCTCTTTGCTGGCCAACATGCGCTGTTCATAGGCTTGGACAATCAAGATGTATAAACCTAAGCATAGGAGAACGAACAAGACAGAGATCATCACCCACAGACGGTTTCTTAGCTTCATTCTTGTCCTCCAAAACGATAGCCATAACCTCGCACCGCAAACAGATAATTTTGATCCGTAATCTCCATAATTTTTTTCCTGAGGCGGCTTATATTAACATCCACAGTCCGCTCGCTATATCCGGTAGCTGGCCCCCACACATGCTCATACAAACTTTCCCGGCTAAACACCCGGTCGGGATGACGCATCATTAAATCAAGCAGCTTAAACTCATTGGCTGTTAAGGATACGGAACGGTCATTACACCGGATTTGCATCAGATCCTGATCCAGGATCAAATCTGCATAGCGGATAAAGCGCTGGTGTTGGGCATGATCAGACTGTTTTTCCTGTCGGCGAAGCAAAGCATGAATCCGGGCCAAAAGTTCCCGCTGGTGAAAGGGTTTAACAATATAATCATCAGCCCCCACTTCCAGACCAATCACTTTATCCATCACTTCCCCTTTGGCCGTAATCATGATTAAAGGCACATCGGAGAGCTGACGGATCTGACGACACACCGTCAAACCATCTTTTTTGGGCAACATCCAATCTAATAGAACCACATCATATAAGCCAGGTTGAAACCGCTGTAAAGCGGCCTCCCCATCATCAGCCACATCCACTTCAAACCCTTCCTTGTTTAAGAAGAAGGCGATGTTTTTGGCCAAAACCTGTTCATCTTCCACCAGCAGTATTTTCTTCACTTTACTTCCCCCTGCGCAGGGCGCAAGCGTTTCCCAAGCAGCCCGTATTTGGGTGACAACAAAATGCTAACAAGAAAGATTAAGCCTGTTGCAAAGGCCATTGATCCGGAAACAGAAGTATCTAGCCAGACAGCTGTATAGTAGCCGATAAAGGCGGCTAACACACCAAACAGGCCGCTTAAGACAAACATAATGCGCAACTGATCCGTCCATAAATAGGCGGCTGCCGCGGGAGTGATCAACATGGCCACCACCATAATCGCCCCCACCGCATCAAAGGAGGCGACCGCAGTAACCGACACCATGGTCATAAACAGGTAATGCATCAGCCCGACGGGAATGCCTAAACTGGCAGCTAAAGCAGGATCGAAAGAGGTGATTTTCCACTCCTTGTAAAACAGGAGGATGAGGGCGATAACCAGGATGGTCACAATTAACAAGGTGAGGGTGGCCAAAGGAACCTCTCCCACCACGGGCAGCTGGGTTACATTAAAAGGAATAAAGATAATCTCACCCATTAAGGCATGCTCCACATCCAAATGGGCGTTGCCCACCTGGGTGGCAATCAAGATCACCCCGATGGCAAAAAGGGTGGTAAAAACCACCCCCATGGATGCATCTTCCCGCACCCCCCTGGCATGAAGCCACTGTACCAAAAAGGCGGTTAAAAGACCAGCCAGTGCTGCCCCCACCAGCATATGAATCCCGTGCAAGCTACGGGTAGCTAAAAAAGCGATCACAATCCCTAACAATACCGTGTGGCTAATGGCATCAGCCATCATGGCCATGCGGCGCAAGATCAATAAGGTGCCTACCAAGCCACAGGTTAAGCCAACCAGGGATGCGGTTAACAAAATCCAGGCTGTATAGCTCACCGTTATCCCTCCCTCACTTTGGGGGGCATGCCCCAATCAGGGGGAATGGGCTTGGGTGAAACAGACCGCTTCTGCCTGCGATGGAGAAGGTATTGGACCAGGAGTCCCTTTTCCAAACCAAAAATAAGGGAAGTAAGAAAGAGGCACGCTGCCGTGACAATGATAAACGGGCCCGTCGGCCAACCGGAACCCATGGCACTGATCAGGGTGCCCACTGCACCGGAGAATCCACCAAATAAAGCCGACAAAACCAGCATCCCTTTAAAGGAATGAGTCCAGTAACGGGCGCTCACCGGCGGAATGATCAATAGCGCAGCAATCAGAATCACCCCCACCGCTTGCAGTCCGATCACCACGGCCAAAACCAGCAACACGGTATAAAATCCATTAAGAAAACGGATGGGCAGGCCCAGCCCCTGACCAAAAGCTGGGTCAAACAGCAACAATTTCCATTCCTTAAACAGGAGAACCACAGCAAGTATGACCACCAAAGCTAAAAGGGACATGATGTACACGTCCTGCTTCACCATGGCGGCCGCCTGCCCAAAAATAAAGGATTCCAATCCACTCTGGTTGCCTCCGGGCAGACGATTGGCAATGGTTAACAGCATGATGCCCAAACCGAAAAAGACGGAGAGGATCATCCCCATGGCCGCATCATCCTTTATCCGGCTGAAGGAGCGAATCCACTGGATACAGAAGGCGCCTATAAGACCGCTGATGGTAGCCCCTATAATTAAAACGAGTAGATTTTTCTCCCTCAGGACAATAAAGGCCAGAACGATTCCCGGTAAAGCGGCATGGGCCAAAGCATCGCTCATCAAGCTTTGCTGTTTCCAGTAGGATAAGGTGCCGATCAATCCGGCAGCAATGCCCAAAAGGAAAGTGCTGACCAAGACCCACTGGGCATTACTGCTTAACAAGATGGCCATAACCCATCCCTTCCTTCGTCAACTTTAATCTTCCCCCGTAGGTTTTAGCAATCAATTCAGGTGTGAAAACCTCTTCCGTTTTTCCATGGGCAATGACGGTGCGGTTGAGGAGCAAAACATGATCAAAATAATCTTCCACCGTCTCCAGGTCATGATGAACCACCAGCACCGTTTTCCCCTTTGCTTTCAATTCCTGTAAGGTGATCATAATCGCTTTTTCTGTGGCTGCGTCCACTCCAGCCAAAGGTTCATCCATAAAGTACAAGTCCGCATCCTGAACCAAGGCTCTGGCCAAAAAAACCCGCTGCTGCTGTCCCCCGGAAAGCTGGCTGATTTGCCGCTGGGCGTAATCCGCCATGCCCATTTTATCCAAGGCCTCCAGCGCTTTTTGCCGATGCCGTTTGGAGGGCCATTTTAACCAGCCGATCTGGCCGTACAGCCCCATGGTGACCACATCCAGCGCATCGGTGGGAAAATCCCAATCCACAGATCCCCGTTGAGGGACATAGCCGATCCGTTTTTTCACCTTCTCCAAGGGGGAACCAAAAAAGGAGACCGACCCAGAAAGGATGGGGTGTAAGCCCAGCAATGATTTAATCAGGGTCGACTTACCGGCCCCGTTGGGACCGACAATACCTGTTAGCGTCCCCGCCTTTATTTCAAAGGAGACATCATGCAGCACCACATTTTTACGATAGGCTGCTGCCAGATCTTTAACGCTGAGCGCAACCATCAGTGCTTAGCCTCCTCTCCCATCAAAGCCGTGTAGATGGTTTCCACATTGTGACGGTACATGCCCAAATAAGTCCCTTCAGGTGTTCCTGCTTCTCCCATCGCATCGGAAAACAGTTCGCCCCCTAACCTAACCTCCACACCTGCTTGCCGGGCTCCCTCTATCACAGCATTGATGGCATCAGGGTTGACGCTGGATTCAACGAAGACAGCGGGAATATTTTTGGAAACGATCAAATCCACGATCGCCTGAATATCGGAAACGCCCACCTCATCTTCTGTGCTTAAGCCTTGTAAACCCACCACTTCCATATCAAACATTTCACCAAAATAGCCAAAGGCATCATGAGCCGTCACCAGCACCCGCTGGGATGCTGGGATTTGTTGCATGGTATCTTGGGCCCACTCTTTCAACTGATTTAATTCGTCAAAATAAGCTTGTTTATTGGCTTCATACTGATCAGCATATTGAGGATCATATTTTTTTAATTCGCTGACGGCGTGGTCTAATCCTTTTTGCCATAGATCAAGATTAAACCAGATGTGGGGATCCGCCGCTCCCCCATCAAACAGCAGTTCATCCTGATCAATTGCGTCGCCCAGGGCGACAACCGGCTTGGAGGCCTTCAATCCCTCAAACATGTCAATCATATTGGCTTCCAGCTCCAATCCGTTGTAAACAATGAGATCAGCATCGTGCAACTTATTCAGGTCACTTTGGGTCGCTTTGTACAAATGCGGATCAACGCCTGGCCCCATCAAGCTGATTACCTCTAACCGATCCTCGCCAATCACACTTAACGGTTCACCAATCTGGGCCAGTGTGGTAACCACCGTTATCTTATCTGGCGAGGCTTCATCCTCATCAGAAGCTGAACTTTCATTCCCTTCGCTGGTACAGCCTATCAGCATTATAAGTATGCTGCAAACCGCCAATCCGATCCAAATTTGATGTTTATTTATCTTC
>CALFAC010000067.1 GCA_937927935.1 uncultured Bacillaceae bacterium
AATGTTCCTTTTTTAGATCGTAATCGCAGCAACTCTTTCGGCATCTCATCGGCCCAGACAGAAAAAAGCAGCTACGGTGTGAGCGCCTCCCATCCCCTGGCGGTAGAAATCGGGATGGAGGTCATGGAAAAGGGGGGCAATGCGGTTGATGCGGCTGTGGCGGTGGCCTATGCCTTAAGCGTACTCCAACCCTATGCCTCCGGAATTGGCGGAGGAGGCGTGATGCTGGTATATCCCGGAGATGAGAGGCCGGTCAAAACCTATCATTATCGGGAAGTGGTTCCCCTCTCGGGAAAAGTTCACCGCTTGGGCATAGGGGTGCCCGGTCTGGTGAAAGGGATGGAATATGTTCACCAGAAGTACGGTCAGCTTGAGATGGAAGAGCTGCTGGACCCAGCCATTGAATTGGCGGAAGAAGGCTTTCCCATTGATCCTGTCTTTGCCGAACGGCTGCACATCAATCAATCCCGGCTGGATACGTCCCGTTTAAGTCATTTCTATCCAAATAACACCCCTTTGGAAGAAGGAGATCAATTGGTTCAAGAGGAATTGGCCCAAACGTTAAAGCTGATTCGAGATCAGGGGTCTGATGCCTTTTACACCGGGGAAATTGCCCAACAGCTTGCTAAAAGTATTAGCACCATAGAACTGTCTGACCTTAAAGCTTACCGGGTGCGGGAAAGCGAGCCTGCCGTCGGACGCTTTGATCAATATGAGGTTTATGCCACCGATGCGCCCACATCGGGGATCACGGTTATCCAAGCTTTACAAATGCTGGATATGCTCAAAGTAAAAGAGGTGATCAATACCAATGAGTCAGAGTATATCCACTTAGTGAGTGAAGTGATGAAAGCAGCCCTGTATGACCGGCTCCATAACATAGCCGACCCTTCTTTTTTTGAGGTGGATGCGGCCGAGCTGACCAGCCTGGGGCATACTTATCAGCTTATACATCAGGCCTCATCCGAGTCCATCTCCAATCTGGACTTAAGGGATACGCCGGCCGATTTTGAGGATCATCAAAATACAACCCACTTCGTGGTGGTGGATAAAGAGGGCATGATGGTTTCAGCCACTCATACCCTCAGTCAAACCTTTGGTTCGGGGGTTTATGTGGGCGGCTTTTTCCTAAATAATCAGCTCTACAATTTTAGCACCAACCCGAAGTCTCCCAATTATCCTCAAGCAGGAAAAAGCCCGAGAACCTTTATGGCGCCCACCATTTTGGCTCAAGATGGAAAGCCTGTCTTAGGGATCGGATCGGCTGGCGGAAGAAGAATTCCCATCGTGATCGTACAGGTGCTTTTATCTGCTCTATACAGAGACGACAACTTGCAAAACGCCATCAACCGTCCCCGTTTCCATGTGGAAAAAAACAGGATTTACATCGAATCCCGGGAAATGGCCAAAGACGTGGAAAAGTTGGATTACCGCATCGATTTGTCCCGCTTAAACACTCCTTTCTTTTTTGGAGGGGTCCAAGGGCTATATAGAGAGGCAGAAGATAAACTGGACGGCGGTGCTGATCATCGTCGAGGGGGGTCATGGCAAGCACGATAATTTAGAGGAGGTAATGGTCCCATGGGTGTAATCAAACGAAACATCATGCATCTGATCTGCTTTTTACTGGTGTTTGGGTTTATGGTGCTCTTCAAACATGAAGAACATGTATCGGCGGATGAAGCTTTTGCCATTGAGGTGATCCTGTCTCAGCTGGAGAACGAAAAACAGGAGCAGGAATCACTCCTGGCCCATGAGAATGGACCGGTCCGATTGGAAGATGCGGTGCAGGTGACGGGAACCACACATTCCTTACAGCAAAGTGAGTCCGCTGAGCCAACTTCTCAAGAGGAAGCGACCGGTGAAGAACAGCGGATACCCGACACCTATACCGTGGCCCCAGGCGACACATTGTCCGAAATCAGTGTTAAATTCGGGATTCCGGTTGACAAGCTGAAAGAGATTAATAATTTAACCACCGATACCATCCAGGTAGGACAAGTCCTTTATCTCAAAGAAAACAGCATGGTTTCCAACACCCCATAACCAGGGGCGGACATGTCCACAGACCAGCCGCCCGATTGGCCCGAAACAGTTTTTGACATTCATCGACAGCGGGGCTTGACACATTGGACTCCCATGTGTTTTAATTATCTATGTTCAATGCCACTTGCCATTACACTTGTTTGGGTGTTGTGGAAATAAAAGTCCCGCTGTACACTTCTTAAATGCCAATGCGCTTACAGCGGAAAATATATCGCATGATTCATCGGGCGGAAATAGCTCAGGGGTAGAGCACCACCTTGCCAAGGTGGGGGTCGCGGGTTCGAATCCCGTTTTCCGCTCCATTATTTTTACAATGAACAGCTTTAATAGTAAAAGTTCGAAAGGTAAAAGCTCTCCTTCATTCTGCAAGCATCCTTTGTGGAATGAGGGAGGGCTTTTGTTATACCCTGCTGATATGGAGTAAATGAAATGGAATAAACATTGAAGCTTACAAAATGGAGGTGCTATACTAGGCCAGGGGGAGGGATACGGATGGGACAAGCTTCATTGGAAACGTCCAGTCATCATGTGTTGCTCACCAAACCTGGCCGATTGTTATCCGTCGATGTGGCCCGGGGGGTTATTGTGGCTCTATCAGTGTTGCTTATCAATATGCCTTATGCCTTTGCCAAACATGCAGAATGGTATGGAATGACCCTTGCTGATCTTGTCTTTCCCGCATTTTCCACCATTTTTGGCGTGGGCTTAGGCATTGCTCATTTTAAACAGATCCGCTGGGCCCGTCTGCTAAGGCGGACCGTTTTATTTATCTTTGCCGGGCTCCTATACAATGTGATGATGGCTTGGAGCCTCGATTTTTCAACGTTACGTTTGACCGGTGTTCTTCAACTTTATGCCATTAACGGTTTTTTAGCAGCGCTGGCCATAAGTTTGAATAAAAATTGGAAATTCCCTCTATTTTTAGCCGTTTTTATCATGACGACGTACGCTTTTTCCCTCTACTGGGCAGGAAAGGCGTGTCCGCAAGGCTTGATTCAACCGGACTGTAATCTATTTTTGATGCTGGATACGCTTGTATTTGGTGAGGCGCACCTCTATGCTCAGGGAAACCTGGGGCATGATCCGGAGGGGATCGCCGTGATTTATAGCGCACTGGCCAATGTGTTTTTAGGTGCTGCCACAGGAAGGGTGCTGGTCGACTCCAAAATCAAGAACAAAAGCGGCTTGCTTACTATGGTCGGTATCGTGCTACTGGGAGCATGTTATCTCTTTTCCCAGTTTACACCTGTGGCCAAAAAGATCTGGACACCTGCTTTTGTGGCCTTAACGAGTGGAATGGTGATTCTGTTTATAGCGCTTCTTTATAAACTCCTTGATGAACGGGAAGTTTCCAGACCCAAATGGTGGCTGACAAGGGCTGTTCTATATCTTTTGACAGGCTATGGGCTCAACAGTTTGTTGGTCTATTTTGGCGTTTACTTTGTGGTGATGGCTTTGGCCCAAAACAGAATATTGGGGTCTGATTCAACTGAACCGCTCAGGGATCAGCTTATCTCACTGGTTGCGTTTCTCCCCGGTCATGAGCAGTTGAATTATGCCCTGATCTTTTTTGTATTATGGACGTTGTTGGTGGCTGTGTTACATCGGTTGAAATGGTATGTGCGCATTTGACAAACAAGCGGCTTTTTGTTGGGAATCCCCCTCCGAAACGTCAGACATTCAGCAAAGCTTAAATGATTCCGCCCTCCATTTTGGGCATCGCCAACCGCCACACTGGCCTTGCGGTCTGGAAAGGATAGAAAGGCTGCCTAGCCTGCTGAGAGAGCGGGTTAAGGCAGGTCTTGAGGACAATTTGCCCAAAAAGGGTATCAACAAACCCCGGCATCCCCAAAGTTGGGATGACCAGGGTCATTGTTTTTTAGACCAATAGTAATATTTTTTACTTGATAATTGTTGGAATTGTTGGTAGCACCTTACTTGAATGTAATTTATGGTACTAAAGTTCAATGTACCGAAGCTCAAACGCTCTACTTAACGGAGTAAACGTCCTAAAAAATGCTTTTGGGGGGTGGGAGAGCTTTTTCAGAGTAAATCCGACAGAGAAAAAGTGATCTGGAAATAAAAAATGGGGGAGGAGTATGATTGATATGACCTGGTCAAGGCGCTGTATTCTTGTGTTGAGTGCGCTGATCCTCATTGGTACATTTGCTGGGATGGTGGCTGCCAATGAAGGGGAAGTA
>CALFAC010000068.1 GCA_937927935.1 uncultured Bacillaceae bacterium
ACGAGATTCCGTCTTGTGACTGGAGTTCAGACGTGTGCTCTTCCGATCTGCCCAGTTCAAAGGTTTGAGTGATAATTTCCTGGGCGCAAGCCACATAGCCGGTTGCTCCGATTGGATTGGATCCTCCCCCTGGGATAATGTACGGTTTTCCTCCTTCCGAAACCACCTCCTCAGCCACTTCCTCCATCGCTTGGGTCATATCCGTTCCGCCTGGCACCACGTATATTTTTTCAACTCCCAGCAGATGAAACAAAAAGTTGTTCCCATTGGCCCGAGGCTGATAACTGTTGGGCACCCGTTCTTCCAAAACCAGTCGACATTTTAATCCTTCTTTGACCGCTGCGGCTAAGGTTAAGCGGCAGTGATTGGATTGAACAGCGCCACAGGTGATGATGGTATCCGCCCCTTTGGCCAATGCATCGGCCATGAGAAACTCCAGCTTTCTGGTTTTGTTACCACCGGCAGCCAAGCCAAGCTGGTCGTCTCTTTTGATATAAATCTCAGGCCCACCCATTATTTCTGATAAGCGGGATAGCTTTTCAATCGGGGTTGACCCCGAGGTATATCTTCTTCGGGGAAAACGGGCTAAATTCACTAGGCTACACCTCTTTCATTAAGCTTTGAAGGTTTCGGCTTGGTTGGAAGAGGAGGAGGCATAGGCGCGGTTCCAGCCTGTCATGATGGAGAAAAAGAGTACAGCGAGTAAGGCCCAGGTGTATGGGTTGTATGCAGCCGACCAAATGGAGGGCAGCGGCAAGTTCCATGTTTCGGCAGCAGTCGAAAGTGTGGTGTACCAGACGATGACGGCAATGTGCCACGGAATGATAAAGAAGATGGTACAAACGGCACAGTCCATCAGGTTGGCTCGCCGGGCTGGAGAGAGATTAAACTTTTGACCGAGGGGCTTCACCAAACTGGGGCCCACGAGCAACAAGGCGGGTGCATTGGCCGCAATAGGGATGGAGGCCAGGATGGTGAGTAGCACGATGGAGATCTCTGTTTGACGAACAGTTTTGGCGATTGTCCTGGAAGCCCAGGAAAGAATGGATGAAATGACACCGCTTTCAATCAACACCTGGGTGATGGCTAAAATCAATAGGGCAAAGATGATGGCCCCAGTCACCCCGCTGATCCCATCTTGAATCAATCCAGTGCTGTTTCCCCGCTCAGCAGGAATGTGAAACACGTCAAACAGGGCAAGCTTACCATTGATGAGTCCAAAAATGATGGCGGAAAGATTGCCATAAATAAGGGATTGAACAATATGTCTGCCCATCAAGGCCGAGATAATCACAAGGGCAAAGCTGATCAACATCAATAGGCCCAGGGGATCCATATTGGCTTCAATCTTTGGCAGAGCGTTGACTTCTCCACCGCCTCCGGTGATGGCTAAAATGACGATGCAGATCGTGGCAGCCGCCAGCGATAAGGGAGCCCTGCTTTTGACCACATCTTTCATGTTGGCTTCCTGGGTAAAGGCGGACACAATGGTGGTGTCCGAGACAGGGGCCAAATTATCACCAAAAGCGGCGCCCGCTAAAATGCCGACGGCCAACATGACGGGGTCGGCCCCCAGCATCACCCCGGCCGGATAAAGAACGGGAATGAGGGAAAGGACGGTCCCCGTGCTGGTTCCTGTCCCGACGGAAAATAACATGGCAGCAATAAATGCCATAACGGTAAATAAGGCCCCTTTAGCCCCAGTGGTTAATCCCAGCCATAGGAGGCCGTCCACCAGACCGCCAGCCACCATCAACTGTCCGAAAACACCGGCAAACAGCCATGCCGTCACAATCACGATCCCGTTTTTGTCTCCCAAGCCGCGCATAATGCTAAGGCAGTAATCCCGTTTATTTTTGGCCAATAACAAACCAATGGCTATGGCCAACCATCCGCCCGCCCAAAAGGCATTGGCACCCCCTCTTTCAGCGACAGAAAGCCAGATAAGCACAATGATTAAAACCACTAAAGGTACCAGACCGCCCCAAATACCACCATACATCTCCAGCCGTTTAGGCCCATGGCCCATTTTAATCTCTCCTTTTCATATAAGACTTCATAACAAAAGAGCTCCCCACTCGTCCGGTTGGGGAGACGTGTAGAAGCGAGCAGGATTAACCTTTGTAAACCCAGTAGCGGTCACCTTTTTCTTTCTCTAAACGCTCTAACATTTCCAAGTGGATTTCGACAGCACGGCTTGGTGGAATCACTTCGGACGGATCCACTTTTTCTATTTTGATGGTGGTTTTATCTTCATAGAGATGTTCCCCTTTCAGACGGGCTTGTTCATCATAGGGCCAGACAAACACCTGACGGCTGCTATAATGATAGTAGGCTTCTGGATCATCCACCTCAAACCCCAGGGCGATCAGGTCTTTTCCTTTGGTTAGCTGATGGAAGGTAAGCTCATCGGCGATACCCCAGTCGGCTACGGCAATCTGATCATCAGAATTCCAAAGGACCGTATTTTTGACGCTGTTGTAAAAATCTATAACCCCTTGTTTGCCCTCAATCACCACGGGATTGGCGCCCCAGGTGACCCGGTAGACGGGGTGATCCACCATCATGTCCGGCGCAACAATTTTATCGAACTGGCCCGATCCCTCCAAATGAACATGCCGCCGAAAGTTTTCCAGCATGGCCCGATGTAAAGGATTCTCTGTTTTGTTGAGCAATTCTTCCACGGCATCCATACAATGGTAGATCCCATATTCAAAACGGTTCATCCTGACCTTCCCCTTTATCGATTATTTTTATTATTAGATAATATATAAATCTTCTTTCCCATTTATAACTTAAAAAAAGGACTGCCCCAGTGGAGGGAGTCCTTTTTATCCGTCATTTATTTAAACTCGGCCCACAGCTCGTTAAGGACGTCTTGGTCTGGTTCAATACTGCGGAAGGCGATGGGATCTTCGGGATAGCCAGCCAGGAAAGTATGATAAGCGGGACGATTATTTTGATAAATGACGCCTTGAACGCGGCCATTATTTTTCAAAACGATGTTGTAGGCATTGTTCAGGTCAGTGGGATCGTAATCCGGAACATCCTTTAGGTCAAGCAAAGGCTCTTCTTTAAAGTAAGTATATGTGTTGTTGTAGGTGACGCAAGGACTAAACACGTTGACCAAGGCAAACCCCTCATGGTTCATCGCCTGCTGGATGATTTCCGTCATTCGCTTGATATCGCCAGCAAAAACCTGGGCCACAAAGCTGGCCCCAGCACCCAGAGCCAGTTCCAAAGGTCTAACTTCCTGTTCCCCAGCACCTTCCGGTGACGTTCTAGATACAAAGCCCTGTTTACTGGTGGGGGAGGTTTGACCTTTGGTTAAGCCGTATATCTGGTTGTCCAGCACAATATAGGTGATGTCCACATTGCGGCGGGCGGCGTGGGTAAAGTGGCCGACGCCAATGCCGTAACCGTCGCCATCACCTCCGGCGGCCACCACTTTGAGGCCCCTATTGGCCAGCTTGACCGCCTGAGCCACAGGCAAGGAGCGGCCGTGCAAGGTATGGAAGCCGTAGCAGCGCATATATTCGGACACTTTGCCGGAACAGCCGATTCCGGTGATGACCGCCACTTCATGGGGCTCCAGACCCATGGCAATGCAGGCGCGCTGTATACCCGCCAGGACGGAAAAATGACCGCATCCAGGACACCAAGTGGCTGTATCCCCTTTATAATCCTTTAGTGTGGCCATATTAGACAACCTCCTTTGTCAAGAGTTGCTCGTACTGATTTAAAATCTCGGCCAGTGTAAACGGATTGCCGTCAAATTTCCGGATGGTTTCAATCTTGTGGGCGACCTGCAATTCTTTGGCGATGAGGCCGGCCATTTGTCCGCTCCAGTTGTTTTCCACAACCACAATCTTTTCTGCTTTCTCGGCCAGCTCGGCTAACCCTTCGGGTTGGAAAGGATGGAGCACTTTGATTTGGGCCAAGCCCACATCTTCTCCTTTATCTTGCAAGGTGCGCACCACTTCCTCTAAGACGCCGCGGGTGGAGCCGAAACCAATGAACAAGGTTTGAACCGGCTTTTCTTCACCGCCAATAAATTCGTAGCCTTTCATTTTAAAGCTCTTTAATTTACCCATCCGCTTGTTCATCATCGCTTCTCGGATGTCAGGCAGCTCAGTGATATGGCCTGTTTCGCTATGTTCGTTAGAGTTGGCCGGATGAACGCCGCCGCGCTGACCGGGGATGCTCCGGGGAGAGATGCCATCTTCAGTCAAGCGGTAACGTTTAAAATTAAATTCCTGCAGTTCTTCCAGTTCTTTTTCCGTCAGCAATTTGCCCCGATCAATGGGCTCCAGCATCTTTGGACTAAAGTCGGGACAGGTTTGTTTATTCAAGGATAAAACAAGGTCTAAAGCGACAATCACCGGGCACTGGTACCGTTCGGCCAAATTAAAGGCCATTGAAGCCATGCGGATGCACTCTTCAACCGTGCTTGGGGCTAGGACGATGCGGGGAATATCGCCATGGCCGGCATAGATCATGGTGTTTAAATCCCCTTGTTCATACTTGGTGGGAAGTCCAGTTCCGGGGCCACCCCGCTGGGAATTGACAATAACCACTGGGGTTTCAGACATCCCCGCCAGTCCCAAGGCTTCTGTCTTGAGGGAGATTCCCGGTCCTGAGGTGCTGGTCATGGAGCGTACGCCAGCGTATCCGGCGCCAATGGCCATTAGAAGCCCGGCCAGCTCATCTTCCGCCTGCACAGCTACACCGCCTACTTTGGGCAGGTTGGCTTTCATATACTCCATAATTTCAGAGGCTGGAGTAATGGGATAGGCAGAGAGGAAGCGGCATCCGGACGCCAGGGCGCCAAAGGCAAAGGCTTCATTGCCTGTCAGGAGGGCCTGCTCGCTGGGTTCGGGACGCTCCACTTTAAAGGGGGGAATGCCCAAGTTTTGGATATATTCGTACCCTTTTTTTAGGGCATTGATGTTTAGGTCAACCAGGGCTTGCCCTTTGCGTAAAAACTTTTTCTCAACCAGAGGTTGAAACATTTTGTAATCCATGCCCATGAGGTAAACGGCAGAACCCAGGGCGATCATATTGCGGATAATTTTGTTCCCCAATTCTTGGGCCATTTTGGAAAAGTTAACTTGAATCACGGTACAGCCATCTTTTTGCTCCACTTTTTCCTCTTTGCTGTTTTCCAAGAGCACGTAACCGCCAGGAGACATGCTGCCAATATTATGTTCATAGGACTCATCGTCCAAAGCTATTAAAATGTCGGTGGTATCACCAGGGTAATAGACTTGTTGATGGCTGGCCCGAATATGGTAGTAGGTATGTCCTCCTTTGATCCGAGACGAAAAGTGTTTGTAGGAAGCGATTTTGAAACCTTGCTGCATCAGCGTGATGGCCAGCACTTCACCCGTGCTGTCAATACCCTCCCCTTGTTGTCCACCTATTTTAAAGGTGATCTCCTTTTTCATACTCTCCACTCCTTTCAATCCTCCCAGGATGGACTCTCTGTATCACTTCTGTATCAATAGTGAAGGGTGAATCGATTAGTACAGTTGGAAACCCATCTGCCTGTCAAACTTTTTGAAGATATATTTCTTACATTATATCAGAAGTTTGATAAAATGGAATAAACCTTCATTAAAAAATATTCTGTACTAATACAGAATTCAATTTTTGGTTCTGTGTTATAATAGTTTGCTCTGGATGAACAGACAAAAAAAAGATGGCTGCTTAGCCATCTTCCCTTAACCTATAAAATGTAAACTTTTTCCCAAGCTCCATTAAGTTTTACGAGATGCTGCCAATTTTTAGCGGGGTACTTTTGATTTTCTCCCGGTTGAGCTGTCTAAAGTTTTCATAAAATTTTTCGATCTCCTTCTGCCGTTGATATGCTTCAAAATCTCTGATGCTGTATTTGTTGGAAGGCGGTCTTTTTTCAAAGGTTTGGGAGATAAAGCTTTGGATTAGCTGCCGAATCACTTCACTCTGGGTCAGCTGGTACTCATCGCAAATAATCTGAAACAGCTCCACATCATCCTCAGGTAAACGAGCGCTCACCGTTTTCATTGGATTTTTCACATATTTGTCTTGCATGGCCTCACGCACACCCCTCACTCTCCTTTCTTGTCCCAATATTTTCTCCTTTTCTTTTGTCGTCTCCTTCAATGAAAAAGCACTTCTTTTGTCTAATGCAGACTATCTTTGTTATTCCGGCATATATATGTAGTGCGACAGAAGCTGACAGGCTGAAGCAGGGAAGGTTTTAAAAGAAGGGAGAGCAAAGATGAGAAAGTGGCAGGCTCTCTTGCGAGCATTTGGCCAAATGAAAAATAACGCTTATCTGCACTTTGATTTATCGGAAAGGTTTATTTCGCTTTCGGAACAGGTGGGTCACAAGGAAGCGATGCGCTGGCAGCGAGTGAAGGAGGATTTTAAGGAGCGAGCCGTTAAAGTGGCCGCTTCCAAATGCAGCGTGCGACCGACCGGCTTCAAACAGGTGGTAGACGGTTTTTACCTGAACTATGATGTAAAAGCCACCTGGGTTTTGGAGCAGAGAGGTAAAGCGTATGAGCAGCGCATATATGAGCAGCGGAGAAGCTATCTCCGCTGGGATGAGGGGTGGATCGTGGAGGAGGATGAACTCCTGGTGGAGGAAGGAAAGGCACAAGACGTGGGGAACCAAAAGGAGATGGTGACGTCATCTACAGGAAGGAAACATGGTTTGGCGGCTCCATCGGAGCTAGCCGGCCTTTATCTGCGATTGCCCGAGGCTACTCGAGGTTACGACCGTCAAAAGGCGGTCAGTTACGCCCATCGGTACTGGAACAGCCATAATCCTAAATTTAAACTGTTTGACGTGGACTGCACCAACTATGTGTCCCAATGTTTGTGGGCGGGGGGAGCCCCGATGACCTATCGCCAGTCGCCCAGTGAAGGCTGGTGGTATCAATTTTCCTCACCGCCCAAGTGGAGTTTCAGCTGGACGGTAGCCCATTCTTTACGCTGGTATTTGGCTACAAGCCAAGGGGGGCTTCGGGCGGAAGAGGTAGCAGATGCTTCATCCCTTCAGCCCGGAGATGTGATCTGTTACGATTTTGAGGGCGATGGCCGTTTTAACCATACCACCATAGTGGTGGCCAAAGACGCTAATAATGAACCGTTGGTGAATGCCCATACGTCAAATAGTCAGAACCGCTACTGGGCTTATCGGGATTCGACAGCCTGGACGCCCCATATTCAGTATAAATTTTTCCGAATCATTGTTTGAATCGTACGAAGAGGGATAAAAGCGGAGGTGCCAAGTTTTATCGTGTCGTTTCCAGACCAGAAGGTGTATAATGGGGGTGGCTAGAGAGGGAGGTTGACATGAGTTTTCATATCGTCCTGTACCAGCCCGAGATTCCCTACAACACAGGAAACATTGCCCGAACTTGTGCCGCCACCCAAACGCCGCTCCATATTATCCGTCCGATGGGATTTTCCACCGATGATCGCATGCTGAAACGGGCCGGATGCGATTACTGGCATTCGGTGGAGATCCATTATTACGATGCCTTGGAAGAGTTGTTTGAACGCTATGCCGATCATCGTTTCTTCTTTGTGGAAACCAAGGCGCCGCGCATCTATTCAGAGGTGAAATATAGGGACGGAGATTTTTTTGTGTTTGGACGGGAAACTTCAGGTTTGCCTAAAGAGGTGCTGGAAAAAAACCGCGAGACCTGGATTCGCATTCCCATGAGTACCAGGCATGTCCGCTCTCTCAACCTTTCCAATACCGCCGCTATTATGATCTATGAAGCGCTGCGTCAAGTGGGCTTTCAAAATTTGGAGTAGCTGCCTGGGTTAATGGGCTAAGCGATGGAGGTGGGCTGATGGCAAGAGTCATCCTGTTTGATTTGGACGGCACTCTCCTTCCTGTGGATACGCATCATTTTGTTGAAGAGAGCCTGAAAATCATGGCTCAGGAATTGGCGGATTTTATTGAGCCTAAGCGATTTTTGCAAGCCATATGGGCTTCCATCCAGCAGGTGGTTACCAACCTGGATCCCCATCGAACCAACGAGCAGGTGTTTAAAGACAGTTTTATCCGACTGACCGGCCTTCACAATCCGTTGTTTTGGCGTGCAGTGGATCGGTTTTATGCAGAAGTGTTTCCCACATTGCAGTATCTTTGTCAACCGACGGATTTGGCGCGCAAAATTACGGAGGAAGCTTTATCCCAAGGGTATCGGCTGGTGGTGGCCACCAATCCCCTGTATCCTGCTCCAGCCATCTGGATGCGAATGCAATGGGCTGGTGTGGCCCACGTCCCCTTTGAATGGGTAACCACTTATGAAAACAGCTGTTTTGCCAAACCTAATCTAGAGTATTATGAGGAGATCTGTTCCATTTTAAAGGTAAAGCCGGAAGAGTGCCTGATGGTGGGCAATGATATGCAAGAGGATATGGTGGTGACCCAGCTGGGCATGACCACCTATTTAGTGGTGGATTGGTTGATTGATCGGGGCCAGCCTTGTTACAAAGTGGACGAGCGGGGCAGTTTGGATCGGTTGTACGATTTGTTGCGCAAGAAGCAAAGCATTTTTGCATAAAAAAGCAGGGTTCTTAAAAAGAATCCCTGCTTAAGGATTAGGATTGTCCTGTGTCGGGTTTATCCTCATAACCTCCGGTAAAGATGGCGGCTAAAAAGCCCAGGGTGACTAAAATGATGATCAGTAGTCTCATGCCATGTCCTCCTAAATATGGGTACTGTCCTTATTATACTTTGTCCAAAATGGGATTGCAAAACCTAATCGCAAAAAAAAAATGATTAATATAGGAGGGTTTACATATGGCCAAATGGTTTATTGCTTTAGGCGCGTTTTTCACCATGAGTGGTGTGGCTTTAGGTGCCTTTGGTGCCCATGGACTAAAAGGGAAATTGGCTCAAAATTTGCTTGAAACGTATCAGACAGGGGTGCATTATCAACAGATTCACGGCCTCGGTCTGATCCTGATCGGATTGCTTTTACTAGCCATGCCGTCCAATCTGCTCAATTGGGCGGGGTGGGCCCATGTGATTGGGATTTTGCTTTTTTCTGGCAGCCTGTATGTGTTAAGCATGACGGGGATTACCAAGCTGGGGATGATTACTCCCTTTGGAGGGGTTCTGTTTATCGTCGGCTGGTTTTTGGTCATAGTGGCCGCTCTGATGCGTTAATCTTACCATCCATATAAAATGATGACAGGTGTCATATCGAGTCCCTGATAGATGTGAATACCGTCACTCCACAAACTCAACTAAAATTAAACCAGAGTGGAAACTTATCATGAAGTGAGGACGAGTGACGGTGGAAACAAAAAGCAGAATCCGCATGTTGGACATTATGCGTGGCTTTGCCATTTTTGGCACCTTGGGAACCAACATCTGGCTTTTTGCTCACCTGGGCGATCTCAACTATCTGCTTACCTTTGAGATGAACTGGTGGTCATCCATCGACCACTTTTTACGTCAAACGGTGTTGTTCCTGGTGAATGGCAAATTATTGGGGATCTTAACCATCATGTTTGGGGTGGGCCTGGAGCTGAAATATCGGCAAGCGATGCGAATGAAGAAGCCCTGGCCGGGGCCCTATCTGTTGATTTGCCTGTTTTTGGTGTTGGAAGGTTTTCTCCATTTTACCTTGGTGATGGAATATGACATTTTAATGAGCTATGCCATCACCGCCTTTATCGTTTCATTTATTGTTATGGGCGGGCACAAATGGATCAAGCGCATGCTGTTGTTCGTGGGTGGTCTCCATGTCTCCGTCATGATCCTGATATTAATAGGCGGGGTGTATCTCAATCTGGTGGGGGCCAACCTATCCTTGGGCGATATGTCTTCCATCGCAACCCTGTACCGGGAAGGCACTTGGCTGGAGCAGGTGTATTATCGGCTGTCTGACTTTGTTATCTTGCGCATGGAAGCGATTTTAGTAATTCCCATGAATATTGCTCTTTTTCTCGTGGGTGTTCTTTTGATGCGGGCCGGTGCCTTTTTGCCCAACGAAGAGGGGAGGCGCATCCGTCAAAAAATGCTGCGCTTTGGTTTAGGTGTGGGGCTTCCCCTCAATATGCTCATCTTTATACCGGGGGGAATGTTTGATTTACCCGTCCGCTATCTATTTGCTCCCATTTTAGCGGTGGGGTATATGGCTTTGCTCGCTAAACTTGTGGAAAAGAAAGAAAGCTTGAAGCTGTGGAACTATTTTGAAGCCGTTGGAAAAATGGCCCTCAGCTGCTATGTTTTTCAAAATGTCGTTGCCTCCGCCATCTTTTACGGCTGGGGGCTGGGCTGGGGAGGAAAGCTGGGCAGCCCGGCCATTATTGGTGTGTGGTTATTCATCTGCGTGGTTCAGGCCATCATCGCCAAATGGTGGCTGGATCGGTTAACCTTCGGTCCGCTGGAATGGGTGCGTAAATCGTTCTTAAGCCTTATGACTGCCCGCCCACAAGTTCGGGGGAATTAAAAATCATGATTGAGAAGTTATATCCTGCTGACCAGATGCAGCGCTACTTACTGCTTGATCTAATCGTCAGTGTTTTTCTGTTCTATCACGTGCTCACAGCCGACAGTTCCGTCGGCTTGTTGGGAACGCTCCTGTTATTGGGCCTTTACCTTTTTTTCTTTTATCTGGGTTTGTGGTACAGAGATTGGCGCTTGCTGCTATCGGTTCTGGGCGGTTGTGCCCTGCTGGCCGTCTTTGGTAGCTTTTATAATCAGTGGATTTTATTTTTTGGTATTATTTTTGCCGATTTTTTGGGTCGGACCCGCTCCCCCTGGCAGCTGGCCAGCGGTATGCTGGGGTTGGTGGCCATGTACCTGTTAACCAATGCCTATGTTCACCATGATCCGTTCCATTTTCTCTACACGTCTCATCTGCCCATGCTGATCATTCAACTGACCATTCCCTTTGTGGTGCGAATCCTGGAACGGTCCAGATCCCTTAGGCAGGAATTGGCTGCCGCTCAAGAGCGCCTTGAACACTATATTCAGGAAGAAGAGCGCCACCGCCTGGCTCGAGATTTGCACGACACTCTGGGTCAGACCCTCACCATGATTAAAGTGAAAAGCGAACTGGCCCTGGGTGTGTTGGATAAAGACCCAAACAGAGCCAAGCAGGAGATGCGGGAAGTGGTGCATACCTCTCGTTTTGCTTTAAAACAGGTTCGCGACCTGGTTACCGGTTTGAAACATGTGTCTGTGGACGATGAATTGAAGCGAGGGGGAAAATTGTTGGCCAGTTCGGGCATTGAGCTGACGATTCATAGATTGGAACAAACACCTCCATTATCCAAAGTGGAGGAAACCATGCTGGCCTTTGCACTGCGAGAGGCGATCACCAATATCGTTAAACATAGTCAGGCCAAGCAGTGCAGGGTGACGGAAGAGCATGTTGATGGGTGGTATTGCCTGCACATTGAAGATGATGGGATAGGCTTGGGGGAAAAAGGGCAGAAAGGCCATGGTTTGGCTTCCATACAGGAACGGATGCGCTTGATTAAGGGTAAAGCCCACATCGCCCCAGCGAGAGCAGGGGGTGTGAAGGTGACCTTAAGCGTTCCGCTTCACCTGGCCAAAGAGGGGGGAGAAGGGTGATCCGCATTGTGATTGCGGAAGACCAGCAAATGTTAAGGGGGGCGTTAGCTTCCCTTTTACAACTGGAAGAGGATATTGAGGTTGTGGCTCAAGTTTCCAATGGGGATGAAGCCCTTCAGGCTATCAACACTTATCAGCCGGATCTTTGCCTGTTGGATATTGAAATGCCTGAGCTTAGCGGTTTAGATGTGGCTGAACGAATCAAACAGGAAGGCTTGCCTTGCAAAGTAATGATTGTAACCACCTTTGCCCGACCAGGTTATTTAGAAAGGGCTATGGAAGCCAAAGTGGAGGCCTACCTGTTAAAGGATGAGCCGATCCAGTTTTTGGTTGAAGCCATCCGTAAAGTGTATCAGGGTGGTCGGGTGATCAGTCCTGAATTGGCTAATTTCCTGTTTGAAAAGGAGGAAAATCCTTTATCCGAGCGGGAGCAGGAAGTTCTGCGCCTGGTGGCCGAAGGAAAATCAACGGATGAGATTGCCTCTACCCTTTATTTAACCAAGGGGACGGTGAGAAATTATTTATCAGCCGCCATTCAAAAATTGGAAGTGAACTCCAGGCATCAGGCCATAAAAAAAGCAACTGAAAAAGGCTGGTTATAACTTGCACCCTGCATGGCAGTTGGATTATATGCCAGGAGAAAAAAGGGGCTGGCTGCAAAAGATGTGCAGTAGCCCCCTTTTTTTGTCCATTTTGGGTGTTCCCTGTCATCTTGAAGCGCATAGATTAAATAATACCAGCGGGGACCACCCCCTGTTTATGATCATGAACCTGCTTTATTGTGAATATAGTGGTAGTAATCATTGTGATGAAGGGCTTTGGCTACTACAGGAGGGAGATCCTTTTATGGATATTTTACAACGTATTCAGGACCAGAGGGAACGGGTTGAACGTTTGCGTTGGGAAGGAACGTTTGCTGAATATTTGCAGATCGTGAAAGAACGTCCCTATGTGGCTCAAACGGCCCATGCCCGCATTTATGAGATGATTAAGCGGGCTGGCGTTGAAGAGAAAGAAGACGGCACTCGGGAATATCTTTTTTTCAGTCGCGAACTGTATGGTTTGGAAAAGCCGATTCAACGGCTGGTGGAGGAATACTTTCATTCGGCAGCCAAGCGGCTGGATGTGCGGAAGCGGATTTTGTTATTGATGGGTCCGGTAAGCGGCGGTAAATCCACCATCGTCACCCTTTTAAAGAGGGGTTTGGAGCAGTTTTCTCGCACGGATGAAGGGGCGCTGTACGCCATTAAGGATTGTCCCATGCATGAGGAGCCCCTGCATTTGATCCCCCATGATCTGCGGGAGGAATTTGAAGAAGAGTACGGGGTGAAGATTGAAGGGGAGCTGTGTCCTCTGTGTCAGCTGCGCTTGGAAGAAGAGTACGGAGGACGGGTGGAAGATGTGAAAGTGGAACGAATCTTTCTCTCGGAGTCCAAACGGGTTGGCATTGGCACCTTTAGCCCGTCCGATCCCAAGTCTCAGGATATTGCCGATTTAACCGGCAGCATTGATTTTGCCACCATTACCGAATATGGTTCGGAATCTGATCCCCGTGCGTATCGGTTTGATGGGGAACTGAACAAGGCGAACAGGGGTTTGATGGAGTTTCAGGAGATGTTAAAGTGTGATGAAAAGTTTTTGTGGAACCTGCTTTCGCTCACCCAGGAAGGTAATTTTAAAGCAGGTCGCTTTGCCTTGATCAGCGCCGATGAATTGATTATTGCCCACACCAATGAAGCGGAATATAAAGCTTTTATCAGCAATAAGAAAAATGAAGCTCTGCAGTCCCGCATGATCGTGATGCCTATCCCTTATAACCTATCTGTTACGCAAGAAGAAAGAATTTATGAAAAATTGATCAAGCAAAGCGATGTGGGAGATATCCATATTGCTCCTCATACCTTGCGCACCGCGGCCATTTTTACCATTTTAACCCGCCTGAAAGAGTCTAAAAAACAAGGGGTTGATCTGCTCAAAAAGATGAAGCTGTATGATGGCAAAGCGGTGGACGGTTTTAAAGATGCCGATGTGGAAGAGTTGCGCAATGAACATCCCGACGAAGGGATGACCGGCATTGATCCCCGCTATGTGATCAACCGCATTTCCAGCGCGCTTATTTCCACCGATAAGGGGTTCATCAACGCCCTGGATGTGCTCCGCTCTTTGAAGGAAGGATTGGATACTCATCCCTCCATCACCAAGGAGCAGCGGGAGCGGTATCTTAACTTTATATCGATTGCCCGTCGGGAATATGATGAAATGGCCAAAAAAGAGGTGCAAAAGGCCTTTGTTTATTCCTATGAAGAGTCGGCCAAAACCCTTTTGGAAAATTATTTGGACAACGTGGAGGCCTACTGCAACTGGCAAAAAATAAGGGATCCCATCACCGGTGAGGAGCTGGATCCGGATGAGAAACTGATGCGCTCCATTGAAGAGCAGATCGGCATCTCGGAAAACGCCAAAAAAGCGTTTCGCGAGGAGATTTTGATTCGCATCTCCGCCTATGCTCGCAAGGGAAAAAAATTTGATTACAACTCCCACGAGCGCCTAAGAGAGGCGATTCAGAAGAAGCTGTTTGCCGATTTGAAAGATGTGGTTAAAATTACCACCTCCACCAAAACCCCTGATGAAAATCAATTGAAAAAAATTAACGAGGTGATTAACCGCCTGGTTGAGGAGCATGGATATACCACCGCTTCCGCCAATGAATTGCTGCGCTATGTGGGCAGTCTGCTCAACCGTTAGGGGTAAAGAAGAGTCGTAAAGGAGGGAAGGATACCTTGGCCAATCACCCACCGTTTATCGTTTCACGGGAAGACTGGTCCTTGCACCGCAAGGGGTACGAGGATCAGCATCGCCACCAGCAGAAGGTGAAAGAGGCCATTAAAAAGAACTTACCGGATCTGATTACGGAAGAGAGCATCATCATGTCCAACGGCAAAAATATTGTCAAAATCCCCATTCGCTCCCTGGATGAATATCGCTTCCGTTATAATTTGAACAAGCAGAAAATGGTGGGGCAAGGGGATGGCAAAAGCAGTGTGGGCGATGTAGTGGCCCGGGATGTGTTGCCTGAACAGGGCAATCAAGGCATGGGCGGTGCCGGAGATCAGCCTGGGCAAGATTATTACGAGGCGGAAGTGGACGTGGAGCAGCTGGAAGAGATGCTGTTTGCCGAACTTAAGCTCCCCTATTTAAAACCGAAAGCGGTCGATGAGCTAACCGTCAAAGAAACCCGCTTTAACGATGTGCGTAAACAAGGGCTGATGGGCAATGTGGACAAGAGAAGAACCATTTTAGAAGCGATCAAACGTAATGCATTAGCGGGACGGAAAAATTTAAAGCAGATCACGGTGGATGATCTGCGCTTTAAAACCTGGAACGAGGTGGTGGAACCCCGAACCAACGCCGTCATTATCGCCATGATGGATACCAGCGGTTCCATGGGTTTATTTGAAAAATATTGTGCCCGCAGTTTCTTTTTCTGGATGCTTCGCTTTTTGCGCAGCAAGTATGAAAAAGTGGAAATGGTCTATATTGCTCATCATACGGAAGCGAAGGAAGTCACCGAGGAGGAATTTTTTACAAAAGGGGAAAGCGGAGGCACGCTTTGTTCCTCAGCCTATTTGAAGGCCCTTGAAATTATTGACAAGCGCTATCCCCCTGAACGGTACAACATCTACCCCATCCATTTTTCTGACGGGGACAATTTAACGTCAGACAACGAGCGCTGTTTAAAACTGGTCTATGAACTGATGGATCGATCCAATATGTTTGGCTACAGTGAGGTGAATCAGTATCAGCGCCGCTCCACCTTGATGTCCATTTTTCGTTCCATTAAGGATGTTCGTTTTCGCCATGCCATCATTATTGATAAGAGTGACGTCTATCTGGCGTTGAAAAAGATATTTTCCGGTCCCCAGGAAGAGGTGGTGTAAGTGACCCTGGAAGAACAGAAAGAGTTGGAGCGGGCCATTGCCGAGATTACAGAGATTGCGCAAGGGTTTGGCTTAGATTTTTATCCCATGCGCTATGAGATTTGCCCCGCTGATATTATCTATACCTTTGGCGCCTATGGGATGCCCACTCGCTATCATCACTGGAGTTTTGGCAAAGCGTTTCACAAATTAAAATGGCAGTATGATCTGGGATTGAGTAAAATTTATGAGCTGGTGATCAACTCCAATCCCTGCTATGCTTTTTTGCTGGAAGGAAACAGTTTGATCCAAAATAAAATGATTGTGGCCCATGTGCTGGCCCATTGTGATTTTTTTAAAAACAATGTGCGCTTTCAAAACACCTCCCGGGACATGGTGGAAAGCATGGCGGCCACTGCGGAGCGGATCAGAGCGTATGAGCTAAAATATGGCAAGGATGAGGTGGAAAAGTTTTTAGATGCGGTGCTGGCCATTCAGGAGCATGTGGACCCTTCGCTGTTGCGCCCTAAAAGGCGTAAACGGCAGGATGAGGAAAAGGAGGAGCACCAGAAGCCAAGACCGAAGGGACCGTATGACGATTTATGGGCTTTGGATGAATTAGATAAAAAAGAAGAGGAGGCGCAACCCAAGCCGGTCAAAAAGTTCCCGGAGGAGCCGGAGAAGGATGTGGTCCTCTTTATAGAGGAGCATAGCACCATCCTGGAGGACTGGCAGCGGGACATTATGACAATGCTGCGGGATGAAATGCTCTATTTTTGGCCGCAGCTCGAGACAAAAATTATGAATGAGGGTTGGGCTTCCTACTGGCATGTGCGCATTATGCGGGAGTTGGATTTAACTGAAGAAGAAACCATCGAGTTTGCCAAACTAAATGCTTCTGTGCTGGCTCCTTCCAAAACCAGCATTAATCCCTACTACTTAGGGTATAAAATGTATGAAGCGATTGAAAAGCGCTGGAATGAGCCCACGAAGGAGGAGCAGGAGCGACTGGGAATGGTGCCCGGTCAAGGGCGAGCCAAACTGTTTGAGGTTCGGGAGCTGGAATCCGATATCTCCTTTTTGCGCAACTATTTGACCAAAGAGCTGGTGGAAGAGCTGGATCTCTATATCTTTCAGCGTCAAGGCTCAAACTATACCATTACCGAAAAAGATTGGCAGCAGGTACGGGACCAGCTGGTAGCCATGCGGGTCAACGGCGGCTTTCCCTATATTATGGTGGAGGATGGCGATTTTGGGCGCAAAGGGGAACTGCTCCTGAAACATTACTATGAAGGAACAGAGCTTGATCTTAAATATTTGGAACGTACCCTGCCTTATGTGTATCAGCTCTGGGGTAAGCCCGTCCATTTGGAGACGGTGATTGATCAAAAGACAGCCCTATTTTCTTATGACGGTCAGCGGGTCCATCGCCGGTTTTTATAAAGCCGGCCTTTTTAATGTCGACGTTTTCAATGTTTATTGGACTAAAAAACTGAATAAAAATTAAGGCGGGTCTGCCAAAGGGCAATTTAACAATGATACTTATAAATTTAAATTGGTTGATTAGTAAATATGTAGCAAAGTAAAAATAGTTTTCCGTCATTTTAAGGATAGCATTTAAAGTAACGTGCCGTTATAATTATAAACACAATCAGGGAAACAGGGACTAAGGACAGTGGGTTTAATCGGCTTTGCATGTCCTTTTTTCTTAAACCAAAATGGAAACGTTACTATTTTCCTTACAATTTGTAATATTGAGCGACATCAGGATAATCGCCCATTTTTGTCCCAAGGGGAGCCGAAAAGGGAGTGATCGAGATGAATCTTGACCTGGAGCAATCTATAGACCTAGAGACTCATTTTGATGGTCATTTTTGGAACCGTTACCAAAAAAGGACCAAGGAGATTTGGGACCAATGGAAAGCCCGGGGTGGAAAAGTGGTGGGCCTGTTGGGCAGCGATATCCCCGAAGAGGTGCTTCTGGCCGGAGGACTGTTGCCGGTGCGAATCACAGGGGATGAGCGCGACCTTCACAGTGCCGATCACTATTTGGAGTTTGGATTTGAGCCCATGGTGCGCGCTCAGTTTGCCCGCATCGTCAAGGGAATTGGCGCGTTGGATTACCTCATTGTTTCCAGCTCTTCTGATGCCTATGTTCGGATTTTTTATTACTTAAAAACTTTGCGTCAAACCGATCCCCATCTGCCCATTCCCGAGCTCTATTTTTTCGATTTTCTCCACTCCAAATTTCGCACCAGCGCTCAGTACAACCGGGAGCGCGTGCGGGAATTGATCAGGCAGGTGGAAAAGTGGTCCGGACGTTCCCTCAATCAAAAAGCGCTGATTGAAGCTGTTCAAATCTACAACCGCAATAGAGATCTTTTGCGCGAGATCGATCGGTTGCGCCAGTCGGTACCAGCCAAGATGAGCGGAACCATCCTGCTGAAAATGGTGCACTTAGCCATGATGCTTCCTAAAGGGCTCCATAATCAATGGCTGGAAAACTGGCTGAAAGATCCGACAAAGCTGACCGAGCTTAAAGGTCCTCGCCTCTTTCTGTGCGGCAGCGCCCACGACCATCCAGAGTTTTATGACCTGGTTGAATCGTGCGGCGCCACCATCATCGGCGAAGATCATGATTTTGGCACCCGCTACTTTGAACAGGATGTGACCATGGAGGAGGATTTAGTGGGGGCCATCGTGGATCGCTATCATCGACCCACAGCCAGCTCCCATCAGTCCGGAGTCTCTGAACGCGTCCAGTGGTTGAAAAAACAGATAAACGATCTAAAACCTGATGGTGTCATCTTTTATATTCGCAATGCTGATGATGCTCCCTCCTGGGATTATCCTGAACAAGCCCGTCTCTTAACCAGTTTAGGCATCCCCTATTTAGTATTGGAACGGCAGCCCTACCGGATCCAAAACCGGGATCAATTAAAAGAGCAGGTAGAGTCCTTTATTGACCAGATGAGGAAGCCGTCAGCCCAAAGGGGCAACCTTTCCTCGCTTAAGCATGGTGCCACTGTTGTCGTGATGGAGACGACAGATTCAGCCCAAACCGATCAAAAAACAACAGCAGAAACCAGAGATTCTCAACCCAAGGAACCAGGTAAAAGGGTGCGGCGTAAACGGTTGGAGACAGCCAAGGAGGCGACCCGCTATCAGAAAGAATGGTTTACCCAATTGCGCGAGCGGGTGGCTAAAGGGGAACCTTTTGCCATCGTCAACGCCGACGTTCCCCAAGAGATCTTTCGGGCCATGGATATCCCTTATGTGGTGAACCAGTGGTGGTCGTCTGTGTGCTCGGCCAAGCAAATGTCCCCCTATTTACTGGGCTTGTTGGGGGAGGACGGTTACAGGACTGACCTATGCCGATATTGCTCCCTGGCCTTGGCCACATCGATGGACCCTGAGCCAGAGAAAGGTCCCTGGGGTGGCTTGCCCCGTCCCACTTTGGCGGTCGCCCGTCTAACATGCGATTCTCAAGCCAAAATTTTTGAACTGATGAGTAAAAACTTCAATATTCCTTTTTACGCTCTGGAAAACACTATTCCCACTGTTACCCCACCCCGGTGGTGGGAAAAGGCCGCCCGTGACTGGGAATCCCTGTTTGAACCTCACCGTCTCGATCTAATGGTGAAAGAGTTTGAAGGTTTAATCCGCTATTTGGAAGTGACCACAGGTAAAACCTTTGATGAAAGCAAGTTTCGCACCATCATGAATCGGGTCAATGAACAGGCGGAGTACAACCGTAAAACCAGGGACCTTATTGCGGAAGCTGAGATTGCCCCGGTCCATGTGACCGATACCATTCCTGCCGTTATGATTCCCCAATGGCACCGGGGGACGGAATGGGCCGTTCATATTGCCCGCTCCCTGTACGAAGAGGTTCGGCAAATGGTGTGCGAAGCTCCGGCTGACAAAGGCAAAAAGCAAGTGAGACTGATGTGGCTGGGTCGCGGTTTATGGTTTAATCTGGATTTTTATCACCATTTTGAAGAACGATACAACGCCGTCTTCGTCTGGTCCATTTATCTTGCCTTGGCGGCAGACGCCTATGCCCGCTATGGAGGCGATCCGCTGCGCGCTCTGGCCAGCCGTTTTGCCGGCATGGAAGATATGCTGCACATGCCTCCCTGGAATAGCGAGTGGTATGTAAAAGAAGCCTTAAACAATCGCATCGATGGTGTGGTTCATCTCATCTCCAACAGCTGTACTCAATCGGCCGGAGGGAGTTACTTTGTGAAAAAAGCGCTGGAAGAAGCAGGCATCCCTGTCTTGCAGCTGAGGGCCGATCCGGTGGATGCCCGGGCCTGGGATGATCGTCAAATGATTAAATTGGTGGAAGAGTTTTTGGAAAATCAAGTGGGGGTGAAACCATGAAGGCGAAGAGCGCCTTGGAAGGTGTGGTGGTGATCGATTTTACCCAGTTTGAATCGGGTACCGTATGTACCCAGACCTTAGCCTGGTTGGGCGCAGAAGTGATTAAAGTGGAAAAGCCCGGCACAGGAGAGCAAGGGCGGGGCTCCTCCCGCGATAAGCCGAATGCGGACTCCTATGGCTTTATCATCTTAAACTCCAATAAAAAATCGATCACCTTGGACGTTAAACATCCCAAAGGGAGAGAGCTCGCGCTCCAATTGCTAAAAAAAGCGGACGTAATGGTGGAGAATTTTTCTCCCGGTGTCATTGAACGATTAGGTCTTGATTACGAAACGGTTCGGGCAGTTAACCCTGGCATCATTTATGCCCAGATTAAGGGGTTTGCTCCCGATAGCCCTTATGCTTCATTTCCCGCTTTTGATGCGATCGGCCAAGCCGTGGGAGGTGTGATGAGCGTCACCGGAGAAGCGGATGGTCCGCCGTTACACGCCGGCATCAACGTGGCCGACAGCGGGGCGGGTTACCATTGTGCCATTGGGATATTGGCTGCCTTATACCAGCGCACCCTTACCGGTGAAGGGCAGAGAGTAGAAATATCGATGCAAGAGGTGATGATCAACTTTGGTCGGTCCTCCTGGGCTAGACAACTGACCACCGGAGAAGAAGCGCCTCGCGTGGGCAATGAAATGCCGATGGCGCCTGTGGCTCCATGTAATGTATACCCTTGCCGACCGGGAGGAAAAAACGATTACGTCTTTATCTATACTTCACGCTGGCCGGGCAGTCCCCAATGGAAGCGCTTGCTTGAAGTGATTGGCCGGACCGATTTAGCCGATGATCCCCGTTTTGCCACCCCGGAGTCCCGTTATGAGCACCGGGAAGAGGTGGATCGGATCATCACGGAATGGACCTCCAAGCGCACCAAACAGGAGGCAATGGAAGCCTTGGGTAAAGCAGGTGTCCCGGCAGGGGCCGTGTTAACCACCAAAGAGCTGACGGAAGATCCCTTTTTGCGTCAACGGGGAATGATTGTGGAGGTGGATCATCCTGTTCGAGGCAAACTGCTCTTCCCTGGCAGCTCCATTCGCCTGTCCAATAACCATGTTCCCGTTAAGCCTGCACCTTTGTTGGGGCAACATACCGAGGAAATTTTTGGCCGCCTGCTCGGCATGACAAAAGAGGAACTGAAACCGCTGCGTCAAGAAGGGATCATTTAGTGGTATCATCTCATTGCTATGTTGCAGACGAGGAATACTTTCGTCCTTGTAAAAAACTCGTTGTAAAGAGCAAGCGATAAGGGGAGGTGAGGCCGTGCGAGCGAAAACAGTAGAGATGCTGGCCGTGGGCGATATTGCCTACAGCGGGGAAGCGAAAGATTTTTTTGACGCGACGGCCCCTGTTTTAAAGTCGGCTGATATCGTCATCGGTCAGTTGGAAGTTCCCTATACAACAAGACACCCGCAGGCGGCCAATCTCGGCCGGGACCCTGCCTTATTGGAAATCCTGGCTTCTGTGGGATTTGATGTCCTCACGTTGGCCGGTAATCATATTGCCGATGCGGGGAGAGAAGGCATCGAAGACACCATTAGGGCCCTCAAACAGCACAATATGGTACCGGTGGGAGCAGGTCTCAATATCCGAGAAGCAAGAAAGGCGGCCATTTTAGAACGGGAAGGGATCCGCTTCGGTTTTCTCGACTATAACTGTGTGGGTCCAAAGGAAACATGGGCTGCTCAGGACAAACCGGGTTGTGCCTATATAGGGGTTCATATAGAGTATGAAACCATCTTTGCGTCACCAGGGGCTGTCCCCATTGTAAAAACATGGGCGGAAGCCAACACGTTACAGGCCATGCAAGAAGATATTCATATGCTCCGGCCTCAATGTGATGTGCTGGTGGTTAATTTTCACAAAGGGGTGGGCCATACGCCGGTGGTGATCGCCGATTATGAGTATGAAATATGTCATGCGGCGATCGATGCCGGAGCAGACGTGATTTTTTCCCATCATGCCCATATTTTGAAAGGGGTTGAAGTGTATAAAGGAAAAACCATTTTTCACGGATTGGGCAATTTTGTCACCTATGTCCCTCCCCATGCCTTTAACTCCGGCCATCTGCCTAAAGACTGGGGAGAAAAGCGAAAAAAATTATTTGGTTTTGAGCCAGACCCGGAATATCCTACTTACCCTTTTCATCCTGATGCCAAGTACACCATGATCGCCAAATGCTGGGTGGAAGAGGAGCAAATTGTTCGGACCGGTTACATCCCCTGTGAAGTGACCAAAGCTGGTTATCCGGTCATTAGGGATCGGGCTCAAGGTGAAAAAATTTTTGATTACGTTGCCACCATTACGGCTGAAGCCGGGTTAAAGACCCAATTTGAATGGCAGGGGGATCAGGTGCTTATCAAAATAGATTAAAAATTGTGTCAATGTAAATTTTAATAGATAAAGGTCACCTACCTTTATCAAAAACTTGGAAGAGGTGAATCGATTTGATAAGAAGAGGGGTTAAATTGAAAAGATGGTGGTTTGTTCTCATTCTGTGTTTAGGCATGGTTCTCGCCTTGGCTGCCTGTAGCTCTGATGAACCAGCCGATTCAACTGAAAATGGACAAAAAGAGCCGGAAGATGAAGCGGCTGTTCAAACAGGGGGAACCTTACGCCTCGCAGCTTTTGCTTCCCCCACTGCCCTGGGGATTCCTTGGGAGTTGCGCAGTACGTATGACTTTTTTATAAGTACGCCTGCCCTGGAAAAACTGGGCCGCTATACGGCTGACGGTACCACAGAACCGCACCTGGCGGAGCGCTGGGAAGAAAACCCAGAAGAGGCCACCATTACCTATTATTTACGGGAAGGCATCCAGTTTCATGATGGGACGCCGTTTAATGCCGAAGCGGTTAAATGGAACCTGGATAACTACATGGAATCAGGCCGCATTGAGCTGGAAGGCATTGAGTCAGTATCCGTCATCGATGAATATACGGTTCAGGTTAAGTTGGAATCCTGGATGAGCAGCATGGTTCATAACATCAACCATTTTGTTCCCATGATCTCTCCAACCGCTTATGAGGACATGGGGCGGGATGAAGCGCTGAAACATCCGGTTGGGACGGGCCCATTTCAATTTGAAGCATGGATTGCAGATGAACGCATTACTTTTAAGCGTTTTGATCAGTACTGGCAGGAAGGTAAACCGTATCTGGATGCGATTGAATTTGTCTTATATGCCGACTCCACCACCGCGTCTTTATCATTGCAAGGAGGAGAAGTGCAAGGCTTTATCTCTGTCCCACCGATGGAAGCCAACAAACTGGATCAGCTCCCTGATTTCACTGTGCTCAATCTGGAGACCGGTTTAGGCAGTTTGGCTCATGGTTTAATTTTTGATACCGCCAATCCCGATTCCGTCTTCAGTGACGTTAATGTGCGCAAGGCTGTTGCCTATGCCATTGATCGGGAAGCGATTGTGGATAATCTGGTGTATGGCTATGGCATTCCCTCTAATCAATGGGGCGTTCCTGGCTCACCGACGTTTAATGACGAGATCACGATTGGCTACGATCCCGATCGGGCCAGACAGCTTTTAGCTGAAGCGGGGTATAAAGACGGAGTTAAAATTAAGTTTTCAGCCGTAAACGATCCCGAGACGCAGCAGCGAGCCACAGCTATCAAAGGGTATTTGGAAGATGTCGGCTTTGAAGTGGAACTCAATATTATTGATGACGCCCTCTTCAGGGAGATCACTTCTGCCGCGCCCAATAAACCTTGGGAAGGGCTGATGCAGTACAACTTCAGGGGGGATTCCGATTTAGCCACCTATATGCCCCGAAACTTCTCACCCCAAGGCACTACTTACGCTCATAACATTATCCACCCTGAAGATATACAGGCCCTCTATCCTGAAATCAGATCCGCAACGAACCAAGACGATTATCAAAAAGTGGCCTATGAGCTGCAACGGCTCGTCTTTGAAGAACATGCTCTGGCCGTGGCCATTTTTGTCGGAACCAATCCGGTGGCTGTGCATCAATCGGTTCAAGATACGGGCATCAATGAAGGGCATGCCAGTGAATGGAAACCTGAAAACGCCAAACTTAGCCAGTAGAGATTGGGTAAACGTATCGGTTTAAATCTCACCTGCGGGTGCAATTCACGTTAACAGCTTTTTGTGTGATGGATTGCACCCATCTCCATCCATGGCTCAGGAGGAATGCCGATGAGCGCCAAGCCCTTAAACATCCTATGTGTGGGAGACATTATCCTGGGAAATGATGCCGCTGCCTATTTTGAACACGTAGGTCCCACTTTAAAAGAGATGGATCTGGTGATCGGCCATTTGGAAGTGCCCTATACCAACCGGCATCCTCAGGCTGTTGAACTGGAAAGAGATCCGGAGAATCTGCGACCATTGGTCACCTTTGGATTTGATGTGCTCACCTTGGCCGGCAATCATTTGGCAGATGCTGGTTCGGAGGGAATAATAGACACCATCCGATGGCTCAAAGAAAACCAGCTCCACTATGTTGGCGCAGGTCTCAACGAAGAGGAAGCCTTTCGTCCCCTCATCGTGACCCGTGCGGGAACCCGGGTTGGCATATTGAAATATAACTGTGTGGGCCCCGAAGAAACCTGGGCCACTCCTCACAAACCAGGGGGCGCCTATGTAAAAGTGTTAACCCATTATGAGCTGCAACATGCCAATCCGGGAGGCCCCCCCTCCATCTATACCTTTGCCGATCCCCGCTCCCGTCAAAAAATGGAAGATGCGATCCGGTCCTTGCGTTCGCAGTGCGACATCTTGATCGTTTCATTCCATAAAGGACTTGTGCATCAGCCAGTCAAAATTGCAGACTACGAGAAAGAGTTGTCCCATGCGGCCATTGATGCGGGTGCCGATCTGATCATTGGGGAACATGCCCATTTGTTAAAAGGGATTGAATTTTATAAAGGGAAACCCATTTTTCATGGTTTATGCAATTTTATCGCCTATGTACCCAGCCTGTTTCCCAAGCCAGGGGAGGATCCCCAAGCCTGGTCCCAAAAGCGGATGGAATTGTTTGGTTTTGTTCCAGATCCAGACTATCCAACCTATCCTTTTCACCCGGAAGCCATCTACACCATGATGGCTAAAGTGGTTGTGGAAAATGGCAAGATTAAACAGGCTGGGTTTATTCCCTGTATCGTCAATAAAGAGGGCAAACCGGTCGTCGTGGGACGAGAAAACGGCGGCCAACAGGTGGTGGACTACGTGCGTGCCATTACGGAAAAGGCGGGGTTCAACACCCACTTTACCTGGCGGGAAGATGAGGTGATCGTGGAAGATGGTCGGTAAAACTTGTCATCCCCTTGCTGTTAGGCACCACTTTGCGGCTAGTAAGGAGCGTGGCCAATGAAACCGCTTAAACAGTCCATTCGCATCGACCGTAATGTGGAAATGGAGATGAGAGATGGGACCATTCTTCGGGCCGATATTTACAGACCTGAGGGCCATGAAAAATATCCGGCCATCCTGATCCGCACGCCATACGGCAAACATGCATTTAATGGCGGTTTCTTAAACCCCGTTGAGGCTGCTCTAGCCGGATTTGCCATCATCATCCAGGATATCAGGGGGCGCTTTGCTTCCCAAGGCCAATGGGATCGTCAAAACATGTTTGAGGTGGAAGCCCTTGATGGGTATGACAGTGTGGAGTGGATCGCCGCTCAAAGTTGGTCAAATGGCAGCGTCGGCATGGCGGGGGGTTCCTATTTAGCGGCTCTTACCTGGATCGCGGCGATGGCTAGGCCTCCCCATTTAAAAGCGATTTCACCTTGGATTGGCGATATAGGCACCCATATGCAACCTTTTCCCCACAGTGGGGTGATCAATTTCTATACGGCGGCTAATGCCATTCCCCTGACTGCGCTGGATTTGCTCGACAAACTGGAACAGTCTGGAGAAGACGTTCAAAACATAAGGGCCTATATTGAGCATGTGTTAGAGCATCCAGAAGAAGTGATCCATCATCTTCCCTTAAAAGAGATTCCTCTCGCGAAATATGAACCCATAAAAAAAATGTGGCTGGCGAGGCTAAATCCACTGCCTGCCCAGGAACAAGATAAATACCGCAAATATGAATTGGTTAACGTCCCCGCCCTACATGTGGGCGGTTGGTTTGATCAGTTGGAATGGGCCACCATTCGTAATTATCAGCAGATGGTTGAAAGGGGAGGCTCCCCATATGCCCGGGACCATCAATATTTGCTGATGGGTCCCTGGATGCACGGGGCGCCAGTCAATTATCTGGGCGAGATGGGCTTCGGCTCGGCGGTTGGTGGACGCGGGATTGATATCCATCAGAAAATTTTAAGTTTCTTTGTCAAACATCTGTGTGATATAGAGATCACCATCCCTTCTGTCCGGTATTTTGTAATGGGAGAAAACAAGTGGAAAGAAGCGGATCATTGGCCGCCGCCTGACACCCAGTGGCAACACTTCTATTTGCATAGTGGGGGGCGGGCCAATACCGCTCAAGGAGACGGGAAATTAAGTAGAGAGATGCCTGGGTCTCAACCTCCTGACACCTTTATCTATGATCCTATCAATCCTGTGCCTACTTTAGGAGGCAGAGTGGTGCCATCTCCCGGATTGGTTCCGGGGCCCTTTGATCAATCGTCCATTGAGATGCGCAATGATGTTTTGTGCTATACATCGGATGTGCTCCAAGAAGATTTGGAAGTGAGCGGCCCTGTGGTGTTGAAACTGTATGCTTCCACGTCCGCTGTGGATACGGATTTTACAGCTAAGCTGGTTGATGTTCAACCCAATGGGCGGGCGTTAAACATTGCGGAAGGGATTCAACGGGCCAGTTTCAGGGAATGGAACGGATCAAAAAGTCCAGTCAAGCCGGGGGAAATCTATTTATTTACCATTTATCTAGGTAATACAAGCTACCTTTTTCGTCGAGGTCATCGAATTCGATTAGAAGTATCCAGCAGCAATTTTCCCCTTTATGATCGGAACATGAATACGGGCAATCCCATCGGAGAGGATGCGGTGGGCCAAAAAGCGGAACAAACCATCTACCATGACGGAAAATTTGCCTCCCATCTTGTGTTACCGGTGATTCCTCGCCAAAGATAAATAAGGTTTTCAGTTGCAAAGGGGGGAAGTCCACATGATGCAGTACATTATCCAAAGGGTATTGCAAACAGTGGTGGTTCTGTTTTTCTTAACCTTGATGTGTTTCCTGCTCGTCCATTTCATTCCGGGCGATCCCGTTCTGCAAATATTGGGAGAAGAAGCGACTGAAGCGGAAATTCAAAAATTAAGACAGGAGTTGGGACTGGATAAACCGTTGCTGGTTCAGTATTTTAGCTGGCTGACCGATGTACTTCGGGGGGATCTGGGCACATCGATCATTTATCGGGAAAGTGTTTCCGATTTGATCCTGCATCGTTTGCCACCCACCCTGCACATCGGGTTTACCGCTTTTGTCATCAGTGTGCTTCTAGGCGTGTCCTTTGGGGTCATCGCCGCCATTCGTAGAGGGTCCTGGGTGGACGGCTTTATCTCCACATCCGCCAACTTTGGGATGGCGATTCCCAATTTTTGGCTGGGGATTCTGGGCATCTATTTTATCGGTTTGAAGCTGGGCTGGTTGCCCATCCAGGGCTACGTATCCCCTACAGAAGACTTTTGGCAAAGTACAAAATATATTCTGATGCCGGCCCTGATCCTGGGGGTCTCCTCTATGTCCATACTCGCGCGTCAGACCCGGTCCAGCATGCTGGAAGTGATTCGGCAAGATTATATCCGCACCGCCCGTTCCAAAGGATTAAAAAGGAATGTGGTTATCCGGAAACACGCCTTAAGAAATGCCTTTATTCCGGTTATCACGCTGTGCGGTCTGATGTTACCCAATGTGATTGGGGGCTCTGTCATTATCGAACAGGTTTTCAATATCAATGGGGTGGGCCGTTTGATGTTAAATTCGGTACTCAATCAGGATATTGTGGTGGTTCAGGGCTGTATGATCGTCATCGGGGTGGCCGTCGCCTTGGCCAACTTGCTCGTTGACATCTCATACGGCTACTTTGATCCCCGGATTCGATACAAATAAGGGGGTGGAGCATGTGACAACCAATACGGCCACGAACGCCATGACAGAAGTGAAAGCTCCGCAGGCAAGCAATGAACTGAGACGAATGTTTAGGGTGCTGTTTAAGCGAAAGATTGTGGTTGCATCCTTTGTGGTGTTGTTATTGGCCCTCTTTTTAGCCATTTTTGCCGATTGGATTGCCCCATATGACCCCAATTATCAGGATCTGGCCAGAGGATTGCAGTCACCATCGCAGGAGCATTGGTTAGGGACCGATGAACTGGGGCGGGATGTGTTGAGTCGCATTATACACGGCACGCGCATCTCTTTGTTTATTGGGGTTGTCTCCGTAATTTTGGCCTTTGTCACGGGTTCTTTGCTGGGACTTATTTCAGGTTATTATGGAGGATTTTTTGACGCTTTGCTATCTAGAATGATTGATGCACTACTTTCTTTTCCCAATATCGTCCTGGCTTTGGGCGTGGGAGCGGCGTTGGGGAGTGGCCCGTTTACCATCATCGTGGCCTTAACCCTCGCCTTTATTCCTACTTTTGCCCGCGTGATGCGCGGTCAGGTGCTTTCTATTAAAGAGAATGATTATATTAAGGCGGCCAAGGTGATTGGGGCCAGCCAGTGGCGAATTATTATTAAACATATTTTCCCCAACTGTGTCTCACCCATGATTGTGCTGATTACCTTAAACATGGGGGTGGCCATCTTGGCCGAAGCCACTCTCAGCTTTTTGGGGGTGGGGGTTAGCCCAGATATCCCCACTTGGGGTGCTATGGTAAATGAAGGCTATCGCTTTCTGGTGACTCATCCGATCCTCTCTTTTGCTCCAGGCGCCTGTGTGCTCATCATCGTCCTTGCATTCAATATTGTTGGGGATGGCTTACGGGATGCACTGGACCCCCGCCTGCGAGGCTCCATTTGATTTAAAGCAGTCTATCAACGTTGACAAATAGATTCCTTCCAATCCAGGAGGTGACCAGGGTTGACCCATCTGTTGGAAGTTCGCAATCTCAAAACCGTGTTTAATGTTGAAGGGAACCAAGTGCTCGCCGTGGATGGCGTTAACTACTATATTGATGAGGGGGAGATTGTTAGTTTTGTGGGAGAAAGCGGGTCGGGTAAATCGGTGACCCAGATGTCTGGCCTACAACTGATCCCCATGCCTCCCGGAGAAATTGTGGGCGGAGAGGTTTTATATAAAGGGGTGAATCTGTTGCAACTGGATGAGGAAGGGGAGGAGATGCGCCGGATCCGAGGGGGAGAGATCGGCTTTATCTTTCAGGAACCGATGACATCCCTGAACCCGGTCCTCACCATTGGCGAGCAGCTGATCGAAACCATTATGCTCCATAAGAAAGTAAGCCGCAAAGAAGCGCGCCAACAAGCCATTCAAATGTTAAACAAGGTGGGCATCCCCGACCCAGAAGTGCGCATTGACGAATACCCCCATCAGTTTAGTGGGGGGATGAGGCAGCGCATCATGATTGCAATGGCTTTATCTGTCAACCCTAAGATTTTGATTGCTGATGAGGCGACCACCGCCTTGGATGTCACCACACAGGCCCAAATTCTAGAAATGTTAAGAGATGTGGTTAAGGAAACGAAAACAGCGCTGATCATTGTGACCCATAATTTAGGGATCGTTGCCCGCTATGCCCAAAGAATCTATGTGATGTATGCGGGGAATGTGGTGGAAACAGGTACCACGGAACAAATTTTTAATTCCCCTAAACATCCTTATACCATCGGTCTGTTGAATGCGGTCCCCCGTTTGGATCATCCCAAAGGGGAAAAACTGATCCCCATCGAGGGCACGTTGCCCGATTTGGCCAATAAACCTCCGTACTGTTCTTTTCTTCCCAGATGTCCTTATCGGACACAAAGTTGCTATGGGCAACCCAGTCCCCCCGCCAAAAAAGTGGATGAAGGCCATTATGTGGCCTGCTATGTGGATGTTTCCCAGGCTCAGCCAACCGATCAACACAATGCGTTAAAAGCAGCCAGTCCCTCATCCACCCTTGCTCCAAGCGGTGATCCAAAAGAGGTTATTTTGGAAGTTGAAGATTTAAAAGTGTATTTTCCAGTAACCAAAGGGATTCTGAAGCGGAAAGTGGCTGATGTTAAAGCGGTGGATGGGGTGAGCTTTCAATTGCGCAAAGGAGAAACATTGGGGTTGGTTGGTGAGAGCGGCTGCGGCAAGACGACGGTGGCCCGAACCATTATGGGGTTGTATGAACCGACGGGTGGACGCATCTACTACCAGGGCGAAGATATAACCCAGATGCCAGCCCAAAAAATGAAAGAGGTTCGTCGTCATCTGTCCATGATCTTTCAAGATCCGTACAGCTCCTTAAATCCGCGCCAAACAGCGGAAAGCATCGTCGGTGAGCCTTTGATTATCCATAAATTGGTCAAAGATTCTAAGGAATATGAGCGGCGGGTGGATGAGCTGTTTCATATGGTGGGACTTGATCCGTCTTTAAAAAAGCGAGTTCCCCATGAATTTAGTGGAGGACAGCGGCAGCGGATTGGCATTGCCCGGGCGTTGGCTTGCGAGCCTTCCGTGATCGTGTGTGATGAAGCCATTTCAGCCCTGGATGTCTCCATACAGGCCCAGATTATCAATCTCCTTGAACATTTAAAGGAAACTTATCAGTTAACCTATCTATTTATTGCCCATGATTTGTCTGTGGTCCGCCATATTAGCGATCGCGTGGCTGTGATGTATCTTGGTCGGATTGTGGAGATCGCCGATTGGCAGTCCATTTATACCAACCCTAAACATCCCTATACCAAGGCTTTGCTCAACGCCGTACCGATTCCCGATCCACAGGTGGAAGCCACCCGGGAACGGATCCTCTTAGAAGGGGAAATTCCCAGTCCCCTTAAGCGGCCCAAGGGTTGTAGCTTTAGGGAGAGATGTCCGCTGGCCACCGATCATTGTGGGCAGGTGGATCCCCACCTGCGTCCTGTGGGAAATGAGCATCACGTGGCTTGCTTAAATGTTTAAGACTTAAGTCTCGTCTCTTGCTGTCCTTAAATTTGGGAAAAGGGGGAGAAATATGCCATTTGTGGAGGTCAATGGTGTCCGCCTACATTATGATGAGTACGGTAGAGGCCATGAAGTGATCATCTCGGCACAATCCAGCTTTTCGGAAGGATCGTATCAGGAAGAGCTGGCTAAACAGTCGGATCGCTATAAGGTTTACACGATTACCCTCAGGGGGTATGCCCCATCCAGTCATGTTTTAGAAGATTTGGGTGAACAGTGGTATCCCACTTGGGCCGACGATGTTAATGCCTTTGCCAAACAGAAGGGGATTGGCCGCTTTATTTATACAGGCGCTTCGCACGGGGCTGGTGTTGGCTGGTATCTAGCCTTTCGCCATCCCCAAGTCTTAAAAGCATTCATTTCTGTCGTGGGGACACCCCATGATCGAGCGGGCGGTCAATATTCCAAGCAGAGGCTGCAAACCATGCAAGGGGCGCAACAGGAAGATTTTGAGGGGCCGCAATTTTTCCTGGTGCCAACCACTGATCCTGTCCGTCAAAAACGGCAGGCCATATGGCGCCAACGTCTAAAAGAGAGATTTGCCACCATGAGCAAAGAAGAGTTAAAAATCAATGTGCCTAAACCTTTTCCGGAGTGTAAAACAAATGAAGCGTTGGCAGAAAAATTGAGCCAGGTTCGCGTGCCTACGCTCCTTTTGGCCGGCTGTCAAGATGATGTGGTTTCGCCAGAAATGCATTTGTTGGCGGCCAAAGTGATCACAGGGGCCAAAGCGATCTTTTATCAGGATCACAGCCATACCCTCCCTTTTGAAGGAAAAGAGCTGATCGTTCAAGACATCCTACTCTATCTTCAGCAGCTTGAACAGATGGAGGCATGATGGAAAAGTCGCTCGCAAGTCATTGGAAACGAAATTTTATACTGGTGGTATTGGCCAATGCCTGTTCATCCATCAGTTTTCAGATGCTTACGCCGGTGCTGCCCATCTATGTGGTCGAAATTTTGGGCCGAACAGAATTTATAGCCGGGTTAGTGGTGGGTACCTTAACCATCACCACTATATTGGTTCGTCCCTTTTCAGGCAAAGCCATTGATCTCTTTAACCATCGAACCATCGGTGTCATAGGCATGTTGCTCTGTGCCACCACCATTTTTTTCTATCAATTTGCTCAGCACACCTCCCTTTTAATCATTTTAAGGTTGATTCACGGCGTGGGCTGGGCTATCGTGACCGGCACAACGGTGACCATCGCCTCTATGTCCATTCCCAAAAACCGTCTGGGAGGGGGCATGGGTCTGTTCGGCGTCAGTTCCGTTTTTTCCTTAGCCATCGCCCCCGGACTGGCGTTATATGTGATCAATGCCTTTAACTTTCAAATCTTGTTTGTGCTAGCTTCTACATTGGTGGTCATCGGCGCGCTGCTTGTTTACTTTGTGGCAGCCTATCACCAGGCGCCATCTCCCCAAAAATGGAGCTGGAAACAGACCATATCAGGCTTATTTGTCCCGGCGGCCGTGAAACCGGCGCTGGTTAACCTGTGTGTTTCACAAACTTTAAGCGTGATTCTCACCTTTACGCCCCTTTATGCAGCACAATACCACATCAAAAATATGGGCCCCTTTTTTACAGCCTTTGCTTTAACATTGCTTTTGTCCAGATTGGTGACTGGCCGTCTGATTGATGCCAAAGGCTTTCGCATTGTGATTTTGCCCGGCCTGGGCGTGGTGATGGTCTCCATTGCACTGCTTTCTTTTGCTTCCACGCTCCCTGTTTTTATCATGGCCGCCATCCTGTACGGAATCGGTTATGGCTGTATTCATCCCAGTTTACAAGCTATTGTAGTGGCCAGGTCTCTGCCTGAACAACGGGGCGCCGCCAACAGTACCTTGCTGCTCAGTTCAGACCTGGGGTTTGGCATAGGGGCTACCCTTTATGGTTTTTTTGCCCATTTTCTAGGCTATCAATTTATTTTTCCCCTTTTGTTTGTTCCGGTGGCAGGGGCGGTCCTGATTCATCTGTTCTACCGATCAAAGAAAAATATAGATGTTAAGGAACAAAATAGATGTTAAGCCGATTGATTCGGCTTTTTTTATTTTGCAGGGGGAAAATTTGGCACAACGTTTAAAAGTGCTGCTCTATCCAAGAATCAGCAGGGGATAAGCTGGGATGGACCACTATATGATTTTGTAAGAAAACGGGTCACAAACAGTATCTTTTTGCAGTTAAATTACAGGGTTAAAAATGGTATTCTTAATAGTAGTAAATTTAAAAAATCTAAAAATATGGCCATATAGGGGGTGGGCCCGGGGTTTATGAAAGCGCAGCAGCTAATGTTTCAAAATCTGATTGATATCAATCCGCGATCAGGAATGATCACCTTTCATTCCAAACGGATGGCCTTAATGTCCACGGAAGCGTTGGGCATTTTACGCCGCGATTTGGTGAGCACTCTTGGCATGGAGCGGGCCAAGGGCTTTTTGATGCGTTATGGTTGGGCGTGTGGATATAACGATGGGGAAGCCATCGCCAAAATGTTTGCCTGGGATTCCAAACGGGAGCTACTTCTTTCCGGTCCGGCCTTGCACACCCTGGAAGGCATTGTGACGGTGGAAGTGGACAAACTGGAATTCGACGACGAAAAAATCGTTTTTTGCGGCTACTGGAAAGATTCTTATGAGGCAGAAGAACATATTCGCCACTTTGGCTATGGGGACATTCCGGTCTGTTGGACCCTGGTGGGTTATGCCAGCGGGTACGTTCGCAAAGTATATGGCAAGGATGTTTTGGCCAAAGAGCTGATGTGCCGGGGCAAGCAGGATGAGCATTGCTACTTCATGATCAAAGGGGTTAACGATTGGGATGAAGAGGAGCGAGAAGATCTCCGGTACTATCATGCGGAATCCCTTGTCTCTGAACTGGACAGAATGTACACCAAGATTCAATCGTTAAACCAAAGCATCCTTCGTTCTGAGGAAGTTTACAAAAAACTGACCGATCTCATGCTGCAGGGAAAAACGCTGCCCAATCTGCTCAATTATTTGGCTGGGGTGATCAACAGAAGCGTTGTGATTGAGAAGGACAGTTTGGGCGAAATAGTGGAATCGTCTTTCCGCACCCCAAAGCACTTGTCAGCATATAAAGAACATAAGAAAAGCCCCGTATACTCCATGGCTACCGATGTTTTCCCCCTCATGGCCAGCAAGCATAAAATGGGCAATCTCGTGGTGATCGGAGATGCCCCTTTAAGCGATCAGGACCGAATGATCATTGAGCGGTCCAATAATCTCTTTACCATTTATCTGTTTCATCAGCGTTCCATCGCCCAATCCATCTGGAAAATGAAGGAGGATTTTTTCGAGGATATATTAGATGGCCATTACGACGAAAATTTTCTTAAGCGCCGGGCGCATGATTTAGATATTCGCATCGACGCTTTGACAAGGGTATTTGCCCTGAAAGTGAGTCCCAAGAAAGAGACGGAAAACGTCCTCCACTATATTCTGCATAAAAACCCTGAGTTAAACGGTTTTCTCAAGCGAGACACCATTGTGATCATTTATAGTGGCTTAAGCGATACCCGGCAAGTTAAACAGTTTATTGAGAACCTGAAAGAATCGCTGGAGGAAAAGTTTAAGTGCAGTCGCTTTTACATTGGTTCAGGCCGGGGCGTCACTTCTTTACAAGATCTGGGGATCAGCTATCAAGATGCCTTAAGGATTTCCGAGTTTTTGCAACTGGCTTATCCTGCCGACACGGCCATGGCCACGTTTGAACAGTTAGAGCCCATTATCCTTTTTGTCAAAGGGGGCGATCAGGAAGAGTTGATCACCTTTTGCCGGAAGACATTGGCCAAGCTGATTGAGCACGATCATAAAAATCAGGGTAATCTACTCCTCACTTTAAAAACTTACCTTGATTATAATGGCAATTTGCGCAAGACGGCCAAAGATTTACATCTCTCCATTGCTGGGCTACGCTATCGGCTGGAGCGAATCGAATCCCTGGTTGGCATGGATTTAAAGGATGGTAATGAGAACTTTAAGTTACATTTAGCCTTGCAAATCTATTTTGCTTTACAGCTCATTCAACAGGAACCCTTGTAAAAATGCGTTCTATCAAGGGATATGGATGAAATTTTAATTAAAGAATTGGAAAATTATAAATTGAAAGGAGAAATAGAGAGATGGCCATGGATACTCGGTTAAATCGACCTATGACGGGGGAAGAATTTTTGGAAAGTTTGCGCGATGGTCGGGAGGTGTGGATATACGGCGAACGGGTGAAAGATGTGACCCAGCATCCCGCCTTTCGCAATACGGCCCGCATGCTTGCCCGCATGTACGATGCCTTGCATAAACCGGAAAATAAGGATGTGCTCTTAGATGATACGGATACGGGCAATGGAGGAAAGACCCACCCTTTCTTTAAGGCGCCCAAAAGCGCAGAGGATCTAGAGAAGTCGCGCCGGGCTATTCAGACTTGGTCGCGGATCGGCTATGGATGGATGGGGCGCAGTCCCGATTATAAGGCCAGCTTTTTAGCCACTTTGGGAGCAAACGCCCAGTTTTATGAGCCTTTTGAAAAGAATGCCTTGACCTGGTATAAAAAGGCGCAGGAACAGGTGCTCTTTTTAAACCATGCCATTGTTAACCCGCCGGTGGACCGAAACAAACCGCCCCATGAAGTGGGCGATGTCTATATGCATGTGACCAAGGAGACGGATGGGGGCATTTATGTGACGGGTGCCAAGGTGGTGGCCACCGGTTCAGCTTTAACTCATGCCAACTTTATGGCTCATTATGGTCCCCTCCCCATCCAAAAGGAAGAGTTTGCCCTGGTGATCATTGTGCCCATGGATGCGCCGGGAGTGAAACTGATTGCCCGCCCTTCTTATGAATATACAGCCGCTGTGATGGGCAGTCCCTTTGACTATCCCCTTTCCAGCCGCTTGGATGAAAATGATGCTGTCCTTGTCTTTGATAATGTTTTTGTGCCTTGGGAAAATGTGTTTGTGTACCGGGATATTGAAAAAGTGAACAATTTCTTCCCCATGTCCGGATTTGTTCATCGTTTTACGTTCCATGGCAACGCTCGCCTGGTGGTGAAGCTGGAATTTATTATCGGTTTGTTGATGAAAGCGCTGGAGTCCACAGGTGCCAAGGATTTTCGCGGTGTTCAGGTCCGCTTAGGGGAAGCGATTGCCTGGCGCCATATGTTTAACGCCATTTTGGAGGCCCAGGTCAATACACCGGAACCGTGGATTGGTGACTACGTGAATCCCGATATACGCCATGGATTGACCTACCGCGTGTTGGCCACCATCGCCTATCCGCGGATCAAAGAGTTGATTGAGCATGACGTATCCAGCGGACTTATCTTTATGAACTCCAATGCCGTGGACTTTAAGGTACCGGAGATTCGCCCCTATCTGGATAAGTATTTGCGCGGCTCCAATGGGTACAGTGCCATTGACAAAATGAAAGTGATGAAAGCCCTGTGGGATGCCATCGGCAGTGAATTTGGTGGGCGGCATGAACTGTACGAGCGCAATTATGCCGGCAATCAGGAGAATATTCGCCTGGAGACCCTGCTCACCGCGCAGGCCATGGGGGATGTGGATCAATATATCAAGTTTGCCGAGCAGATGATGGACGAATATGACTTAGATGGCTGGAAGGTGGATGATCTTGTCAATCCGGACGATGTTAACATTCACATGCAAAAGTTTTCATGAAGGGGTAACAAGATGCTCAATATGCTAGAAAGCCGTGATTTATGGTGAGCAGCCAGTATACCATCCGTATCGAACCGCTGGGGAAGGAGGTGACGGCAAAGGAGGAGGAGACGGTGTTGGAAGCCTTAAGAAGGCAGTTTTATGGCAGGGACGGCCAGCCCTTTTTTCCCGGCTGTCGGCGAGGAGGGTGTGCTTACTGCAAAGCAGAGCTGCTCAAGGGAAAAGTGGATCACCATATGATCTACTCCCGCGCCGCCCTTCCCGATGAAGAGCGAAACAAGAACTTCATCCTCACCTGTCAATCCCGACCTCTGTCTGATCTCACGCTTCGACTGCTTAAGGGCGTGCACAGGAGTCCAAATAATAAAAATAGTTAAATAAAAGGAGGGTTTAATCAATGGGTGATGGCATCATGCGCCTGGGCTTTGTCCAGGTCAGGGTGACCGATCTGG
>CALFAC010000069.1 GCA_937927935.1 uncultured Bacillaceae bacterium
TACCCCCTGGGCAATGAGGATGAGGCCCAAACCTTTTCCGTTCAAAAAGAAGAGCTGCTCAAGATCAAAGTGCCGGCGGGAAAATCGTTTTTGCGGATCGCCTACAATGAAAATGAACGGCGCACGACACCTTTGCCGTATGATATCGTCCATACCTTTCACATCTATCCGGATAACCAGCATCCCAATCATAGCAAAGAGGAAGCCTACCCGCTAACCAATGGCCAGGTGATTACCGGAACATTCCACGAAGCAGGTTTAAAAGATTGGTTTTACTTTGATGTGCCTGAAAAGGGAACCATTCATGTGAAGCTGTCCGTCTTTACCTCACGAAGTGATCCGGTGTTGGAGTTGTATACGCCTGAAGGGGAACGCATTGAACGGGACTTAAACGATCCGCCTTGGGAAGAAGAGCAGGTGTTAAGCGTGGAGCCGGGTCGCTATTTCATCGTGGCGAGCGATTGGTATGCCAATCAGGTGAATGAAGAATATTATCTGGTTGTGATCTTTACGGCAGAGACTGAATCGAAACAGGGGGTTAATTGAGGTTCCGTTTTTTAGGCCGGTTGCGACACGAGGGGCTTTCATTCATCGGAAGGCGGTGCTTCAGCCGGTTTAATCGGTTTAAGAGTTGATCAATAGCCTGACTCTCCCGGACGACAGCGGGGTGGGTCAGGCTGTGGTTGCTGGAGATCAACTGATGCAAGTTTTGGCGGTGCCATTCAATTTGCTGTTTAATCCACTTCTCTTCAAGAAGCTTATCATCCATTGTTTTCCGGTTCGCTCCTTTTTAAAAAGACAACCTAGTTTAGGATTTTAGCACAGGCCAGATTTAAAGCCAATGGATAAAAAGTCAACTTTTTAAAATGGTTTTCGACCCCTTTCATGCTGCTGTCATTTATTTGTAACGGCTTCGACACAGACAGGTAACGGCTTGGGGTGGTACACTATAATAGTGGGAAAGGAGAGATTGGTATGTCCAGGAGACGGTTATGGCTGCTGGCTGCAGGACTGTTGACAGTCGCCCTTTTGTTGGTTGGCTGCGGCAATGGGGATCAAAGTGTCAGCCAGGGCGATCAATCGGCCACTGAGGCGAAAGAAGCCGGCAGTCAAAGTGGATCCGACGGGGTCCGTCAAATCGTCATTACGGCTAGCAATTTTAAATTTGATCAGGAAGCGTATACCGTCAATAAAGGGGAAACGGTTGAAATTATACTGGAAAATGCTGAAGGGTATCACCAAGCCATCATTGATGGGTACGATGTGGAACTGAAACCCAATGAACCTGTCACCATTGTGGCCGATCAAGCTGGAGAGTTTGACCTGTTCTGCAGCGTCGTTTGCGGCCCCATTGATGACCACAATAACATGCGCTCAAAATTTGTTGTGGTTGAATAGATGAAAAGATTGATCCACCAAAAGAAAAAATAGGAGAGCACAAGTAAAAGGGGCAAATAAAAACAAGTAAAATAAAGGAAAAACCAGCCTTGCTGCGGCTGGTTTTTCTCTTTTTGTCCCGTTTTGTTCCCCAAAAAATACTGTCGCCATTCATTAAAACGCTTTCGCCATTCATTGACAGCAGGGGTGAAATAAGATAGGATAGGTCTGATAAAAATCTGTTGTGTTGGAGCGAAGAAGGAGGGAGCCCATTGACCCTGACAAAAGGACACCGCCTATTTACCTCTGAATCGGTAACAGAGGGCCATCCAGATAAAATATGCGATCAAATTTCCGATGCCATATTAGATGCCATATTGGCTCAGGACCCCAATGCCCGGGTGGCTTGTGAAACGACGGTCACCACTGGCCTGGTTCTGGTGTGCGGAGAAATCAGCACCCACTGCTATGTGGACATCCCCAAAATTGTGCGGGAGACCATCCGTGAGATCGGCTATACCCGAGCCAAGTATGGCTTTGATGCAGATACATGCGCTGTGCTGACAGCCATTGACGAACAGTCCCCTGACATTGCTCAGGGAGTGGATAAAGCCCTGGAAGCACGGGAAGGGTTGATGACCGACGAAGAGATTGAAGCCATCGGGGCCGGCGACCAAGGCCTGATGTTTGGCTTTGCCTGTGATGAAACGCCGGAGTTGATGCCGCTACCCATCTCGCTGGCTCACCAGCTGGCTCGCCGCTTGAGCGAGGTGCGCAAATCCGGGAAGATTCCTTATTTGCGTCCCGATGGGAAAACGCAGGTCACCGTTGAATATGATGCGGAGGGGCAGCCGGTTCGCGTTGACACGGTGGTGGTCTCCGCCCAGCATCATCCAGAGGTGAGTCAGGAGCAAATCAAGCAGGACATCATCCGGGAAGTGATTGAGCCGATCATTCCGTCCCAGTGGCTGGATTCTGCCACCCGCTATTTTATTAATCCCACCGGCCGCTTTGTGATTGGCGGTCCCCAGGGGGATGCCGGTTTAACGGGACGTAAAATCATTGTCGACACCTATGGCGGCTATGCCCGGCACGGGGGAGGCGCTTTTTCCGGAAAGGATCCCACCAAGGTGGATCGTTCCGCTTCATACGCCGCCCGCTATGTGGCTAAAAATATTGTGGCTGCCGGTTTGGCCCGCAAGGTGGAAGTTCAGCTGGCCTACGCCATCGGGGTGGCTCAACCGGTCTCCATTGCCATCGACACGTTTGGGACAGGCCAGGTGGAGGAGGCTGTGCTGGCGGAGCTGGTTCGGAAACATTTTGACCTGCGGCCGGCCGGCATCATCCGCATGTTAAATTTGCGGCAACCCATTTACAAAAAAACAGCGGCTTATGGTCACTTTGGCCGCACCGATTTAGATCTGCCTTGGGAAAGAACGGATAAGGCGGAGCAGTTAAGGGAAGCGGCCGCTCAATTGAGTAAAACGCAATAGGGTTGTGTAGCCTAGATAAACAGACCTGTCCCATAGCACGTAAGGCCCTTAATCCAGGGCCTTTTTCTTTATTTCCATTAATTGGTCACCCCTTTTGGCCTGTCGGACTTTACGAATCCTTATTAGTACCATGGTTCGATTTAGAAAAAATGTATCAACGTGCCCAAAAATATGTGTATAATCGAATTAGATGAGGTGGGGAGGATGCCATCCTTAAACACTAAAACGTTACAAGCCATCATCGATAAAACGATAGGCGCCGTTGAAGCGGGTCAAACTCAAATCTACGAGTTGACCGGACAGGCCCTCTTGGAACGGCAGCATATGGAGCTGGAACTGAATCGCACTCGGGAAGAACTGGCCCAGGTGATTAAAGAGACGGACCGTCTGGAAAGAGAGGTTCGTCGCTCCCGCCTTCGCCTGGTGGAATTGAGCCGCCGGTTTAACACCGATGAACGGGAGTTGAAAGCGGTATACGACCGCACGCACCAGCTGCAGATGGAATTGAGGCTGTCTGAAGCAAAGGAAAGCCGATTGCGGGAACGACGGGATGATCTGGAACGCAGTTTGAGACACATGGACCAAATGATTGAGAAAGCCCAAAATCTGGGCACTCAAATGAGCATTGTGCATCGCTATTTAACTGGGGACCTGAGTCAAGTAAGCAAAATGGTGGAACAAGCCCAGCAGAGTCAGGAACTGGGTTTAAAGGTGATTCAGGCCCAGGAGGCTGAGCGGAAGCGCGTGGCCAGGGAAATTCATGATGGCCCGGCCCAAATGTTGGCCAATCTGCTGTTGCAAACCGAAATTATTGAACGAGCGTGTCAGAAAGGGCTGCAGGACGAAGCCAAAGATGAGATCAGGGTTTTAAAGCGCAATGCCAGTGAAACGCTGGCTGACCTGCGCCGGATCATTTTTGATTTGCGTCCCATGGCTTTGGATGATTTAGGCTTACTGCCCACGTTGCATAAATATGTGGAGAAGATAAAAGCGGATCATGCTTTAGAGATAGAGCTTAACATCAGGGGGGAGGAACCGGTGCTCCCATCCCCGATGACCGTCGCATTATTCCGTTTGGCTCAGGAGGCCATGACCAACGTGCTGAAGCATGCGGAAGCCACTGAGATGCGGATACAGCTGGAGTTTGCACCCAACGCCATCCATATGGTGATTCAGGATAACGGCAAAGGATTTGACCCGATTGAGAAAGGGGATGGTTTTGGCCTTTTAGGCATGAAGGAGCGGGTTAAGTTACTGGAGGGAACCATCAGCATCGAATCCCGGGCTGGTGGAGGAACTCGGGTAAAGATCCACATTCCGCTTCCTGAGGAAAAGACAACCCCGCAGGGGATGCTGACCGCACCTGTTCCCATGACCAAAAGGAGGGAAACATTGTGACTGAAAATAAAATCAAAATCCTGATTATTGATGATCATACCATGTTTCGGGAAGGCGTCAAACGGGTTATTGAAATGGAACCCGACTTTGAAGTGGTCGGGCAAGCCGGCAACGGGGAAGAAGGATACAAACTGGTGGAAACGCTTCAGCCCGAAGTGATTTTAATGGACATCAATATGCCCCAGATGAACGGAGTGGAAGCCACTGAAAAAATATTAAGCATCAAGCCCGACGCCAAAATCATCATCTTATCCATCCATGATGATGAGTTTTATGTGTTTCGCACTTTGGAGTCCGGGGCGAAAGGATACCTCCTGAAAGATATGGATATCGAAACCTTGGCTGAGGCGATCCGCGCCGTGTTTGAAGGCGGAGCCTACATTCATCCCAAGGTAACAGGCAAGCTGGTCAAGGAGTTTCGCCGCTTGAAGGAGACGGATCATCACCCCGAGGCTGCAGCTACAACCCAGGAAGAGCCACAGATTCGGGTGACCGATACCAGCAAGATGCGGGAGCACTATCAGGTGTACCGCCTGTTAACCAAACGGGAGTATGAAGTGTTGCAGTTGATGGCGCACGGCAAAAGCAATCGCTCCATTGGTGAGACGCTGTACATTAGTGAAAAAACCGTCAAAAACCACGTCAGCAGCATTTTGCAAAAATTGAAGGTGAATGACCGTACGCAAGCCGTCATCCAGGCTATTAAAAACGGGTGGGTGGAGTACTAGGCACACACCTCTCCTTTTTCCTGTGCATAAAGTATCAGAGAAGGAAAAGGGAGGGGTTAAGCATGGAGACCATCGGGCTCTTGTTGATTGGGCTGGCTGTCGTCGTTATGATTCTGGTCATCCAAGCGTTGCTCAAGCGGGGTCTCCCTGTGAAGCTGCCACCGGCTGACCTGGTGGTGTTAACTTACAATTCCGCCCACCAGATAGAAGGCATTATCCGTTCTTCTCTCCGGTCAGCCCGTAAGGAAGGGCAGGATCTTCGCGTTTACGTCATTGATGAAGGATCAAACGACGATACCCTTCTGATTGTCAATAAATTTAAACAAGCCGGACTTTACATTAAGGTGCTAACCGACCAAGAGCAGACCCGGGCGGTGCTGTCCGCTGTCGACTGTTGCTATCGCCATCTCCCTCACCCTGCTGAACAACCGAAAGAGGCCACCCCCCTTGCTGAAACCCATCAAGGGGCATTAATGGACCAAACTGCTCAAATTTTTAGGGGAAGGGAGATTCGGGTGGTGGATATGCGAAGGAGGATTTAGACGTGCGAATCGAAAACCAGCAAGTTAACATTGCCCTGGACAAAAAAAGAGCGGATGTACCGGCTAAACCCCGAACATCCTTTCATCAAGTGCTGCATACCGCTGAGCGTCAAGTGCGCTCCGATACATTGTCCAACCTCATGGAGGAGATTGAAGAGACCGGAGAGAGGTTAACGGAAGAGCGCACCTTAAAACTGCTGGGGCGCTATAAACGGCTGGTGAAACAGTTTTTGGAAGAAGCCATAAAAAACGGATTGGCTTGGACCAGCCAGGAAAGCCATTTTCACGGTCGATTTAAAATGCATCATGTGATTAAGACGGTGGATGAGCGGCTGATGCAAATGACGGCCGATTTGCTGGAAGATGAGGAAGGCCATTTGCGCCTGTTGGCGCTGGTGGGTGAGATAAAAGGCTTGTTGGTGGAACTGTATGCCTAAATTATTTTATGTAACAAGCGGTTCCAATCTTGAGTGTAGAAGTGCTGTTTAACACCATCATCAATTGGAATGATGATTTATGTTTGATCAAAAGGGATCGTTACCCTCTCACGGCCCCACCTTAGTGACCCAACAGCAGAGGGCGTTCTCCTTTCTGGTGTATCAAGTGAAAGGGAGAATTGGGCTGGAAGGAAACAGCCGGCCTGTTGAGGGCCATCTGGCCTCCCCGGCCTCAGTGTTTACCGAGGTGGACCTTAAGTGGTGGTCTTTCCTAAGGAGTGCCGGGTTATTTGAAGGCGAGCTTGAGGTGGATGCCCCTTATCCTGTCCAGGCAGCCTTGCAAAAGACGGGCCTTGGAGAAGGATTAACCTTGGAGGAGCGGCAGGCCCTAAGCAAGGCATTTAAGCAGTACAGGCAGAAAAAGAGCCATTTATCCGGCTCCAATTGCCATCCAGCCGGCTTCAAAAGCTTGGCTTTCGGGTTGCAGACGGATCCGGATAGCCTGGATGAAGGGCCAAATTGGATAAGACCGGAATGGGAA
>CALFAC010000070.1 GCA_937927935.1 uncultured Bacillaceae bacterium
ACCTATTTGTCTGACTGTCACTCTTTTTTTTCTGCGACTTAGAGGTAGAGAGCTGTAATGCTATGATTCCTCCAATAATAAATACCAAACCTAAACATGTCCCTATGTTAAACGGATCTTTCCAGACCAGTACACCAATCAACGCGGTTAAAGCAGTTCCGGCTCCAGACCATATGGCGTAGGCTAGGCTTAACGGAATGGTTTTTAGACATAGGGACAAACAATAAAAGGCCAACCCAAATCCAATGAAAACTCCCAAAGAGGGTAATACATGTGTAAACCCTTCCGATAATTTTAGCATGGTTGTGCCTAATACTTCAGTAACTATGGCTAATATTAGGAAAATGTATCCTTTCATTCATCAACCTCCAACCTCTAAGTAGCGTTAAGAAGCACTTAATCGAAGAATCACAACGCCACCAATGATGAGGACCAATCCCAAGCCTTTTTTCAGATTAAAGCCTTCTTTATAAATAAAAACCCCCACCAAAGCGGTTAGCGCTGTTCCTGCCCCTGCCCATATGGCATAAGCCATCCCCAAGGGTAATGCTTTCAGGGCGAGAGATAGAAGGTAAAAGGCGATCCCATACCCAATGACAACCCCGGTGGAAGGCAATATCCTCTTAAATCCCCTCGACACTTTGAGCATAGCGCTTCCAAATACTTCACTGATGATGGCCGCAGCCAACAGGATGTACGGACTCAAGCTAAGCCCCCCTTTTCTTTCCAATAAGAAATAGGTAGGCATCCTCGCAAGTGTGACCATTGATATGAGAGGATTCATTCCTACCTACCTATTTACACTTTACCCCCCAAATGGAGGGGGCACATTTAAATACGACCTATTTAATATTTTATGTCTTCTAAGCAGTCACATTCGTTTCGTTGGTTATGTTACGGTTTGGATTACGCAAGGGCATAGGCGGACAGATATGCCTTGTAAAATATGAAACAACGATAATCGTCATTAAACCGCATAGCATGGCAAAGGTGCGGAAGGGAAACAAGACCACGCCATCCTCAACCATGGGATAGGGAAGAAACGGAGGCAATCCTAACATGGGTTCCCCTCCCCCTATCCTTAACACGAGAGAGACAATAAACCCGGCCATTGCTCCATACGTATTGGCGTATTTGTAAAATAACGAAAGCACTAGAGGTGGAAAAAGGAGCACATATACCAGATCACTGCACAAATACCACAGGACATAGACACTTTTAGTCTTCAAAGCGATGATGGTTGCGGCGGTTCCCACGATAAGGATTGCTGTCCTGATGATTCGTCTTAGTTCAGGCTGTGTGGCTTGGGGACGAACTAACGGCCTGTATACATTCCAACCTGCCATCCCTGACGCAGACAACATGGAAGCGGACACGGCCGCCAATACGGCCGATGCCAGCGCCCCCAGGCCGATCGCCCCTACAATGCCCGGAGTCATATATTTAAATACATAGGATAAGATCATCGAGGGATTCTCAGGGGCCGATGTACCGAGGGCCTGCTAATCCGCATTATAGCCAGCAATGCCAATCAAAGCGGAAGGGAGGGCGACCAATGCACACAAAATGCCCCCGGCAATAGAGATCCACATGGCGGCATTGACACTTCTTGCGGCTAAAACACGCTGGAAATAAATCTGCCACGGGATACCGCCAAATACCAAGAGCAACGCATAATCCCACCAATTCCAATAATAATTTCCCCAGGCAGGGTCTTTCCAGCCCATTAGCGGTGGAAGAAACGTCAACGTATCACTCATGTTTGCCGCATAATGGCTAAACGCTGCACCCACTCCCCCTACTTGGGCAAAGGCGAAGGGCAAGACCAGAAACAATCCAAAAAACATAAAAGGAAATTGGATCAAGTCAGTAAAAGCAACGGCCCATAATCCGCCCACAATGGTATAGGCCAGGGCCACCACAGCAGAAATAATAATGGCGATAGAAAAATCCAATCCTAGAATTAAGGAAAATGTGGTCCCCAGAGCGACCAAAACAGCTGCCGCCCAAAAAATTTCACCCAATAGTGCAGGAATATAGAGCACACTGGCCATCTTTTTGCCGAAGCGCGCCTCCATAGGATCAAGCATGGTCATAAACTCATAGCGGCGCATTTTTCGGGCAAAAAAGATGCCCCCAAGAATCAAACTGATGGAATATGCCCAGGGCGCTTGGGTCCAGACAAAGCCTGAGGAATAGACACTTTCCGCTGTTCCCGTAATATATCCTCCTCCAGCCCAGGTACAGGTCACCGTAAAGACGGAAAGCCAAATCGGCATACTTCTTCCGGCTACCAGCATATCATCCGTCTTCACACCCTTTTTACTGATGGTCACAGTCCCTACATAATAAATGGCGCTGTATAGAACCATCATCAACAATAAACCAGGCCAATAAATAGAATTATTCGAAATAACAGAATAAACGTAAACCACGCAGACAGCAACAATAAAGAACAGTAAAGCTGTTCGACCTGGAGTTAAATATTTTTTGGTACTATGCATAAGGTTCGAATGCGTCAAAGAGGTTTCTTCGTTTGTCGTTTGACGCTCTTGCATACCTTTTTCACTCCTAAATGCTTTGGATATCTCTCAATAAAAGGATTTATGCTACACTAATATTGAACGCATGAAGGGGATCTCTCATGCGTCACTGGCTGAATGTGGTCGGGCAAAAGTGGGGATCGCCACATTCGGCCTTTTTTTACTTAATACCCACTATTTTCCTCTTTCTCTCCTTCACTAAGCTCATTAAAGAAAAACTCTCTGTTTCTCATTTTTTGAACCAATCGCTTAAGCCATAAATAATAGCGTTTGGATTCCCTGATAAGCTGCAAATCTTTCTTCACTTTTTCTTCTACTCTAGACGGAAGATGGGGATCATTCAGAAGCTCATTCAATTTTTCTTCCGCTTGAAATATGGCCTCCAGATTGACATTCGCCTCCCTTTCCCATTTTTTTGAAAAGAATGTAACAAAGGTTTTAAAAAAATCTTTTTCTGCCACGTAGAGGTCTTTTCTCACCCCCCTTTGCCACACCTTTTCCACCATTTCAATATCTAATAATGTGTGGATCCCATTGCTCATCGAGGGTTTGCTCATGCCCATCTTTTCACTCATCTCATCCAAGGTCATCGGCTCATCACTAAAATACAAAATGGCATACAATCTCCCAATCGATTCGGTCACACCGTATAAATCCATTGTTTCAGCAATAGCTGCGATGACAATGTTTTCAGCCTCTTCAACCTTTTTTTCATACTCCTTCTCCTGTAACACTTTAGAGCAATTCAACATCATTAACCTCCGTTAAAAAATCCATATAAATGTTTTAAAATTTTTTAAATAAATTATACACATATTCATATACAAAATGTCAATAAAATTTTGTAAATGGCGCAATCTTGACTATATTATAACTATAGTGATATTATTCTTTTAGTTTAAAATGTTTAATATTTATTAAATCTATTTAAGGGAGGGGCTTCGGATTGAGAAAAAAAATGTATATCAATGGCGAATGGGTCGAGGCCAAAAGCGGGCAAACAAAAGAAATTATTAACCCTTATAACCAAGAAGTTATTGCTATAGTTCCTCGCGGTGATCGTGAAGATGCCAGACAGGCCATTCAAGCGGCACGAGAAGCCTTTGAGAGGGGGGATTGGAGAAACACGACCGCATCTGAAAGAGGTTCCCTGTTATTTGAGGTGGCCAGAAAAATAAGAGCGTACAGAGAAGAATTAGCTGAAATGGAAACGTTAAACACGGGTAAGACTTTGACGGAAAGTTTAGCTGACATGGATGGCATTGCGGATGCATTCCAATATTTCGCCGGATTAGCAGATAAAGATGCTGGGCAGATGTTAGAATCACCTCTCCCCAATTCCGTAAGCCGCATGGTGCGTGAACCCGTTGGAGTATGCGGACAAATCACTCCATGGAATTATCCGCTGTTACAAGCATCATGGAAACTGGCTCCAGCCCTTGCGGCCGGTAATACAGTCGTCATCAAACCTGCCGAAATTACGCCCCTCACCACACTAAAAATGGCTGAAATTTTTGAGGAAGTGGGACTTCCTCCAGGCGTGGTTAATGTTGTCCTTGGCCCGGGTTCCACAGTGGGACAAGAGATTGCGGAAAATCCAGATGTAGATCTTATCTCCTTTACCGGAGGAAATGTTGCGGGAAGAAGCATTATGAAAGCCGCTGCCAACAATTTTAAAAAAATCTCCCTGGAACTGGGTGGAAAAAATCCAAATATCGTCTTTGCTGATGCCGATTTTGATACGGCTGTGGACTATGCCCTTAACGCAGTCTTTTTCCATGCAGGACAGGTCTGTTCTGCAGGCGCTCGTCTCCTCGTGGAAAGCTCGATCCATGACCAATTTGTTGAAGCCGTTGTGGAAAGGGCCAAAAATATCCGTTTGGGAAATGGCCTGGATGAACATACCCAAATGGGCCCCGTCATTTCGGCGGAACATTTAGCCAAGATTGAAAGGTATATTCAAATGGGGATTGATGAAGGAGCGACGTTGGTCCTTGGTGGAAAACGGCCCACCGCCCCAGAGTTACAAAAGGGATTTTTTATTGAGCCAACCATCTTCACCAACTGTCACTCATCGATGCGCATTGTCCAAGAGGAATCGTTCGGACCCGTACTCACCGTTGAAAAATTTAATAGTGAAGAAGAGGCCATCCAACTGGCCAACGATACGGTTTATGGTTTGGCTGGCGCCGTCTGGACGCAAGATATGAACCGGGCGGAGCGTGTGGTTCGAGCATTACGCTTTGGAACGGTTTGGATCAACGATTACCACCCTTACTTCCCACAAGCACCATGGGGTGGATATAAACAATCTGGAATAGGTAGAGAATTGTCCCATCTTGGACTGGAAGAGTATACCGAAGTTAAACACATTTACACAAACTTGGCTCCCCAACCCATGCAATGGTTTGGAGTTAAATAAATTCTTCATCTGAAGAAATATGAAAGGGGTTTTGAACATGTTCATGCGCTTTGAACGGATGCACAGGGTCAAAAGTTTTGAAATGCCAACCGTTGTCAAACATGGCATTGGAATTATTAAGCAGGCTGGTGAAGAAATAAAAAATCTCGGTGTTTCAAAAGTGCTCTTGGTGACGGACCCAGGGGTTAGAAAAGCCGGTTTGACTGAGCCTGTGATCGATAGTTTAAAAAAAGCTCAAATCGATTTCGTCATTTTTGATGAAGTTGAACCCAACCCATCCATACACATCGTGGCCAAAGGAACTGCCAGATACGTGGAAAATCAGTGCGATGGTCTGGTGGCGATAGGCGGAGGCAGTTCCATGGACACCGCGAAAGCGATTGGTGTGGAGGTTGTACATGGTGAACCCGTTCTTAACTACGAATGTGCAGAAGGCAAAAAACCGCTTTCCAAGAGAATTCCTCCGTTAACGACCATTCCGACCACAGCTGGAACAGGAAGCGAGGTCACCCAATGGGCCGTTATTACTGATCCGTACCGGAAGTTTAAATTTAATGTTGGGGGCCCATTAATTGCAGCCCATTTAACCATCATTGATCCTGAACTTCATATCTCCATGCCCAAACGTATCACTGCAGCAACCGGCATCGATGCCCTTTCTCATGCCATTGAATGTTACACCTGTCATTATGCCCAACCCCTTACGGATGCCGTCGCTTTGCTGGCCATTGAATACATTGCCAAATATTTGCGCCGTGCTTATGCAAACGGCCAAGACATCGAGGCCCGCTATGGAATGGCCAAAGCGGCGATGCTCGCTGGGTTATCATATGGTAGCGAATCTGCAGGAGCCGCCCATGCCATGGCCCAAACATTGGGAGGCATCATTCCGGTGGCCCATGGGGAATGTGTTGCCGCCATGCTGGGGCCCGTTATGGAATATAACTGGATGGGTGAGCCAGAAAAATATGCCCGGATTGCCCAAGCGCTAGGTGTAAACATTAAGAATATGAGTACGGAAGAGGCCGCCAAAGCAGCAGTCAGGGAGGTTTACCAATTAGTCAAGGATGTAGAAATCCCATCCTTGGAAGAACAAGGGGTATCCGCTGATATGATACCCGAGCTAGCCAAGGTGGCTTATGAGGATCCGCAAACAATAGGAAATCCAAGGGATATTGATGTAAAAGGATATGAATGGATTTATAAGCGCTGCTTTAATTTGATCCCTTCTACAGTTTAAACACAACTTAAATAAACAAAGGAAAGTGGACTCCCTAAAAAGAATTTACAAAACCCAGGGACATAGAGCACCCTGGGTTTGTTATTTGTAAGCGTGTGGTCATCTCCAAAGCCATTATGAATCTGTAGGCTCAATAAGGTCGGAGTTTTTTTCTTTTGATCCTAGGCCATCTCTCTCTTGGTACGTGCTGCAACATGGTTTCAAAAATCAATCCCCAATGCCACTCGGACAAAAAACCTGTTGCAAAATCGGATGAGATCCCCAGATTTCTTCTTAAATGAGTGATTTGAGGGCGTGTAAAGATCCCCCT
>CALFAC010000071.1 GCA_937927935.1 uncultured Bacillaceae bacterium
ATTTAAATATAATCTATGTGGCGATGACAACCTATTTATTATTTGAAATTATAATATAATTGAAATGGTAATTCAATTCATTGTCATCGGCCCGATTTCGCCACTAGGCCCTTTATTTAAATCAAGGAGGGCTTTATTTTATGGATGAAACTATAGATTGGCCATCAAGCGCTTTAAAATTCGTTCATAATCGTCAGGATCAATGCCAGGGGCAAACTGTTCAGATAACTCTTCAAAATCGGGAACGGGCGCCCCTTCCGGCATGCCATCAATCACGCGCAAGGGTTCTTCCGTTTCGGGATTTAAGCCTTTCCAAATTTTGTTAATATCTGCATATTCCGGTTCACTCCAGGTGTATAATACATTGTGTAACCCTTGCTCCATATACTTTTTGGCGTGATCAAATTTGCTATTATCAGGGTAGGGGATGGGCAGCATTTTGCCCACATCGACACCTGTGGCCATTTGGATCGCTTTGGCCCAGGCCAGGGCATGGGTTCCACCGCGAACCAAAAGATAGCCGATCATTTCCCTGGCGGTGGGATGGGTGGTCATCTCATAAACGCGCATTTTGTGCAGACGGGCTCCAATTTCCAACACATAGTTGCTCAAGAGATCTTTTACCAAGGCTCCGCTGTTATTCACATAGTCACCCGTCCACGGTTTGCCCATGGAATCGCCAGGATAGGCCGCTTGAGCAGTTGTCGTAAAGTAGATGGTATAGCGGGAATCTAATCCTTTCCTTAGAGGTGCGGCGTTTGGATCAGCGGGATGGGTGACGCCATAGGATAACAAGTTGATGGTATTGGCCACCAATTCCACATGGCCAAATTCCTCGGCAGTGATACTGGCAATCAGATCGTAAAAAGGTTTAAACTTCTTTTTAGCCCTAAAATTGAAGGATTGAAACATATAGTTATTTAACGTGGACATTTCGCCAAATTTGCCGCCCAGTAAGTCTTGAACTGCGGAAGCTGCATTTAAATCACCATGTTCTGGGACAGGAAGTTCAATGGCGATTTTATTGACCCGTTTCATCATAGCAGAACACCTCCGCTTTTTTCACTTTTTTTGGCTTGCCCTGGTGTGTGGCTCTTCAGTTCTTCTGTCTACACAGACTGGGGAACAAACCAGATCATCTGTTCCATACGGATGAAGAAACAATTGCCTCCCATTTCAACAACGATATGATCAGGAGCTACATGATGCAATGTTCCGCGGACCGACCCACGGGTCGTTTCAACCGTAATCGGCTGATGTAAATAGGCCAATAAGGCATGATACAAGTACGAGTCACCAGTATACCAATGGCTCACTTCGTGTCTCTCCTTCACTGTTTTTTATCACATAGCCATTGTATGCTTACCGGTGGAAAGTGGTCATTTGTCCATGACATGTTTAGCGACTGGGACAAAATAATGTGGACATACCCCCT
>CALFAC010000072.1 GCA_937927935.1 uncultured Bacillaceae bacterium
ATTATTTTGTATAAAATCGCAAAGCCTGTGCTTTTTTGTGGATCCTTTTAGCTTAAATCATGGGTGTTTGTCATCAGTCTGAAACCTTTGGTTCAATGAACCAAAGGTTTTTTGTACATTTAACCATCCATTTTTATTATAAACGACATATCCTTTTCAAGCACATTTATGGGTAATCTTACAGTTTAATGACATTAGCAGCTTGCGGCCCACGATCGCCTTGTACAATGTCAAATTGTACCCGTTGTCCACCTTCCAGGGTTTTAAATCCCTCTTCTTGAATGGCACTGTAGTGAACAAACACATCGTTGCCGCCTTCCACTTCGATAAACCCATAGCCTTTTTCAGAATTAAACCATTTTACAACACCTTGGTGCATGCTAAAAATACCTCCTAATTTCGGCGACTGCCTAAAATAATTCTGCCCGGAATGCCGATGGAGCTGACAAAAAAACCTCTAAGAAGGACTCTAAAACGTGAAAGCCCCCTTAGAGGTATGACTTACAGATTTAGCAATCCATCTTTTTTCCGAACATATCCATTTAAATATTAAGGCGCCCCACTAGGCTCCTTAATATTTGACTCCATCTTAACACTCCCCATTAAATTTGTCAAATATTTGACAAGCGTTTTTTCATGGGCCGACTTCCTTTTAAAGTGTCCCATTCTCCAACGAGAATAGCCGCCAAGATCAAAATAATTCCCAGCCATTGAGAGAGATTGACGGTTTCAGACAGGAAAACCCAGGCCATGATCACCGCCACAGGCAATTCCACTGAACCCAATATGGTCGCCATACCGGCGCCAATATGGGGTACGCCAATATTAAAGCAAACGGAAGGCAAAATGGCTCCAAAAAAGGCCATAACCACAGCCAGTTGCCACAATCCATCCCATAAGGCCCCTGACACCAGAAACTTGGGTGGAAAAAGAATAAAGATGGTGAAGGCTGATCCCGAAATCATCAGAGCGCTTCGCAACCACGGGCTAATCTGTACAGCTACTTTTCCACTGCAATAGATAAAGGCTGCATAGGTAAAAGCGGAACACAGTCCCATCAAGATACCAAATAGATTAAATACATAAGAAGGTTGGGATAAAAGGTTGGCTGCCAAAATCGTGCCGAAAAGTATCAACAGCAAACTGATCAGTGTTGTTTTTGTGGGCCGTTTTCCATCAAGGAGCCACTCCAGAAGCACCCCTACCCAGGTAAATTGAAACAATAAAATTATGGCGATGGAAGCAGGCAGCACATTGAGAGATGTGTAATAAAAAACACCTGTTAATCCTGTAAAGGCGCCAACACCCAAAAGATATATTGCGGGGCGCCAGGAGAGACGGATCTTCCGGCCAACTTTAAACAGAGCGATCAGCCAAAGAACCAAAGCCCCAACGAACATCTGGCTGCCGGTTATCTCCCCCACCGTAAAACCCATGGCATACCCCGTTTTTACGAAGGTGGCCAGCACCCCATATCCTGCTGCCCCAATAAAGACTATCAAGCTGGCTAGAAATCGAGACAATGGTGATTCGCCTCCCTGCATTAAAAAAGGTGTTTCCTCTCTTCGAAACACCTCTTAAACAACACAACTGCTCAGACCTTACTTCATCCTTATTTTGACCGACCTGTAAATCCTCACTCTCACGGCTCAGAGGGAGCTTCAAACGACGATAAATCCAACAGGCGCACTTCATAAGGGGCATGCATGTTTTCATCATCACTCACCGTTATAATGGTGTAATCAATCTCTCCCAAACATGTTGTGCCCCGATACAAAAAAACCTTTGTTGCATAATCTTCCAGTTTCAACTCATAGCCCAGCTTGCGCAAAGTGAGAAGCAACGCTTTATCCCATGCCACCCGACCGTCTTCAAAAGTTAAGCGGTCGCTAAAATGGGCCTGAAGATAATCCAGGAGTGAAACCATTTGATCTCCCTCCACATCAGTGCTCGTCATGACTTGCCCCATTTTCGATAGGCGCTGTGATTAGTGGGCCCGATGCCGCTTCCTAAGGGCAAAGCATGCTGAATGGCACAGGTAATAAAGGCTTTTGCCGTTTTGATGGCATCCAAAACCTTATCACCTTTGGCCAGGCCGGCAGCGATGGCGGCTGAAAACGTGCAGCCGGTCCCATGGGTATGTTTGGTATCAATCCGATCGGCAGGAAGGTACGTAAAAGACTCCCCATCAAAAACCAAGTCGGTTGACTCTTTATCTTTCAGGTGGCCTCCTTTGACCACCACATAACGGGGCCCCATCTCATGGATCATCCTGGCCGCCTGTTCCATCTCTTGCAGGGTCTCTATCTTTTCCATGCCGCTTAGCTTTACTGCCTCGGGTATATTGGGGGTGACCACTGTGGCCAAGGGTAGCAAAGCCTTGCGCAAGGCATTGACAGCCTCATCCTTGAGCAACGCCTGTCCCCCTTTGGCCACCATCACCGGATCGATCACCAAATTCTTGACCTGAAATTGTTGTAACGTGTTGGCCACCGTATAAATGATTTCCGCATCAAATAACATACCCGTTTTAACTGCATCAACGCCTATATCACTTAATACAGCATCCAGCTGGGCCTTAACCGCCTCCGCATCAAGGGGATACACACCGTGCACGCCCAAGGTGTTTTGGGCCGTGATGGCCGTAAGCACACTCATGCCATAAGCATCAAGTTCCTGAAACGTTTTCAAATCGGCTTGGATGCCGGCCCCTCCCCCACTGTCAGAACCAGCAATGGTTAATACTCTGTTTACCATCTGCTTTCTTCCTCTCACCTCATATTGACTGTAACAGATAGACAAACTTTACGAGAAACGATGAGGATCAAAAAAATCAAGATTTACTTTGGGGTTACGCCCTTCAATCACGTCTGCAATCACCTGGCCTGTGGCCGGCGACAGTAAAATGCCGTTCCGATAGTGGCCGGAAGCCAAAATAATGTTTGGATAATGGTCCACTGGGCCAAGGAGGGGATAACCGTCTTGGGTAGCAGGGCGTAATCCTGCCCAGCGATGAAAAGGCTCCCGTCCCTCCAAAACAGGAAAAAGCTGACGGCTAAACCGGACCAGGCGGTTGATCCCCTGTTCTGTCACAGACGTATCAAATCCGGCAATATCTTCTGAGGCGCCACACACAATAGTACCGTTCCCTTTGCTGAGCACGTAGCCTTGGCTGAAAAAAATCAGGTGGTTAATCTGTTCTTCATGGCGATGGTAAGCACAAATTTGGCCGCGAATGGGAAAAATGGGCAGTCGTATCCCCAGCACAGATTCATAAATGGCGGTCCAAGCTCCGCAGGCCAAAATACACAACTCGGCACCAACGGTGACGTCATCACCTGCCAGAAGCAAACCGTCCTCCTTAATCTCTCTAAATTGCACTTCTCCCGCCTGCTCTAAAATCTCTACGCCCAATTTGCGACAAGCCTTGATCAGAGCCTGAACATAATCAGGAGCATAGAGATGATGTTCATCGGGATAATATAAGGCGGCCACTGCCTCCTTGGTCAGAGCAGGTTCCAGGCGGCGGAGTGCTTCTCCCTTAACAATTTCCCCCCGCACGCCCCATTCCTGCTGCCAGGAGAGGCGTGTTTCCAGGGCAAGCTCATCCGCTTCATGCAAAGCGACATGCAAGCTACCCGATTGAACATATTCAAAATCCAGCCCTGAGACAGTTTTTACTTCCTGTTGCCACTCGGGATAGAGGGATAAACTAAGCTGGCACAGCGCAAAAAAAGGATCAGGATCCTCCCCTATTTCAGAATAGGGAGCCAGCATGCCGGCAGCTGCACCGGTCGCCTGCCCCCCACACTGCCCTTTTTCAATCACTGTCACTTTAAACCCTCTTTTAGCACATTCAAAGGCAACGCTTAAACCGATGATACCGCCGCCAATTACCGCTATTTGCGTCTGTTTTATGTTGTTTAGCCCCGTTTGGGGGGCAGGGTTAACATGGGTCAGATTGGTTTTCATTACATCCACTCGCCTTATTTAAGACATCTTTGTGGGTTGAGAAACGAAAGACAGGGGGCTGCTTGCAGTCGCATACTTTTTCTTTGGGATCCTGCCAGCCAAATAAGCTAAACGTCCGGCTTCAACAGCAAGCTTCATGGCCCTAGCCATCTTTACGGGATCTTTTGCCCGGGCCACGGGCGTATTCATCAGGACCGCACTGGCTCCCATTTCCATCGCTTGAGCCACATCGGAGGCCGATCCTAAGCCAGCGTCCACGATAACTGGCACCTTCGCTTCTTCTATAATCAGCCCCAAATTATACGGGTTTAAAATACCCAAACCGGTGCCAATGGGGGCCCCGCCTGGCATTATGGCATGAGCTCCCGCTTCCTCCAAATGCTTGCATAACATGGGGTCATCTGAGGTATAGGGTAAGACAATAAAACCTTCTTTAACCAGCTGCTCTGTTGCCTTTAACGTTTCCACAGGATCAGGCAGCAATGTTTTCTCATCTCGGGTAATCTCCACTTTAATCCAGTTGGATATTCCCGACGCCCTAGCCAAGCGCGCAATTCGGATGGCCTCTTCAGCCGTCTTAGCCCCGCTCGTATTGGGCAGATATGTGAACTGCATGCCTTCTAGATGCTGTAAGATGGCGTCTTCATCAGGACGCTCTAAGTTCACCCTCCTGATGGCAAAGGTGAGCACTTCGGCACCAGACGCTTTAATCGCTTCCACCTGGACAAAGGGATTGGGAAAGCGACCTGTTCCAATAAAAAAACGGGAATATAAAGTGGTGCCCCCGATCACCAGGGGGTCATTTTTTAACAGTTGATCAATCCCTTCCCGTCCTTGCATCCTTTAACCTCCCCCTACAAAATGAACCAGCTCAATCCGTGCCCCATCCTTTAACGGATACTGATCCCACTCAGAACGATCAATAATTTCCCCGTCCACTTCAGCCACCACATGTTCCCTGTTCAATTTGTAGTGCTCCACCAGTTCGCCTAAAAACTGGCACTCTACGGATTGGGCGGTCCCATTGATAATCAGCTTCATCCCCTTCACCCCTTCTGAATAAAAGACTCATCCCCTCTTGGTGTGCTTCTTTATTTTCTGGGCAAAGGCCTCCGCCGCTCCCTTAACATCATCGGCACCCACGATAGCACTCACCGCACAGATGCGAGAAGCCCCTGCCTCTAAAACTTGATCCACGTTATGCAGCTTAATGCCCCCGATGGCGACAAAGGGAATGGAAATCTCATCGGCCACTTGCCTGATGTATTCCAACCCCACCGGATCGACCACATCCTCTTTAGTTTGGGTGGCAAAGACAGGTCCGGCTCCGATATAGTCGGCTCCACCCTCTTCAGCCCGCTTCGCTTCATCAATATGATGGGTGGAGATGCCAATAATTTTATCAGGGCCTAGGATTTTGCGCGCTTCTTCCAGGGGAAGATCATCCTGCCCCAAATGAATGCCATCGGCGTCCACAGCCAGTACCAGATCAACATGATCATTAATGATAAAGGGAACCTCGTAGCGAGCACATAACGCTTTTAGCTGGCGGGCCATTTCTAACAGTTCTTTTTTACTCTTCTTCTTTTCTCTTAACTGAATAATATCGGCTCCGCCCTGAATAGCCTCCTCCATCACTTGAAGGTAGTGCCGCCCTGGGTGAAACTGCTCACCGGTGATAGCGTACAGAGAAAAATCGACCTTCATTCTTTTCTTTTTCCCCCTTTCCCCGCCGAGGCTTGGAGATACCTTCCCAAAAATGAAAAAACTTTCTTGCCTACGCAAGAAAGAAGGAGTAGTCAAAAAGAGACGATCCGACTTCCCTGCGCTGGCATTACCCAGATCAGGTGATAAGGGTCTTTCTCAGCCTAGTGAGGCACCCCTAGCCGATCATTTTTTTGCTACTATAACCATACTCTTATTCACTTCAGATGTCAATGAAACAGGGGGTCATATGATACAATAGGGGTGACAGGAGGAATTACAATGCTTAAACAGGAAGCTTTAAGTTACCCTGTAAATCAAGATTCGCTTCTCCCTAAACAGCGAGAGATCGATCCTTGGGAAAGTTTATTTCGCCGCCAAGAAAAAGGGCGGGATGTTTTAACCAGCATTGAGTTTACCGTCAGCCAGGTCTGCAATTTACGCTGTGAACACTGTGCCGTCGGAGATGTTTTGACGTTAAAAGATCCTGAACCAGCCATTTCCATTGCGCTGCTGCTTAAACGGCTAGATGAGCTGGAGCATCTGGACACCTTAAGCATTACCGGTGGCGAACCCCTGTACAGTAAAGAGATGATCAATCGCTACATTATACCGCTATTGAAATATGCCCACGAACGGGGGGCCAAAACCCAAATCAATTCCAACTTAACCATGCATCTTGAACATTATGAACTAGTACTTCCTTATCTGGATGTCCTCCACATTTCCTACAATTACCGGGATGCCCATGACTTTTACACCATTGCGTATGCTAAACATCACAACACCATTTCCTTAAAACAGGCGGAAAAAACTTTTGAACGGCTGGTCCGCAATGTAGAGAAGCTGGCGGAACAAGGCGCCTTTGTTTCGGCGGAATCTTTGCTAACCCCCTTTACCTACGACAAAATCGGCCAGATTCACCATTTAATCAAAGAGATGGGTTGCCGCCGCCATGAGGTGCACCCCCTTTATCCCAGTGATTTTGCCCGGGAGATGCCGCTCCTTAGCTTGGAGCAGCTGCGCGACGCCTATCACCGGCTGCTTGATGAACGTCACCCCGATCTGTGGATCTTGTTTGGCACCCTTCCCTTTTATGCCTGTAGCACAAATGAAGCTGATCTTACCCTGATCAAGCGCATCTACAATACGCCTAACACGACGGTGCGCAATGACCCGGACGGTCACAATCGTTTAAATTGCAACATTTTTACCGGTGAGATCACCGTGACCGACTTTGGCGATGTGGGCCCACTCGGCAATGTGCACACGGATTCGTTTGAAGCCTGTTTTGAACGCTGGCAAAAACATCCCGTTTTTGAGCGGCTAAACTGTTATTGTCCCCAATCCCAATGTAATGGACCCAACCTGCTGGTGACCCAAACTTATTACCCCGATGTAAACTTCCGCTCTTTAAAAGGAATACCCCTCAACGCCTAAAAAATAAGGATGGCCGAAAAATCGACCATCCTTTTTTCTTTTGGACCATACTTTTTTCTCGACGCAATTTTTCACTTTGATCCAGGCCTGTTTTTACTGGGTTTCAAGGCGCTGAATGCGCTCATCCAAATCGGGATGAGAAGCAAACAGCTTGATGAGGCTAGGCTTATTGTTGATTTTTAAGGTTTGCATCGATGTTTGGCTGGTATCCACCCGTTCAACATAAGCTTTTAGAGAGCGTAAAGCATGGATCATCTTGTCTTTTCCAGCCAGATCGGCTCCCCCTTTGTCGGCATGAAATTCCCGATAGCGGGAGTAAGCCATCACCACAATGCTGCCCAAGATGGCAAATAAAAGTTCAAAGATGATAATGGCAATAAAATGAACGATGGGTTGCAATTCTTCTTTGACAAACCGGGAAAGGGTAAAAGCGACCAGCCGAGCTAAAAAGACGACAAAAGTATTCACCACGCCTTGCAGAAGGGTCATGGTGACCATATCACCATTGGCAATATGGGCCACTTCATGGGCCAATACCCCTTCAACGGCCCGCTCATCCATTGTCTCTAACAGCCCGCTGGAGACGGCCACCAAAGAGCGTTTCTTGGTGGGGCCGGTGGCGAAGGCATTAACCTCAGGAGAATGGTAAATCCCCACTTCAGGCATATGGGTTAAACCGGCCGCCCGAGACAAGCGGTGTACCGTTTCAACAAGGCGACGTTCCTCATCTGAAAGGGGACCGTCCGGATCCAAAACTTTAACGCCCATCACCTGTTTGGCCATCCAGCGGGACATGGCCAGGGAGACTAAAGCACCGGTAAAACCAACAACCGCACTAAAAATAAGGAGTGAAACCAGATTGATGGTACCGCTTTCTAAGTACCAACCATAACCGGTTAAACTGGCGATCACCGATAGCACAATGCCTATGGTGACGAGCACCATGATATTGGTTAGGATGAAAAACAAAATGCGTCGTGCCATATCCCTCACCCACTCTCCTCTCCAGTTACTTTAATGGGAAGCCCCACTTTTCTAAAAAGGTTTTCATATGAGTACGAGACGGTGTGGCCAAGGTTTTGGCCATCATCCCCGACCACGTATCCTGCCGTTTACCCTGTGTCCTTTCAATATAATACTGGCGCACATGGGCATCGTACTGGTCCAGGTCTTTTTCAATTGTTTTTAAGTCTGGGTAGCGGTTTTCAAAATAAACGGAAGTAAGGGGAAGGCGCGGTTTACGTTGGGGATCTTGAGCAGGGTAGCCGAGACACATTCCAAATACGGGATACACTTTTTTTGGCAGCTGTAATAGTTTGGCCACCTCTTCAATATGGTTACGAATCCCCCCGATATAGACGATCCCCAGTCCATGGGATTCAGCAGCGACAGCTGCGTTTTGTGCGGCCAGAGCAGCATCCACGGTGGCCACAATAAACTTTTCTGTTGTCTCCAGTGTCTCCGTCACCTCAACCCCTTGCCGCCGCGTAACATAATCCAAGCGGTTTAAGTCGGCACAAAAAACTAAAAAGTGGGCGCATGTTTCTACATAGCGCTGATTGCCACAGTATTCCGCCAGCTGTTGGCGCAGCTTTTGATCGGTGACTCCAATAATGGAATACGCCTGCAAATGGCTTGACGTGGAGGCCATCTGAGCGCTTAATAAAATTTTATGTAATATTTCTTCTGGTATCTTTTGATCGGTAAACTTGCGTATGGAACGATGACGTTGTAACAGCTGTACCACCTGTTCAGCAAATGTTGGTTGCATCTTTGCCACCTCTGCTTAGCATGTTCTTGGTGAGTAAGATCGTCTCCATCAAACGTTTGCTGGCCCGGTAAACCAACTCAGCGCCTGAAGCCATCGCTTCTTCCAAACTTAAGGGACGATCCACGATGGGAAGGGCCAAAAGAAGTCCCTCTTCTTTTAGCGTTTCTATACCTTCACCAATATAGCCGGTCAAAGCGATGCAGGGAACACCATGCGCTTTAGCCAGGCGGGCAATACCTACCGGTCCTTTACCATACAGGGATTGATGATCCAGCTTGCCTTCCCCTGTGACCACCAAATCGCAGGTGGGCAGATATTCTTTAAAACGGCAAATCTCCAAGATGAGCTCAATGCCGCTTCTTACTTCAGCCTTAAAAAAGGAAAGCAGGGCAAACCCTAACCCCCCAGCGGCCCCGCTGCCTGGATGTTCGGCCCAATTTTTTCCCGTCACTTTTTCAATTAATTTAGCATAACGCTGCATCCCCTGTTCAAAGCGGGGGATCTCTTTTTCTTTCACCCCTTTTTGGGGGCCAAATACATAGATGGCTCCTTCCTCTCCCAACAGAGGATTGGTTACATCGGACGCAATGGTTAGCCTAACGTGATGAAGACGGGGATCTAAACCTGAGGCATCCACTTGGGCCACCTGGTCCAAGCGGCCTCCCACTCGCTCCAATACCTTCCCGGTGTTGTCGTAACATTTGAGGCCCAATGCTTGTAAACAGCCCAGCCCTCCATCCACAGTGGCACTGCCCCCCAGGCCAACGATAAGCTTTTTTGCCCCCAGATCTAAAGCATGCTTGATTAACTGGCCGGTTCCATAGGTGGAAGCCACGTGAGGGTCCAACTCCGCAGGGGATAGATGCACCATTCCTGACGCTTGAGCCATTTCAATGACGGCGGTTTGTAATTTGGGGAACCAGGCAATGGCGGCTTTAACGGGACGGCCTAACGGATCTTCCACCACGCGCTCCAGTTTTTCCCCTTGTCTTGTAGCCAGCACCGCATCAACGGTTCCTTCCCCGCCATCGGCAATGGGCAAAATATGAACCGCTGCTTCAGGACAAACCTCTTTAATTCCTTTAGCCATCATGCAGGCCGCCTCCCTGCTAGACAGGGAGCCTTTAAATGAGTCAGGTGCCAAAAGAATGTTCATTGGGATCCCCTTGACAAACTACGAATTTTTTCTCATTTGAGCCAACTCGTCTAGAACAGCATCCAATTCGCTCATGGTCAACCGCTCTTTTTTACGCAGTAAATCATAGAGATCAAGAAGCGTATCGTAATGGGCAAGATCAATATGCTGAGAATTAATAACGGTGCGATTGACAATATTAACTTTCTTCTTAATCCATTCAATGATATACTCCACATTTTCTGCCGATGCTTCGCTCAAAGCTTCTCGGCTTTTTTCCTCCATGGAATTCTTCCTCTCTTCCAGTGCTGGTCAGCACTTTATTTACCAGTATAACAAAACCTTTTTTATGAAGGAAGGGACAAGCTTCAACTCTCAATAGCTCTCCACATTTTAATTTTTGAAGGGCGGTCTACTTCAATAGGGACAAAAGTGCAATTTTGGACCAAAGTTGATAAACACCCACTCGGGCCCCCAGCAGCTGGCATATGATATTTTGCCAGCCTCAGTAATAAGAATAAGTGGAAGGAGGAAGGTCTACCATGTCTTGCGGTTGCGTAGGCTATCCCGTTGGAGGCTATTCGGGACATACAGGCGGTCACCATGGCGCCACAGCCCCCTACTATGGCGGTGGTAGCGGTTTTACCTTGATCGTTGTCTTGTTTATCCTGCTCATTATTATTGGCTGCGGCTGTTTCCTTGGCAGATATTAATGTTAGCCTCATTTGATTTTAGCCCCATTTCGGGGCTTTTTTAATGTTTGGCGTCTTAAAGTTTATATATTGTTATGTTTATAAAAAAGCTTAAAACACTTTGATCAGTCCCAGTAAAATCAGGAACATTCCCGCTAGGTAGGGCTTCAGGTGATAAAAGCGCCAATGGGAAATTCTCTTTTGTCCCAACAGATAACCGCCGGACATTCCTCCGATTAATATCAAAGCAATGAGCAGGGAAGAGATTCCACCTCCCCCCTTTACGCCCAGCTTAAGGCCAGAGATCGTGACGGCCAAAACGATGGCTACAGCAAATAACCCGCGTTCACGATGGCCCGGATACTGAGGCGAGAAGCTGGCGATTAACATCCCCATGACGATCAGCCCCAAACCTGCCATCACATCCAGGGTCCTGATCGGCATGTATTCAGCGGTCCATCGTCCAAGGTATGTACAAAAAATACAGGCCACGACAATAAAAAAGGCGACGGCTAAAAAGTAATCTTCCCGTACCGCCACACGGCGGGAGGCACAGCCGTAACCCACTGCCAAACCAAGGCTGCCCACCCAAAGACACAGTGCAAGCCACTCCAGGGTTAGCACATTTAGCCGCCTCCCTTTTATATAAGAAATCCAAAGACTCTTTTGAACTTCTACTTAGGCCCCTCTACCATCATATATATGTCTGCCATCTACTCTTCATGTCCACCGATATCTCAGTTAATAAGTCGGGTTACCCCCTTTTTTTCATAATCTCCTGATACAGTTTCTCCAGCGCTTCATCTCGCAGGCCCCGTTCGAAGGCCCGCTCCAACACTTCAACAGCATAGCTGTATTCCTTCTGTTCAGCGTAGATTAAAGCGAGATTATAATAAGCTTCCTTCATGTCAGGATTGCGAGCGATGGCCTGCTGTAAGTTTTTAATCCCTTCTTCATAATTTTTTTGCATCAATTGAGCATAAGATAAATGAAAATAAAGCTCCGCTTGTCCCCCGCCTTTATTTAAAGCCTGATTTAAGGCTTTCTCCGCTTCTTCATATTGCTGCTTATGATTGTAAATGATCCCTAGCTGAAGGTAGACTTCATTTGATTCCATTCCTTTTTCAATGGCCTGGTGAATATGATGTAAAGCTTCATCGAGGTTACCTTCGCTCATATCAATTTGAGCTTGGACGTAATGGTATAGATGGGAGTCCAACGGACGGTGCAAACCATAATTTAAAAGGAACAGAAAAACGAGTGCGATGGCCAAGGTAAAAGTTAGCTGCTCTTTTAGACGCCGTTCACCTGGAAGATTCACAATGGCGGCAGCCATAAATCCCCCTACCAGTCCGCCCATATGGCCGTAGTTATCCACCATGGGCATGATAAACCCAAAAGCCAGATTAAAACCCAAGGTAAAAATCACATCCATACCCATGGTTCGGAAAAATAGATTGCGCCGTTTTAACCCAAAGTAAAGCAAGGCTCCAAAACAACCAAATATAGCGCCTGAAGCACCGGCGGCCAAATTGGGCGTAAAGGCAAAACTGGCTACGGTCCCCATGATGCCCGCGGCAAAATAGATCCAAAAAAAACGAAAGCTGCCATAGATGCGTTCCACAGTACCGCCTAAAAAATAGAGAGCCATGCTGTTGATCAAGATGTGCCAGATGCCAATATGTAAAAACATGGGGGTGATCAGCCGCCAGTATTCCCCTTCCGCAATAAGCGGATTCCATTTGGCTCCATATTGAATTAACGTTTGAGGATCGGTACTGGAGCCCACCCATTCCAACGCAAAAAAGAAAAGGACATTGAGGATTAAAAAAGTGGTGGTCAAAATTGGCCTTCCATAACGGAAGACCCGATTAAACGCTTCTTCCTGTCGCTTTTGTTCCTGCTCGACCTTCTCTCGCAACTTATCCACTGTATCATGGTTGACCAGATCATAAAATTCCGTCCATATGGCGGCCCGATTTCGCACTGTAGCCGGTAAAGGGTTGCCACTTTTGTCCGGTTCTTGTTCAGTCTTTATATCTTGGACCGAAATGAAACCCACATCAAGTGTGCACCGTTTCTCTTCAATAGCGGCAAATGAGGCAAGCTGATGAGTTGCAGTGCTGGGAAGCGTCTCGTGAACAAGATATATCACCGCTAGATTTAAATATTTAGCATTTAACCACTTTCGAAACAGACCCAGATGGTCAGCCACTTGACGAAGATCGCGGCTAAAGGCGGAAGGCCCCTCCTGATCAACCACTTGCAAGCGAACTAAAGAATAATTCCGCCCATCGTTGCGAAGCAACCACAATTGGGGTAAAGGCCGATTGAAAAAATCGGTAAAAATCGATTGAGCCAGGGGCGGAGGGGGTTCCATCAGCTGATACTCCCCCTTGCGCATCAGCGCTAAGGCCAAGGCCAGTAACCGCTGATCTTGAAGATCATAATCCACGCCAAGCTCCCTTCTTTCTTGTAAAGGCTATGGTTATTATAACAGCTATCCAGATGTAAAACAAAAGAGTGCCCAGTTTCAAACAAACAAAAAAAGAGCGACTCCTTTACGGGCACTCTTTTTAAACACAACACTTACGTGCAAGCAGCAGGCTTCAGCAGCTCCTTCTGATGCTTGGCTTTATATTTTTTTACAAATCCCGCATATTCTTCTTTGTTATAGCCCACTATTAATTGTTCATCACTGAGGAGCAAGGGACGCCTCAATATGCCAGGATGCTTCATAGCCAACTCCACCCACTCATTGAGGGATAGATCATCCAAGTTAAAGCGTAGATTTTTAATCTCTTGACTACGCTTGGAGGTGATCTCAGTGGTTCCACTGGTGGTAAAGGATAAGATATGAAGCAGCTCTTCTCTTGTCATGGGCTCCACGCTCATATTTTTCTCCACGAAGGGGATATGATTTTGACTCAGGATATCGCGGGCTTTGCGGCATGAGGTACAGCTGGTAAAGGTATAGAGCTGGATCATCCTTTCACCTTCTTTTTCTATAATTTACCAAAGACATGCTTTTTTCTTATTTAGAATGATTCTTTTCTGATCATGTTTTTGGGGTTAATATCATTGTAACATATATTTCTGTCGTGCAAATAGAAAAAGTTTTCGCGGTTACATGCCAATATATTTGGCATACACCGCTTTCGCCCGGGTGCTGTCTTCCGTCCCTTGAATCATAACACGGCCATCTTCAAATAGCACCAGCCGCAAGTCATCCACTTCGGCCCGAAGCAAAAAGGGGGTTAGCTCCACACGGCCCACCCGCTCCAAACGTTTTTTCCATTGCTTGAGATCCCAGGATTGTTTCTGGGCAGGCGAAATTTGAATGGTTTCACGACCGCATAAAGAGGTGATAAACTGATCATCTTTTATTTCCAGGGCTGGATACTGATGGAGCTGACAGGTGGGACAATCTTTTTTGACGCGATCAAAGCGAATCTGATGAAAACTGCCTTGCCAAATATCAAAACTTAAGAGGGTGGGACGAAGGGCTTCATGCTTCCCAACCAGATATTTGATCGCCTCTGTTGCTTCATATGAGGCCACGATATCCACCACAGGGGCAATCACCCCGCTGGTATCACAAGTCTCTGTCCCACCTGACGATTCAGTAATTAAACAGCGTAAGCAAGGCGTTCTGCCAGGAATGAAAGAGGCCTGCATCCCCCGTGCGGCCACGATTCCACCATAAAAATAGGGAATGCCCCGTTTAAAGGCATAATCATTCATTAAAAAGCGAGTTTGAAAATTGTCGGTGCCATCCAAAATAAGCTGAACATCATGGGCCACCTCATCGATGTTAGCTGGGGTAAGATCGCCGACCAGTCCCTCAATCTCGATCTCTGAATTAATCTGTTTTAACTTCCGTTCAGCAGCCACAGCTTTCGGCACGCTTTCCCGTGCATCTTGTTCATCAAAAAGCATTTGCCGCTGCAGATTGCTTGCTTCTACAAAATCCCGATCTATAAACCGAACATGGCCGACTCCGGCCCGTACCATATGATTGGCCACCACTGTTCCCAAAGCACCCATACCCACAATCAACACTTTGCTTTCGGCCAGGCGCTTTTGTCCCTCTTGGCCAATGGGAGCAAATAAGATCTGTCTTGAATATCGGCTGTTTTTGATATCTGTCATGTTACTTAAGCCTCCCATTATACGTAAAATCAACCTCCGCTGACAGGCGGGATTAAGGCGACCCGATCCTCCGGACCGATCCAACCATCATCTTGGGCAAATGATTCGTTTACCGCTATCATCACCCGTTTCAAGTCATCCGCCAACTCAGGATATTCCTTAACAAGCCAAACCCTTAATTGACCGACGGTTATAGGAACATCCTGATCATAATGGATCATCTCCCGGTTCAACTTTTCTTTAAGACCGGCAAAAAGCATAATCTTAATCATTGATCCAACCCCTCCGGTTTTCCCTGTGGATAAGCTACTTGTTCCAACTGATCACCAATCCAGGCTTCCCCATCTTCCCAATACTCTTTTTTCCAGATGGGCACAATCTGTTTAATCCGTTCAATGGCATACCGGGCAGCCTCAAAAGCATCGGCACGGTGGGGGGTGGAGACGGCAATCACCACAGCCAGATCTGAGATGTCCAGGCGGCCGATGCGATGACTGATGGCCACTCGGGCTTCGGGCCATTTGTTGATAATCTCTTCACCAATTTGGCGCAGCTGCTTCTGGGCCATGGGAACATAGGCTTCATAGTGCAGATACAATGTTCGCCTGCCCCTCGTTAGTTCCCGCACCGTACCAATAAACGTGGAAATGGCCCCCGCATGGGGATGTTTCACCTTGTTGACCACCTGTTCAATTTGAAGCGGCTCTTCCGTAATCACGAAGTTTTCTTCAGGCAAGCGTTGTGCCATCTTTACTCCTCCCCTTCCAACAGGATGATGGACACCTCATCCCCGTGGTGATACGCATGGTGGCCGGGCGGAATCATCAGCAAACAATTGGCCTCTATCAAGCCGGATATGGCCCCTGATTTATCCAAACCCACGGGCTGTACCCATATTTCATTTTCACAATATTTCATCCTGGCCCGTAAGAGACGCAGATAAGCATTTTCTGAGGAAAGCTCCCTCTCAAGACGAGCCGTTCGACGGGGCAAATGGAGCTGTTTACAACCTAACGCCCGCCTCAGCACCGGTCGAACAAATAACTCCAAACCAATATAACAAGCCGATGGATTTCCAGAGAGTCCAAACAGCCACTTGTCTCCCAAGGTGGCCACCGTAGTTACACTGCCGGGCCGCATGGCTACTTTGTTAAATAACAATTGGGCTCCAAGCTCCTCGATCACCTTTTGAACAAAATCATAATCGCCAACCGATGCCCCTCCGGTGGTGATTAAATAATCAACATCCTCCAGGGCTTTTATCACCGCATCCAAGCTATCCTCAAAATGATCACCGATCATCCCCAGAAGCTTCGCTTCTGCGCCCAACTGCTTTAATTGAGCTTGCAACATATAGGAGTTGCTATTGCGTATCTTCCCCCTTTCCATGGGGGCATGCACGGGCAACAGCTCGGAACCGGTGGCCAAAATGCCCACCACCGGCCGTTTAAACACACGCACGCGCTGATAGCCAAAGGTGGCTAAAGCTGCTTTTTCACCAGGGCCAATTCGCCTGCCCGGCTGTAACAAGACCGTTCCTTGGGCAATATCTTCTCCTTTAAAAGAGATATGCTGACCGGGAGTCACTGGGGAATAGACTTCGATCAGGGGACCTGCTTCCGTTTTCCGTTCCAACACATCTTCCAACATTACAATGGCGTCTGCCCCGTGAGGTAAAGCGGCTCCCGTCATGATGCGCATCGCCGTTCCAGGCAATAAAGGACGGGTTGCTTCAAAACCGGCGGGGATGGATTCCACCACTTTCAGTTGGACGGGGGAGCCTGCTGTCGCTCCAGCAGTATCTTCCGCCCGCAAGGCAAACCCATCGTACATGGACCGATCAAAGAGGGGGATATCATGATCGGCCCGTACTTCTTCAGCCAAATAGCGGAAGTCAGCTTCCTCCAGAGGAACCCATTCCGTCTCTCCTTCTTTCGCTCGACGAACCACGCGACTGATTGCTTCGTCCAAAGGTATAGGTACCCGCTTTTCCATTATGGCACACGGCTCCTTAACACTGGTTGAGTCCCATCCTTTCAAGCTTTTTTCCCCTTACTTCTTTTTTGGACACAGTTTACCACCTGTTTTTCGGTAATCACCAGATCAACGGGCTGATCAAACCGATCCCGGGGCATGGGAGAAGGAAAAAGTTGGCAATGATAGGCGAGGCCAATCTTCACCGTATGCTTAGATAATTGCGGTAAAAAACGATCATAATAGCCCCCTCCGGAACCTAGCCGATATCCCCATAAATCAAACATCAGGCCTGGAATTAAGATACACTCCAACTCTTCCAGTTTAAGGGGCTGTTCTTTACCGGTTGGTTCTAAAATGCCATAGGCTCCCTTCATGAGTACGGTTTGAGGCGTGACCTGGTAAAAGAAAAGCTTCCGGTCTTGTGGGTCCGTTTTAGGCAGGTAGATGGTTTTACCCTCCAACCAGCCCTGCTCAATAATGGGCTTGGTATCCACTTCAGCACCGACGGCACTGTAGGCAGCAATATGGCTGCTGGTTTGCCAAATCGTCGAGCGACAAAGCTGCTCCTTTATTTGGGCCGCTTTCGCTTGACGCTGAGAAAGGGTTAAATTGTTTCGAACGATGGCAAATTGACGTCGCAACTGATTCTTTTTTAGCATCGTCTCTAAATTGTTCAGTATTTACCGCTCCTTTATGCACCATCACGGGCGGTGCTCCATATATTGAGGATAGATGGCAGATCCAGACCAGGCTGATGAAAAAGTGATGGTTGCGGCTTACCTCAACGTTATTATCAACGCAAGGCACGGTCCAAAAGGAAGGCAACGGCTTAGTCGGTAGAGAGGGCCTTTTCGCCCTCTACACCTGATGGTTGGACAAGCGTAATTGATATAAGCGATACAGATGCTTCACAATCACCTTGGCTAGAGCATAAAGGGGCACGGCCAAAATCATGCCGATGATGCCCGACAAACTGCCGGCCACCAAAAGTAGCAAAATGATGGTCAAAGGGTGAAGATCTAATGCCCGACCCATAATCTGAGGCGAAATCAGATTGGATTCAATCTGCTGAGCAATCAATATGACCGCCAAAGCTTTCAACATCATCCAGGGGGAGTCAATCAAAGCAACGGCTAGGGCTGGGACCGCACCAATCAAAGGGCCAACGAAAGGAATCAAATTGGTTAACATGGCGAAAAAAGCAAGGATAAGGGAATATTCAAGTCCAATCAGCGAGTAGCCTATAAACACCATCGTGCCGACACACACACTGACCAACAACTGGCCCAATACATACGTACTCAAAGCCTTGCCCATATCTTGCAGGATGGCTTCAGCCTCCGTCTGGTTTTTCTCTGGAACAAAGCGTAAAATTCCCGTGGCAAAGCGCGGGCCGTCTTTAAGGAGATAAAACAAAATAAGGGGAACAATCACCAGCGTCAGGATAAAGCTGGTAATCCCACTGATGATGTTGGCCAGGTTGCGGCCCAAGCTTGCCACCAACACTTGTACATAATGGGTGGCCTCTTCAATCCACTCATTGATAAAGGCAGGAAAACTGGCTTGATTTTCCTGAAAATAAAGCCACTGTTGCCATAACAGATCCGCCATTTTAGGTGCCGTGACAATCAATCGATCCAGTTGATGTTGAAAAAGGGGACCAACGGCCAAGCTGATGGCCACCAGGGCGCCTGCTAACACCGCATACATGATTAAAATAGCAACACCGCGGGGAACTTTAAAGTGATATAACCATTCCACCGCTGGCCGTAAACAATAGTAAAGGACGCCCGCCAGGAGAAAAGGGACCAGCATGATCTCCACGGCAATTTTAAGGGGTGTAAAGATAAACGAAACCTGGTCGGCCAACCAGATGATAACCAATATCAAAATAACGCCATAACAGATGGTAAAAAATTTATGTTTGGGCATAATTCGCTCCTCAATCGCTTTTCATGATGTTTTGCCTAACCAAACAGAGCCATCTTATCGAGTCACTCGTTTAGCCATAGACCGTTTTTATCCTATCCACCGATATGGTACATTTCTACTTTTTTCAGACTTTGCTTATTCGTATTTTTCAGCCTCTCTTCCGAATAACGGTCATGGCGATTCTGCCAGATGGATATAATGCGTTCTTTCAACTGTTCATCAGACTCTCCCTGGCGAAGGGGAGAACGCAAATCACTTCCCTTAGAGGCAAATAGGCAGGTATACAGCTTACCTTCAGCAGAAAGGCGGGCTCGGGTACATGTTGAACAAAATGCTTCAGTCACTGAGGAGATAAAGCCGATTTCAACACCATCATCCACATATCTGTATCGGGTCGCCACTTCCCCATAATAATTGGGCTCCACCGGCTCAATCGGCATATGCTGATTGATTAACTGCACGATTGTTTTGCTGGGTACCACATGCTCCAGTCGCCACCCGTTGGCATTGCCTACATCCATATATTCAATGAAGCGCAAAATGTGGCCCCGTTTTTTAAAATAGCGTGCCATGGAAAGAATATCGCTATCATTGACCCCTTTTTGGACCACCATGTTAATTTTTATCTTCAGTCCTGCCTCCTCGGCAGCCTCAATCCCGGCCAAGATCTGACTCACTTTAACTCCCCGCCCGTTAAGATAGCCGAAGCGGTCATCATCCAGGCTGTCTAAACTGACCGTCACCCTGTTTAAACCGGCCTCTTTTAGGGAACGGGCAAATTGGGGTAATAGGGAGCCGTTGGTGGTCATGGCAATATCGTCCACGCCCAGTTGGCGGATCATTTTGATTAAGGTGGGGAGCTCTCTGCGCAACAGGGGCTCTCCCCCCGTAATTCTCACTTTTTTGACCCCTAACGTGGTAAATATCCTCACCAAGCGGGTCATCTCTTCAAAGGTGAGCAGTTTCTCCTGAGAAAGGAATGGATAATCGGGTCCAAATATTTCTTCCGGCATACAGTACCGGCAGCGAAAATTACATTTGTCGGTTACAGAGATGCGCAAATCCCGTAACGGTCGATTCAGGCGGTCAACCAACCCTGCTGGCGTGTGCCCCATCATCTTTCCCCGCCCTTTCTTCTTATTAATAAGCATAACATGCTGGCCAAAACAAAGCTACGCTAATCCAAAAACACCGGTACGCCAATCCCCTCTACCGAATAGCCTCCCAGTTTTTCAATCTGTATTTTGAAAGCTTCCGAAGTCATAATTTGAAGCAGCAATTGTCCCCCTTCACTTTCAAAAAATTCCCTGCTCATGAGCAAATCATATGACTCCCCAGCCACTGGAATAAAATCGAGATCTAACGCTTTAGCGGCCGAAAAGATGCCTAAGCCTACGTCGGCTGTGCCCTCTTTGACGGCCGCCGCCACATTTAGATGGGAGTACATTTCACGACCATAGCCCATGATCTCTTCAGGCGTAATCTGTTCTTGGTCGAGCAGACTGTCAAATAAAATGCGAGTGCCGGCCCCCCGCTGGCGATTTACATATAGAAGCTTCTTTTCGGCAATATCTCTTACCGACTGGATCTGATAAGGATTTCCTTTGGCCACAATCCAGCCTTGCTGCCGCTTTAAAAAGCGGACTAAGACAACCGGCTCTCCTTCCAGGTGACGTTTAATATACGGAATATTATACTCCCCCGTCTCTTCGTCTAAGAGATGCATCCCTGCCACATGAGCCTCTCCTTTTTTGATGGCCATCAGCCCGGCCATGCTGCCGGTGTGGGCAGAGATGATTTGCCGATCATAGTCACGCTCCTTCAATAATGAAGACAATAAATCAATGGACAAATCATGGCTCCCGCTAAACAGGATCGATTTTTTAATCACATCCACCGGTTTAAACAGTTCAACCTCTACCTTCTCCCCCTGCTCATAGCCTAAACTCTCAGGCGGAATAACCAGCAAGCCATCGGCCCTCACCAGTGACATGGTGACGCCAGCCGCCCGGGTTAATGGATTGGCGATAAAGCGACCGTTCACATAGCCGATGTTGATCCGGACAAAATCTTCCGAGCCCATGTTGGAAACTAAACGGCGTCCCAGCGTCACTTCCAGGGTAGGTCTTTTGGGAAGGGGCAATCCTAAATAACGATAGATGAGGGGTTGAACAAACCATTCCATGGTTAAGTAAGCTGAAACGGGATAGCCAGGCAGACCGATAACCGGCGTATCTTTAATCTTGCCCAAGACGACAGGTTTTCCCGGCCGTGTGGCCACACCATGTGTAAAAACGTGCCCCAACTCTTTGATCAGATGAACGGTATAATCTTCTGTACCAGCGGAAGAACCTGCGTTTAAGATGACAATATCCGCCTTGTCCACACATTCTAAAAGTGCCTGCTTAATCTGTTCAGGATCATCTTTCACAATACCGTAATAGTAAGGCTTACCTCCCCATTGTTCCACGTATCCTTTAAAAACGGTACCGTTAAACTCTATAATTTGCCCCGGAACCACATCAACGGTCGGTGGCACCAATTCACTTCCCGTGGGAATAATGGCCACCACCGGCTTTTTTACCACAGGTACCGAAAGCACGCCTCCGGCTAAGAGCGCCCCTTGATCCACCGGTCGAATCTTATGTCCTTGGGGAAGCAGCATTTCACCACTTACCACATCTTCCCCTACGGGACGAATGTGCTGCCAAGGAGTGGCCGGTTCTATAATCTCAATCACGCCATCCCCTTTTTCCTGGATATGTTCAATCATGATCACAGCATCAAATCCTGCGGGGATGGGATCTCCTGTATCCACATAAACAAAATCTTTTCCCTCCACCAGCTGTTTGGGCCGTTGTTCATGGGCACCATAGGTTGCGTCGGCCCGCACTGCAATACCATCCATGGCCGAAGCATGATAATGGGGCATGGATAGAAGAGCATAAACCGGTTCCGCCGTCACCCGTCCCAAGGCTTCGGAAGTGGGTACCCATTCCACTTCCCGCAAAATTTGAAACTGATCCAGCAACTGGTTAAGGGCCTCTTTCCGGGGAACATCCTCTAAATATATAATGCGTTCCAATTTGCGTTGGCTCATCACTTCCCCTCCTCCAATGGCTAAATTGTGCATTAACGCTGTGATTGTTCCAGATAATGTCCCTCGCGCCTAACGCAGTAGCAGAACAGGGACCTGCTCTCCTTCTCGCACCCCTTCTTTAACGGAGCTGATTTCCAGTAAGCCGTCACTGGCCACCAGGGTGGAAATCAAACCTGATTTTCCTAAAACAGGTTCCGCCCACCACTCATTTTCCCGCTTGTGCAGCCGAACACGAATATAATCGGCCCGTCCAGGACTGGAAGCAATATTTTGAGTCACCCGGGCCTCCATTCGCCGGGAAGTAAATTTTGTGATATCCCCTTGCAAACGGTTCAGGATCGGTTGACCAAACAGGAGAAAAATAAGCATGGCCGATGCAGGGTGTCCGGGCAAGCCCAGCACCGGCTTTTCCCCAGCCATACTAAAAATGGTGGGCTTGCCTGGTTTAACGGAGACACCGTGGACCAGCACACCTGGTTCTCCCAAAGACTGTATCACCTCAGTGGTAAAATCTTTGGTTCCCACTGAGCTTCCCCCTGACAAAACCAGAAAATCCACCTCGTCTAATAACTGTTGGGCAGCCTGTTTAAACTGATTAAAATCATCTTTCACAATGCCGCCTAACTTCGGCACGCCTCCCCACTCTTCCACTAAAGCGGCTACGGTGACCTGGTTAATATCTCTCACCTGACCGATCTGCAGCTTTTTCGTTTGATAGGGCACAATCTCATCTCCTGATGATAGATAACCCACCTTCACCGGCCTGGTCACCTTCACCTCACTGTATCCCAGGGCGGCCAGGATGCCTAACTCCTGTGGCCTCAGGCGGCTTCCCCGCGCAAGAACCACCTGGTTTTGACGGACATCTTCCCCCCTTTGAATCACATTTTCCAAAGGGGCCACCGGTCGGTATGTATTGAGAAGGCCGTCTATATCTTCACAGTGTTCAATCATAATGACACTGTCACTTCCTGGAGGCAACATGCCCCCAGTGGGAATAGCCATCGCTTGCCCTCGCTTAATGGGCATTCTGGCCTCTTCTCCCATTTTTATTTCCCCCACCACCTCTAAAAACTGGGGACTGGATTCACTCGATCCGTAAGTATCCTCAGCCTTTACAGCATACCCATCAACGGTGGACCGATCAAATCCCGGCACATCTTCCCTGGCTACGCACTCTTCCGCCAAGACGTGTCCCCGAGCTTGGGGTAAGGGAAGTGTTACTGTCTCCTGTAGGGGCTTTACCATTTCGTTTATAATCGCCCATGTTTCTTCTACGGATTTAACGTTGTAAAATTGCACGGTTATCCCCCCTTTAACGATCAATTGTTATTTCTCGAAAATAACGTACAATTCCTGCTTGTGTTTATTTTTTCCTTCCTTCATAATAGGAATGAGACGCATCTTCTTGAAAGGGGAGGATAGCTGGTGAAGGTTAAAGTTTTTGCCAACTTTCGGGAAATTTGTGGCCAAAAAGTGGTCACCCTTAATCTCTCCTCCTCACAGCATAGCATAGACACTGTCCTCCACCAACTGATTGCCCAGTACCCGGCGCTGAAAGATGAAGTCTTTGCTGAGGATAGGACCCTTAAACCCCTGGTCAATGTCTTTGTAAACGGACAAAACATTGTCCATTTAAACGGTCTTAAAACCATCGTGAATGAAGAGGATGAGATTGCCCTTTTTCCCCCAGTGGCAGGAGGGTAATCCGGCAAGCGCCTGATTTAAAAAGGAAGTGTAAAACGGGTTGACAAAAGCCCTCTACCATAACAAGGTAGAGGGCTTTCTATATAATATTTATGCACCTACCTGTTCACTAATGCCCAGTTGAGCCAGCTTCTCCTTGGTGACCACGCCTTTATCCCAACCTCTGGCTTTGTAATACTCATCCAGCATCTGGTGTAGATGGCTCACATGGCCTGCTGATGCCCCTGTAGCCGGCTCTTCCAAAAACCGCTTGGGCAGAAGGTCATCTTCATAACCAAAGCCCGCCAAATTGTTAAAATACCGTTCCAGGTTATAGATCCGCTCACCAATTTCCATAACTTTTTCCCCTGTAAGCTCAATCCCCACCACGGCGCTGTATTGCTGAGCGTACAGATCCGCATCCTCGGAAAAGGCGGAAAACTTGCAGAGATCAAGGGAATCTGAGAAAGCGTGCAGGTCCTGAAATACCTTGAGCAACTCTCCCTTTCCTTCAGGTTTCAGGCGATCAGTCTGTTCCGGGATCCCGGCGATTTCGCTAGCCACCGTATAGCCCCGCAAGTGACAGGCACCTCGGTTGCTGGTGGCATAACCCAAACCAATTCCCTGGATTCCTCTGGGATCATAAGCAGGGATAGCCTGATTTTTCACCACCATGGCCAGATTTTTATCTCCGAAATGTTGGGCTGCCCGTCCCGCTCCATCAGCCAGGATATTGCCAAATCCAGTGCGGGTGGCGATCTTTTCAGTCAGTTCAATCATCTTGTCCACATCGCCCCAGCTTAGCGGCTCTTGATGCAATCCTTTTTCATAGGCCTCCATGGCCGTGGAGAAGGTGTTCCCCAGTTCGATGGTGTCCATCCCGTACTCATTGCACCGATCAATGAGATAGGCCACCGCTTCCTTATTGGACGTGCCGCAGTTGGGTCCAAGGGCCCAAGCCGATTCGTACTCAAAACTTTCCACCCGTACTTTATAAGGGCCTTCTTTCACTTCTACTTCAATTTTACAAGCCACCGGGCAGGCGTGACAGGTGGGATCGCTCACCAGCAATTCCTGGCGGACCGTCTCACCGCTGATCTCATCAGCTGTAGGGAAGTAGCTTTCCGTTGAGTTTTTGGATGGTAAAGCCCCCACCTCATTCACAATATTCATCAGCACATTGGTTCCATATACGGACAGTCCCCCTTTTCTAGGAGCGGTTAAGGCGCCTTCCATAATGGCGGTCAATCCTGCCTTCACCGCTTCATTGTATTTATCCGGTTGCGCCGCTTCAGGCATATTGCCCTTCTGACTGGCTTTGATCACAATCGCTTTTAAATTTTTTGAACCAGCCACCGCTCCTGTACCGCCCCGGCCACAGGCCCGGTCATCTTCGTTCATAATATTGGCATAGAGCACCTTATTTTCGCCAGCCTGACCGATGGCCATTACGGAAAGATTGTCACCGTGGGTGTCCTGCATATATTTGATGGTGGCTCGGGTGCTTAACCCCCATAGATGGGAAGCATCTTTAATCTCCACTTCCCCATCTTCCACATATAAGTAGACGGGCTTCTCACTTCTCCCTCTAATAATCAAATTATCAAAACCCGCCCATTTCAGCCGGGCCGCCGTCCACCCGCCCATATGGGAATCTGTCACTGTTCCAGTTAAGGGGGAGCGTGTCACGGTACACAGCCGTCCACTCATATTGATCCGTGTACCTGTTAATGGGCCTGTCATGACACAAAGCATATTATCTGGGGATAAGGGGTCAACCTTGTAAATTTTGTGATCCAGTAAATATTTCACCCCTAAACCCCGCGCCCCAACATACTTAACCAGATCTTCCTGTTTAGGTTTTCTGTACTCAACGGTGCCTTGGGTCAAATCAATCCACGCTTCCTTATGTCTGTATCCGCCCAGTTTCAACGTTAGCCCCTCCTTGATTTCTAAAATTTATTTAAAATGGATCCCTATTATAAAATTATATGGTCTATATTCAACATAAACAACTATAATTCCTTTTTATATTTTTATAAAATTAAATATAAAAAGAGGAATTACTATTGGAGGAGACTGTATGATGTGCTATGCTCAAGTTACCATCCCTTTCTGAAAAGCGAAGGGTAAGGTGACGAATGATGGATGCAGAGACAATCTCCTTCCCAAAAGAAAGATTGGCGACAAAAGCGGTGACCGTCATCGGTCTCGGTGCCCTGGGCTCAACGGTGACTCTCCACTTGGCCCGATTAGGTGTGGGCAGCCTGCGCCTCATTGATCGGGATATTGTGGAGGTTAGCAATTTACAGCGCCAATCCCTTTACACTGAGCAAGATGCAAATGAAGAAACACCCAAAGCTTTGGCTGCCCTCAAAAGATTGAAAAAGATCAATCCCCGTGTCCACTTATCGGCCCACGTTGAAGACGTTAATCCCGGTTCAATTGAACGCTTGGTGGAAGACTGCCACCTGATCATAGATGCCACCGATAACATGGCCACGCGTTTTTTAATCAATGATGTCAGCTACAAACGGAATATCCCTTGGATTCACGGCGGGGTGATCGCTTCCCGGGGAACTGTGGCCGCATTTATTCCCGGCGAAACCCCCTGCTACCGCTGCTTGTTCCATGAACCTGTTGAGCAGCACGGTCAAACCTGTGACACCATCGGTGTGCTGGGACCTCTCGTCCATGTTGTGGCCTCGATGCAAACGGTCCTGGCTTGTCAGATATTAACTGGC